>NZ_JBHIOY010000001.1:0-334498 GCF_042195785.1 Bartonella sp. AP58NXGY | reverse complement strand
AACAACCAAGTGATAGGAACCGCGTACCCATTAATAAAACAATCCCTGCCGAAATCAAGCGAGGAGACAGATGAAAACAAAACAAGCAAAACCAGTGAAAGCCGAACAACTGAGCAGTTATTATGAAGAAAGCCGAGGTTTAGAACGTGATCTCATAAGTGAATTTATAAGATCGCGTAGAACGGCATGGCGTGTAGCAGGTGCTGTTGGTCTTTTGGGCTTATTTGGGATGATATGTGGGGTCGTTGGATTTTCTCAACCAGCCCCCACCCCTTTAGTACTACGCGTTGATAATACAACGGGTGCAGTTGATGTTATCTCGATCATGCGTGAGCATGAAACCAGCTATGGTGAAGTTGTAGACAGATATTGGCTCAATCAATATGTGCTGAACCGTGAAAGTTACGACTACGATACCATTCAACTAAACTATGATACAACAGCACTTTTAAGCGCAGCAGCTGTTCAACAAGAATATTTAAAAATTTATGAAGGAGAAAATGCGCGGGATAAAGTTCTGTCTAACAAAGCACGTATCACTGTTAAAGTACGATCAATCCAACCTAATGGGCTTGGTCAAGCAACTGTACGTTTTACGACCCAACAACATGACAGCACCGGTGCTGCTGGAGCAAAACAACACCAAATCGCAACAATTGGCTACACTTATGTTGGTTCACCTATGAAGTCATCTGATCGATTGCTTAACCCCCTTGGTTTCCAAGTGACAAGTTATCGTTCTGACCCAGAAATACTATTGAATGATTAAGGTATTGATTGTTATGAAAAAACTTGCATTCATTGTTCTATTGTCTTCGTTTTCTTCTCTTTATACGGTGCCTGTGCAAGCACTCAAAAGCCCATCAAATTCACAATATGATCACCGCATTCGCTATATAACATATAACGAAGCTGATGTGGTTCAAATTGAAACAGTTCTTGGTGTGGCAACACATATTATTCTTGAAGAAGGTGAACAGTATATCACCCATGCCTTTGGTGATTCAGAGGCCTATGCCTTTGCGCATAAAGGGAGGCATATTTTTATTAAACCAAAGGCAGAACTTGCCAATACCAATCTCATCGTTGTAACTGACAAACGAAGTTACAAATTCCGGCTACAATTTCGCAATGACCGTGCAGGAGCAACTTATGAATTGGCTTTCCATTATCCCGATTCAAACGATGAAAAATCAGACACAAACAACCAACGCCTTGCAATTGAACGTGGTTTTCATCAAAGCGTAAAAGGTTATAATCTTAGTTACACCATGAGCGGCCACCAAGATATTGCGCCGATAAATGCTTGGGACAATGGGCGTATTACTTACTTTAAGTTTCCCGCTAACATGGATATGCCATCGATTTATGTCGTAGATGCTGAGGGGAATGAAAGCTTAATACCACGCACCGTTGTTGGCAGTTCTAATGATATTATCGCCGTTCATAAAGTCAATCCTAAGTGGCTTATACGACTTGGAAAACGTGCTTTAGCTGTTTTTAATGAAGCCTATGATCCCAATGGTATACCAAATACAACTGGAACAATATCTTCGGTGGTTCATCGCGTCAATAAAGGAGGAAAATGATGTTTGGTAATGAGAAGGGAGAAGGGAAAGGTACAAAACTAGACAATGCAGAGCAACGGCATGTTGAAAGCGTGTATGGAGGGTCAGAACTAGGTTCAGAACATCGTCCAACAATTCCAGGTACCCGTGCATTGTTAATGGTAGGGCTTATTGTCATAGTAGCGGTACCGATTGCTTTGACGTGGAAATCTTTTAAAATGCGTGACACCGTAGAAGTGGAGGAAGAGAAACCACAACAAACAGTACAGCAAATTATACCAAGCTATACCCCCCGAGTTATAGAAGAGCCAAAGTTTGTAGAAGAAGCAGATAAGCCAACACAAACAGAAGACTCAACTTTGGATATTTCACCAGCCTTGAGTAAGCTTCTTCAAACAACCATTCCCCTACATTTGCTTAAAGATTCTGAAGAATTAGCACGCAAACGTATGCTCAGTTCTAGTCTTAACAACGGTGGGAGTGAAGGATCTGCAGAGACAAAAAAAGCATCGAATGATGATGGAAATAATGGCGCATTATTCGACCGTCTCCAACCAGTTCGTTTAGGTCAATCACATGCAGCACAACTTCGTAATCGTGACTTCTTGATTACGCAAGGAACACAAATAGATTGCACATTGGAAACAAAGATCATCACATCACAACCAGGCATGACGACATGTCATCTAACACGTGATATTTACTCCACAAGTGGTCGCGTTGTTTTGCTCGACCGTGGTTCTAAAGTTGTTGGTTTTTACCAAAGTGGCATACAACAAGGACAAACGCGTGTATTTGTGCAATGGTCACGCATTGAAACGCCTTCTGGTGTTGTTGTTAATCTTGACTCACCTGGTACAGGTCCTCTTGGTGAATCAGGTATCGGCGGCTGGGTTGATAGGCACTTTTGGGAACGTTTTGGCAGTGCCATTATGGTGAGTATCATCGGTGATTTAGGAGAATGGGTAAGAAGCAAAATTAATAAAAATAGCAAAGAGAATAAAGAGAATTCACAAACTCAAAATGTTCAATCTCAAGGTGCTCAGAATGCTGAATCGATAGTGACCGATGTTCTTCAAAATTCCATCAATATCGCACCAACACTTTATAAAAACCAAGGCGAACGAGTGAATATCTTTGTTGCTCGTGATCTGGATTTCAGCGATGTCTACAGTCTCGTCACACGTTAACCCAATACAGAAAGATCAAGCCGTTTCTCAGCTTTTGCAACCGCTTGATCATTTTTTAGAAGATCCGCAGATCACTGAATTATCGATCTGCCGCCCCTGTGAAGTATGGACAAAAAGCTTTAAGGGTTGGCAGGTATATAGCGTGCCAGAGTTAACCACTGCTTTTTTGCAAACGCTCATTACAGCTATTATTGTTTATAATGGTATGGCTCCAAAAAGTATTAATTATGTGCTATTGCCTGGTGGACAACGTGGTACAATTATACAAACACCAGCTGTCATTGATGGTGCTCTTTCTTTTGTAATTCGTAAACATTCTCTTGTAGTTAAAACGTTAGAAGAACTCAAAGAAGAAGGAGCATTTGATAATTTTTCTGATGTAAGTTTTAATAAACCTTCTGAAAAAGAAGCAAATAACTTGTTATCGAAGCAGGACTTTACACGGTTGGAGCCATTTGAAGTTCGACTCTTGCAACATAAACGTGAGGGTAAAATTCTTGAATTTTTGGAAGAATGCATCCTTCACAAACGCAATATTATCATCGCAGGCAAGACAGGATCTGGGAAAACAACATTTGCCCGCTCGCTTATTGAAAAGGTTCCTGTAGAAGAGCGTATTATCACAATTGAAGATGTTCATGAGCTTTTCCTCCCCAATCATCCTAATCATGTACATATGATTTATGGTAACAATGTGGGTCGTGTTTCAGCTGAAGAATGCCTAGATGCGTGTATGCGTCAATCGCCGGACCGAATTTTTCTCGCTGAATTACGAGGCAATGAAGCATGGGAATATCTCAATTCACTAAACACGGGTCATCCTGGATCAATTACAACGACGCATGCCAACAGTGCTTTGCAGACATTTGAACGATGTGCTACCTTGATTAAAAGATCTGAAGTTGGCCGCCAACTCGAGTTAGAAATGATAAAGATCGTTCTCTACACAACAGTTGATGTAGTGTTATTCTTTAAAGATAGGCAACTTTCTGAAGTCTTTTACGACCCAATTTTTGCTAAATCAAAAATCGCTTAAGAGGGATTCTTCTCTCGATAGTATTATACAAGACAAAAAAGCCGTAACCAATTAGTTACGGCTTTTTATTTCATCCCCCTCTTCCTTTGCTTCTTCAATGCATTTTCTACACTTTTAATGAATAAAAGAAGAAAAAAATTAAGAGAAAACAACTGTACAAAAAAACAAATCACACATGAGATTCTTTCTCAATTCTCTTAACCTTTGATCATTCTTTTTCTTTTGAAAATGTATATTTGATGTGAAAAAAATGAAGCTTAATTCGCCTATAAAAAGCTGATTGACATAGATACTTTTAATCATCGCAAATAATTATCGTCTTAAGGACAAGAGCTTATCGTTTAAAAGTTCTAAGTTTTATTTTCTTCAAATGATCAATAAATATTTAACCAAATAATCTTCAAATACAGAAAACCTAATACAAGTATACTATCATTCTGATTTAGCATGCATAAATTACATTCCATTCAAGAATAGAAAGATAGGAGCATATCGACTTCTTCCTCAAACGAGGACTCATAAACGACCCATGTGTTTTTAGAGATTTAATCTCTAAAAACACGCACAATTTTCTCCATTGCGCTTTCTTTTGATCAATCAGTCAATTTTCAAAGGCGGCGTTCAACCATGAGTTTTTTAATCTCAGCAATTGCCTTAGCTGGATTTAATCCCTTTGGACAAGTTTGCGCACAATTCATAATCGTATGACAACGATAAAGGCGGAAAGGATCTTCTAAATTATCAAGACGTTCACCACACATTTCATCACGTGAATCCGCAATCCAGCGATAAGCTTGAAGCAAAACAGCGGGGCCCAAATAACGATCACCGTTCCACCAATAACTTGGACATGATGTCTGACAACACGCACACAAAATACACTCATAAAGACCATCGATTTTTTGGCGATCGGAGTAACTTTGTAACCACTCTTTTGCAGGTTCAGGAGAAACTGTTTGCAACCAAGGTTCAATGACTCTGTGTTGTGCATAAAAGCGCTTTAAATCAGGAACCAGATCTTTAACAACCGGCATGGAAGGTAAAGGATAGACTTTAATGGGATGTTTTACATCATCCATACCTTTGGTACAAGCCAATGTATTAGCTCCATCAATATTCATCGCACATGAACCACAGATGCCTTCACGGCAAGATCGACGAAGTGTCAAAGTTGGATCAATATGGTTTTTAATAAACAAAAGCCCATCAAGAATCATTGGACCACAAGCGGAACGATCTACGTAATAGGTATCTAAACGAGGATTTTCCTCATCATCAGGCGACCAACGATAAACGTGAAATTCTGTTAGTTTTTTAGCGCCTTTAGGTTTAGGCCAAACCTTTCCCGGTTTTACTTGAGAGTTTTTGGGAAGCTTAATTTGTACCATAATTCATTCTCCCCCTAATAAACCCGTTTTTTAGGTGCAATGCGCTTTAAATCAATCCCACCATCAGCTTCAGATGTTAACGGGTCCACATGGACAGGTCGATAGGATAACATCACCTTACCCTCTTTTGACAAATGTGAAAGCGTATGTTTACGCCAGTTTTTATCATCACGCTCTGGATAATCTTCACGCGCATGGGCACCACGGCTTTCTAAACGTGCTTCCGCCGAATAAACAGTCATGATTGCATTCGCCATGAGATTTTCAAGCTCTAATGTTTCAACCAAATCAGAATTCCATATCAGAGAACGATCTGTGACTTTGATATCAGACAATTCCTCCCAGATTTTATTCATCCGCTGACATCCTTGTTGCAAAGAATCTTCAGTACGGAAGACAGCCGCATCTTCTTGCATCGTGCGTTGCATTTTTTCACGCAATACCGCTGTTGGTACTGCCCCTTTTGCAAAACGCAAACGATCAAAACGCGCTATAATTTCATCAACAGCGGCTTCATTCAGGGGTGGAATTTCTGCATTCCGATCAATAACTTCACCTGCGCGAAGAGCAGCAGCACGACCAAATACCACAAGATCAATCAATGAATTTGACCCCAAGCGATTAGCACCATGAACAGAAGCACACCCCGCTTCTCCTACTGCCATCAGCCCGGGTTGAATACGATCAGGCGCATCAGCCGTTGGATTGAGAACTTCCCCATAGTAATTTGTAGGAATCCCACCCATGTTATAATGAACTGTTGGCAAGATGGGGATAGGTTCTTTTGTTACATCCACACCTGCAAAGATCCGTGCTGATTCCGAAATCCCCGGTAAACGCTCATGCAAGATTGCAGGATCAATATGATTGAGAACCAAATGAATATGGTCCTTCTTAGGTCCCACGCCACGCCCTTCACGAATTTCAAGAGTGATACAACGCGAAACCAAATCACGTGAAGCCAAATCCTTAAAGGAAGGTGCATAGCGCTCCATAAAGCGTTCACCCTCAGAATTGATTAAATAGCCCCCCTCACCCCGAGCTCCTTCTGTAATTAAGCAACCAGAACCATAAATCCCTGTAGGATGGAATTGCACAAATTCCATATCCTGAAGTGGCAATCCAGCACGTGCGATCATTCCACCACCATCACCCGTACAGGTATGCGCCGATGTCGCGGAAAAATAAGCACGCCCATAACCACCGGTTGCAAGAACAACCATTTTGGCAGAAAAACGGTGTATTGTACCATCATCGAGATTCCATGCTACAACCCCCGTACAAACCCCATCCGTCATGATGAGATCGAGTGCAAAATATTCAATAAAAAATTGCGCGTTATGCTTTAAACTTTGTCCATAAAGCGTATGCAAAATGGCATGTCCTGTACGATCAGCTGCTGCGCAAGTACGCTGAACAGGTGGGCCTTCACCAAATTGTGTCGTATGTCCACCAAAAGGACGTTGATAAATTTTGCCTTCTTGCGTTCGCGAAAAAGGAACGCCATAATGTTCTAATTCGTAGACAGCAGCAGGTGCATTACGCACCAAATACTCCATTGCATCGGTATCACCCAACCAATCAGAACCTTTCACGGTATCATATAAATGCCACTGCCAATTATCAGGTCCCATATTTGAAAGTGATGCAGCAATACCCCCTTGTGCTGCAACCGTATGTGAACGCGTTGGAAAAACCTTCGTGATACAAGCTGTTTTTAATCCCTGCTCTGCCATACCAAGTGTTGCACGTAATCCTGCACCGCCTGCCCCAACAACAACAACATCAAATTTATGATCTACAGTGCGATAAGGGGCGTTACCTGCTTTAGTGCCCAGAGATGATCTTGTACCCGCCATATGTGTTTAACCCCCTAATGCGATTTTCAAAAGAGAAAAAATAATGACACCACCTATGAGAAAACAAAATAAAATATTTAATGCTAAAAAGAATATCCGGAAACCTTCACGTGGAATGTAATCTTCAATCACCACCTGCATACCAAGTTTCATATGATAAAGAACTGAAAAAGTCATCAATCCCATCAAAATAGCAACAATAGGGTGTGCAAGCCGTTCACGGACAATACTATAGTCTTTGCCTACAAGCGAAAGAATAAGAACAATAAAAAATATCAAAAGCGGTAGATTGATAACCCCTGTCAAACGCTGTAGCCAAAAATGCTCTGTTCCTTCATGAGCACTTCCATGCCCCCGTACTTTTCCAAGTTCCGTTCGAAAATCTTTTTTCATCTCTCTTTTCACCCCCAGCTAAACAATGCTATATCCAATAATCCAAATTATAAAAGTAATAATAAGAGAAATAAACACTGTTACCCAAGCAGTAACTGTTGCCTTTTCTTTTGCTAGGAGGCAAGGCATCGCATCCCACACAATGTGGCGAACACCACCAACCATGTGATGAACCCCTGCCAAAGTATAAAGAAACAAGATACACAATCCAAACCAAGAACTATAAATCTCATGAACTGTTTTGAATGCCTCCTCCCCACATGCAATAGCAACTAACCAAACAGCAAGAAAGACCATTCCAACATAAAGAGCCATACCTGTAACGCGATGCGCAATAGACATGGCCATAGTAATTGTCCAACGATAAATACTTATATGAGGGGAACGAGGGCGCTCTTTTATCCTAGTTGTCTCTGTCATAAAATATCCTGACCTGGTTTTTACTGCAACCGTAACGAACGAGAAAGCTCGCATAAAACGACTAAATATATTATCTCGCTTTTACTTGTTTGGCATCTCAAATACCAATATTACAGGTCGGTTGTCTCAAATAACGGATTAAAGGTCACGCATAAAAAAAACCGATTACTCAACGGATATACTCCGCAAAACTTGCCTTAATCTAATACAATTTTATCTTCACGTCAAAGGTCTAACATCTTTTCTCAAATATAAACAGACATTTTTTCAAACTATCATTGTACTCTTGAGTATTCACGATATGTACAATGATATTCTAAATTTGATCCATTATTTAAGAATAAAAAAGACAAAAAATTTGATAGATTAAACATTTTCATGTCTCTTCACAGCCTTTTAAATGACAAAACGAATCACGAAAGACACAAATAAGCGGCATAAAAGCCGCTTTTGCATAAAGTTTAGCCGATATAATCTTTACTCAGCAACTTTCTTTTCAACATCTGTGCTTACGAGTGTTGCTTCTACTTTCTCAACAACCTTTTCAGCTTTTTTCCGATAATCTCTCTTTTCAGCGATACGCGCAGCTTTACCTCTCAAACCACGAAGATAATAAAGTTTTGCACGACGCACTTTACCACGGCGCACAAGCTCAACACCTTCAATCAAAGGAGAATAAACAGGAAATACCCGTTCCACTCCTTCACCGTAAGAAATCTTGCGTACTGTAAAGGTTTCATTCAACCCACCACCTGAACGTGCAATACAAACACCTTCATATGCCTGAACACGTGTCCGTGTACCTTCCGTCACACGCACCATAACACGAACTGTATCTCCTGGCTGAAAGGCTGGAAATTTGCGCTTTTCTTCAATTTTTGCACATTGTTCAGCTTCAAGCTGTGCGATAATATTCATTTCTTCTATCCTTCATGTTCTTTATCGAACAGTCAGAGCGCTCAACTCTTACCTAAAAAACCTTTAATTAAAGAAAAGGAGCTCTTTAGGTTATGCCTTACAACAGGAGCGAATACACCATTCCTTCATTTTAATTTTGGAACTACAGAAAACCTTTTATAAAAAAACTCTCTAAAAAGAGAGCCATGCAATACACCACCTTATCATATGAATCAAGTTTTCTGATGTTTTTTATCATAACGCGCATAAAGATCAGGACGACGTTGACGTGTTAGCAATTCGGCTTGGCTTTGACGCCAATCTGCAATCGCCTTGTGATGACCTGAGATCAACACAGGCGGAATCCCCCGTCCTTCGAAAAGAGAAGGGCGGGTATATTGCGGATGTTCTAGCAAACCATTTTCAAAACTTTCACACTTTGCAGAAGCTTCATTTCCCATCACTCCGGGGAGAAGGCGTATAATAGCATCTAAGATAACCAGTGCAGCTGCCTCACCCCCTGAAAGGATATAATCACCAATAGAGACTTCTTCTAATTCCCGTGCTTCTATAATCCGCTCATCAACACCTTCAAAACGTCCACAAACCAACGTTACGCCCGAATCACGAGCCAAGCTACGCGCATAAGCTTGATCAAAAGGGCGCCCACGTGGACTCATCAATAATCTTGGCGAATCCTGTGGATAACTATCAAGTGCAGCCGCTAATACATCTGCCCGCATCACCATACCAGCCCCCCCACCAGCTGGTGTATCATCAACGCTATGGTGTTTATCCAAAGCAAAATCCCTAATCTGCACAGTCTCCAGTGACCAAATCCCACGCTCTAAAGCTTGCCCTGCTAAAGAATACCCTAAAAAACCAGGAAACATTTCAGGATAAAGGGTTAAAACGCGCGCCTGAAACTTCATTTTTATTTTTTCATCCTCATTTTCTTAAACATACTCTTATAGAAAAAAGAGCACAAACCAAACCTTATAACGCTATAGCGTTAATCTAGATCTCCTCTATCTTCGCCATATTTAATATTATCCCTCTCTTCAATATTTTCACTTTAAAATAAGACCTTTACTTTCAAATTGCCTCTAAGAATCCAAAAAACTTTTAGAAATCAAAATACCCCTCCTGCTTGGATCACTTGCATTATTAGCATTTTCTCTTTTTGATTTTTTTAGATTCAAGCCATTTCCTTTTTATCATTTTCTCCTCTATCGCTAAAACCAGCTGCCATGGGATCAACAACAAGAAAACCAGAATCCATACAAATTTCTGGTACCGCCGCCTTACTAAAGGGAATAAGAACTCTTTTACCCGTATTCAAACGTATTTCAAGCAAATCACCAGCCCCGAAATTAAAAAAACCACATACCTCACCTAAGATTTTTCCCCCACAATCTTGGACACACAAACCCATTAAATCGACTTGATAAAACTCATCCTCCATCAAATCATCAATTAATTGATCACGCATCACATAAAGGCGAATACCGTTTAAAGACTCAGCAGTATTACGATTTTCTACCCCTTTAAAACGTACAATCGCCTTATTTTTTTGCATGCGAAGAGTTATAATTTCATAAGAACGCCCCATATCATCATAAAGAGTACCATAAGACTTGAAACGCTGGGGGTCAGCACTTAAAATTCTAACAAAAACATCCCCTTTTATACCATGAGGCGTACCAATAATGGCAAGATAGACTTTATTTTTAAGCTTTTCTTTATTATACTTCATGCAAAAATATTATCTCTCAAAAATGAGCCCTTCAATCTTATAGTTTTCTATTCAATCTTGTTGCCATATGAGACAATCTTCCAAAAAGACCTTTCTTGGTGACAAAAACAAATTAATAAAGGAGAAGTCTTATGGCAAATATTATGCTATTTTACAAAGATATTACCCCAATCAACAAAGTTTCCCATAAAAATCTAAAATTTGCTCCTCCAAGTGATATGTCTTTTGCCAAAGATACGCACTGGGTTCCTTTGGCAAGTACTGAGTATTTTCAAGCAGCACTGGACTATCCTATTTTATTTATGTGCGCCGAAGATGAACAAAAAAAACGGCACTATACATCTGCTGCTCTTGTAGGACTTTCTAACGACGAAAATGACTACATTACCTCTGATAAAAGTTGGAAAACCGATACTTATGTTCCCGCCTTTGTCCGCCGCTACCCTTTTGTTTTGGCACAAATTAGCAATGAAAAAGAACTTTCTGTTTGTTTTGATCAACAGTCAGGTATGTTTAATGAAGTTGCAGGAACAGAACTTTTTAATTCCGATGGCTCTATTTCTCCTTTTATGGAAGAACGTATTCGTTTTCTTGAAAGTTTTAAAATCGCTATGGAGAAAACCTCTGAGTTTATTGATGCCCTTGTGGAAATGGATCTTCTAAGTCAAAAATCAATCAATGTGAAAAACGATAAAGGTCTTTCAGCGCAATTGGAACATTTTTGGGTTGTTGATGAAGAAAAATTGAATAAGCTATCAGCAAGCCAACTTGCCAAACTTCATAAAAATGGCTTTTTAGGATTAATTTTTGCGCACTTGATGTCAACACACAACCTTTTAAAAATACTCTCTCTCAAAGGTGAAAAACAACTTATCAATCGTGAAGATCAATCCCACAGCAAAAATGGTCATTCTAACGACGAAAAATCTAAAAAGAAAGAAACCCTCAACTAGATAATGCCCATCAAAAACGACAAGAGAAAAGATGAAAATATTCCTCTCATTCCAGCAGACCATGCAGTTTTAAACGCAAGGAAAAACTGGTTAGAGTGTCTCATACAAACACGTCGTCTATCCGCACAAACAGCGCAAGCTTATGAACGTGATACACGGCAATTTTTATCTTTTCTCTGTCAACACTTAAGCCATACACCAACCCTTACAGATCTTGCTAATTTACGCGTTAGTGACTTGCGTGCTTATCTTGCTTATCGGCGAACAAATAATGTAAGTGCGCGCTCTTTAAGCCGAGGGGTGGCAGGCATCCGTTCTTTTTTCAAATACTTATCACGTGAAGGAATCGTCAATGTTCCCGCGGCTCAACTTATCCGAAGCCCCAAACACCCCAAATCGCTCCCAAAACCTTTAGCGATAAAATCAGCACTCCACATAGTCAAACAAGAAAATCAACTGGAAAATGAACCTTGGATTACCGCTCGTAATGCTGCTGTCCTCATACTTCTTTATGGCTGTGGAATGCGAATATCAGAAGCCTTAAGCCTCACACCAGAACAATTTTCTGATCCTGAAAAAACAAGTTTATTTATAACGGGAAAAGGGGGAAAAACACGCCTTGTTCCCCTCATAAAAATTGTTTACGAAGCCGTACAAAATTATCTTCAATGTTGCCCACATCCTTTAATAGACAACCAACCCATGTTTCGTGGTGCGCGGGGTGGTCCCCTACAGCCTGCCATTATTCAGAAAGCTGTCCGTAATTTACGTGCAAGTCTTGGTTTACCAGAAACTGCCACGCCTCATACACTACGCCATTCTTTTGCCACTCATCTTTTATCAAGGGGGGGAGATTTGCGCACAATTCAAGAACTTCTTGGGCATGCTAGCCTTTCCACCACACAAACCTATACCCATGTCGATACAGATCATTTGTTAGAAATTTATCAAAAGGCACATCCTCGTTCTTAACGGCTTCTCATCAAAAAAATCAAAGAGTTTCAACCTCAAGTGCCAAAGCGTGAACACAAGTAGCAAGCTCTTCTTTTAAAACTTGATAAATCGCTCGATGTATTTCTACACGCGTCATATTGGAAAAAGAAGAAGATAAAATTTTCACCCGAAAATGTGTTTCTCCTTTACCATCAAAAGCATGTTCATCATGAGGATGTCCCTCATGAAGATGACTTTCGTTAATCACTTCCAGTTTCTGCGGATGAAAAGCATCCTGAAGCTTTCTGTTGATGATTGTTTCTATAGACATTTTTCATTCCTCAAACAAAATGAACGTGCAAAAATACACTTTTTCATAATAGAATAAGTGTGAAAACAAATTTTTCAAAAGTCAATTCTTGTAAAATTGATCAATTTTGCATAAACCAAGAATATGACAATAACATCTAAATTATTCGATTCAATTCGCATAAGCTCAAATAAAAAACAAAAAGCTGAGCCAGAAGCACAACAGTGTCAGTGGGAAGGTTGTGAAAAAACAGGGACTCATAAAGCACCGGCAGGACGAAATCACGAAGGGCAATATCTATATTTTTGTATTGAACACGTACGCGCTTATAATAAAAATTTTAATTACTTCTCTGGTCTTAGCAATAAAGATATCGCAAAATTCCAAAAGGATGCTCTTACAGGGCATCGACCAACATGGCCTACAGATCTGAGCAATAGTACATTGAAAAAAACAGCCGCTAATTATGCAAAGATTCGCTCTGGAACAGCTGCCTATCAAAATCGTATGCGCGATCCTTTTACGCTTTTTACTGAGCGGCATTCAAAAAATAATTTCTCACGGAAATTAAAACCCTTAGAGGCGAAAGCTTTTGATACACTGGGACTACAAGCAAACGCTTCAGCAGAAGATATCAAAATGAAATATAAAGAGTTGGTAAAAAAACACCATCCCGATTCCAATGGTGGTAACCGTGCTTCAGAAGAGCGCTTTCGCGATGTTTTACATGCTTATAATTTGCTAAAAAAATCTGGTTTGTGCTAAAAACACGCGCTTATATGAACCCATTCTCATTTAGACTATGATGATTTGCACAAAATATTATTTTTTGTAAAACGTTATAGAACAGTAAGCAAGATCTTTCTGCAACTCTAAAGCTCTCGTTATAGAGCATTGCATAAATGCTTTAACTCTTGTATCGTTTTCTAATGAATAAATAGCGTCCTTTCCCTTCCAGAAACACAATGACAAATCTTACCGTTGAAAATTTGCCCGATATTACACTTTGCGCTCGTGATCTGTTTCACATTGAAACAGATATGAAAATCCCCGCTTTTAGCACAAAAAGCCCCCATGTCCCTGATATCGATCCCGATTATCTTTTTGATCAGCAAACAACTTTAGCGATTCTCGCAGGTTTTACCTTTAACCGTCGTGTAATGGTTTCCGGCTATCACGGTACAGGGAAATCAACGCATATTGAACAAGTTGCTGCCCGTCTTAACTGGCCTTGTCTTCGCATTAATCTTGACAGTCACGTAAGTCGTATCGATCTTGTAGGAAAAGACGCTATCGTTTTAAAAGATGGCTTACAAATCACTGAATTTAAAGAGGGCATTTTGCCCTGGGCTTATCAAAATAATGTTGCTCTTGTTTTCGACGAATATGATGCGGGGCGTCCCGATGTTATGTTTGTCATTCAACGCGTTCTTGAAACTTCTGGAAAACTAAGCTTACTTGATCAAAGCCGTGTCATCTCTCCACATCCAGCGTTTCGTCTTTTTGCAACAGCAAATACCATTGGTCTTGGCGATACAACCGGTCTTTATCATGGTACCCAACAAATTAATCAAGCTCAAATGGACCGCTGGTCTATTGTTGCGATACTCAATTATTTACCCCATGATAAAGAGGTTGATATCATTTGTTCAAAGGTCAAATCTTTTCAAACGACTGAAAGAAAAAAGATAATTTCACAAATGGTTCATGTTGCTGATATGGTACGCCAATCTTTTATCAATGGAGATCTTTCAACTGTCATGAGTCCACGTACCGTCATTACTTGGGCAGAAAATACAACAATTTTTCAAGATGTCGGCTTTGCCTTCCGATTAACCTTTCTCAATAAATGTGATGAACTCGAACGTGCCACTGTTGCAGAATTTTATCAACGCGCCTTTGGACAAGAGCTTCCCGAATCATTCATGCAGGGCGTCTTGTCTTAAAGGAGTATGTCAATCATGGCTATCGACTTTAACGACAAAAGCAAGAATCTGACAAATAACGCTTCACCCAAAATTCTTAATAATGAAACTTTTAAGAGAGCTCTTTCCACCTGTATGCGTGCAATTGCTGGAACATCTCACCTAGAAGTTTCCTTTAGTTCCAACAGACCCTCTTTGAGCGAAAGTTGTGCACGTTTACCAGAATTACCTCAATACGCAACGAATAAAGACATCACCATTACCCGCGGATTAGGTGATTCCATGGCTCTACGCAAAGCATGGCATGATAACCGCATTCACATGCAATTTGCTCCACTAGAATCAGAAGCACGTGCTGTCTTTGATGCTCTCGAACAAACACGTGTTGAAGCAATTGGCACGTTAACCATGGAGGGGCTTGCAAAAAACCTTGATGTCATGCTCGCCGATAAATACAAAAGAGCCCATTATCATAAGATTAGCAACCAAAGTGAGGCTCCCATCCAAGAAGCGATTGCACTTTTATTGCGTGAAAAAGTAACAAAGCGCCCTGCCCCAAAAGAAGCAGGCCCTGTTTTAGAATTGTGGCGTCAAGAACTCGAACAAAAAGCCGCAGCAGAGCTTAATGAACTTACACATCATATTTACAACCAACAGACTTTTGCACAGATTGTTCGCCAAATGCTTGTTACACTCAAAATGACAGTACAACAAGCTGAAGCTTCTAACAGTGAAAACAATAAAAAATTAAAAAACGAATATGAACCTCAAGACCAAGCAGAAGAAGAGAGTAAAAACAAAAAACACGCTCAAAGTGAAGAACAAACCAGCACTGAACAAGAAAGTGATGTGCAAGACGACGGAAAAACACAAGCGACACAATCAAACAACAATGATCAAGCTGACGGCGAGCAAAAAAATGGACCTTGGCAAGAAAAGCCGCACAAACCCAAACACCTTTTTTCTGATTCGGAACAAATGGAAAGACTTGGCAATTATCAAATATTCACCCGTCAATTTGATGAAATTTTGGAAGCAACAGATTTTTGTTCTGAAAACGAGTTAGATCACTTACGCCGTTATCTTGATAAGCAAATCAATCATCTCCAAAACATCGTTGGGCGTTTAGCAAACCGTCTCCAGCGCCGCTTGATGGCGCAACAAAATCGCAACTGGAACTTTGACCTTGAAGAAGGATATCTTGATACAGCACGGCTTCCACGTCTAATTATTGACCCCATGCAACCCCTTTCTTTTAAAATGGAAAGTAATACCCAATTTCGGGATACAGTTGTTTCACTTCTCATTGATAATTCTGGCTCAATGCGCGGACGCCCCATTAGCGTTGCTGCAAGTTGTGCCGATATTTTGGCACAAACTCTTGAACGTTGTGGTGTCAAAGTTGAAATTTTAGGTTTTACCACTAAAACTTGGAAAGGAGGAAAATCACGCGAACAATGGCTTAACCAAAACAAACCCCATAATCCTGGACGTCTTAATGATTTATGCCATATCATCTATAAAAGTGCTGATACCCCATGGCGTCGAGCGCGACGCAATTTAGGTTTGATGATGCAAGAAGGATTATTAAAAGAAAATATTGATGGAGAAGCTTTGATTTGGGCGCATCAACGCCTTTTATTACGGCGTGAACAACGTCGCATTCTTATGGTCATTTCTGATGGTGCTCCTGTTGACGATTCGACACTATCGGTCAACTCCAGCAATTATCTAGAAAAACATTTACGCGCAGTGATTCAAGAAATCCAAACCCATTCCCCCATCGAACTCATCGCCATTGGAATTGGTCATGACGTCACACGTTATTATCAACGTGCTGTAACAATTATGAATGCTGAAGAACTTGCCGACGCGATAACAAAACAATTAGAAGTACTTTTTAGTGATAAAAGTCCTCATAGTTATAAGAAATAAGCCTTCCTTGAATCAACAACGATTACATTTTAAAAAATTATTTCTATCATTAAACCATCGGAATTTGATGGCTAAAAACCTGAGAAGATAATCCCACAAATTGAATATAAAACTTTAAGGAAGGCTTCTACTTTACTAGATGCATTATGAATTCTAAAAGAAATGCTCTAACCATCTTCAAAAATTATAATGAGTTTGCTTTTACTTTCCGGTTTTATTGCAACGGATAAGTTTTACTTGGAATTCTCCATTTACGACCGTATCCTAGAGTACCTTTCAAATTAAAAGACTGAATAATCACCCGTTTTTGTCTCGATCTTGTGTTATTTCCCTATATTTTAGATATTGAAAGACACGTAGACAAAACAATATCTCTACTAAACATGCCTCTAAAATGTTGCTCTCACAGAAAATATAATACTTAACCTTTCATCTTCAGTAAAACGAGAAGATAAAATTCGTATTTATGATACAGACAAGAAGAATAATCCAAAGAGGCTGTTTTAAACACTAAGAATTATTTTATAAAAGAATCAGCATAAATGGATTCATAGCGATTTTTCGGCAAAATTGCTAAAAGCAAACGACAAGCCAAACTGACACTCCATAACCATTCCAAAACAGTACTCTCCACAAGTGAATGATCAACATAAGCTCCCATCTCATTAATAAAAGCAAAAACCTTTACTCACATAAAATATAAGAAAAAACACGAAAAAAAGAATATTGCTTCATTCACGAAAAAGAACACACCGTTATATAGTGTATTCGCACGCGCCTACTCGAAGAAACATTTCACCTTGAAGCCGATTTCACGACAGTACCCATATATAGCATAATGTAGAATTCGGAATCATCCTTTACGCTTTACAAGCAAAAAGCCAACAGCAGAAACCTATTTTCAAGCTTCCAATATTTTAAGGTCAATCAGTATACTTCCAGCGTCTAATATTGCACTTTTATTGCATTAAAGCTCTTCATAAGAAGTATTTCCTTTTCAAATGGCGTTGTCTCCACGCCAATTTCTCTTGTAACATAGACAAATAAATAATTTTTATTCACTCAATAATAAAAGTATTTAAAACGCGTAAAAGTTTATGATATTGGACTTTTTCACTCAAATGAAAAACATAATTATCATTTTTTTTCACCTTAAACCGCTCATAAGAAGTATATTTAGCCCCTTCTCAAACAATTTTATTCACATTGCCTTCTTGTGAGATACAAACAAATGACTCTATTTCTTCCTCACAAGAGAATTTTGAAAGAAGAAAAGTGTTTTGTGTTAGAGTTCTTACTTAAGTTGGTAAATGATAAAGTATCATTATAAATAACGTGCCATACTAAACATAGCGTACAATTTTTTTGGCTTCAGGAAAACAAAAAGACAAAGACTATTATTTGTTACAAACAAAAGAGGAAGCATCCTTTGAATGCCCTCGATAAAGAGGAAGCTTTATAATGTTAAGAATTGTCCCATAAGGAATCAACATAAACAGACTCATAACAATTTTTACCGAAAAATCACCAAAAGCAAGTGAGAGCCAAACTGGCATGCCTATTCCTCCCAAAACAGTACTTTCCACCAGAGAACTATCAGCATAGCCTGTTATCCTATCAAGAACGGCAAAAAAGCTAGAAAAAGCAAGAGAAAAAAACAGCACTGTATCCAAAGCCGAACCAACCAATGCTGCTGCTAAAGGCGCTTTCCACCATGTTTTACGTCGCAACGGAGTAAAAACAATAATATCAAGGAGTTGCCCAAATAAAAAAGCCAGACTAGAGGCAATTGCAAGCCGTGGGGTCGCCAATACCCAAGAAACAAAGACACCCGCAAAAAAACCAGCATAAACCACACGCCGCGCAGCAGATGGACCATAAAAACGATTGGTCAAATCATTAATCAGAAAAGCAAATGGATAGGTAAAAGCCCCATAAGTCAACAGCTCATTCAAATCAAACCAGTAGACAGGATATTGAACAAAAATATTAGAAGCAGTGACAGCAAGGCACATTGCTAAAATAGAAAAAACAATATACCTTTTCTTTTGCTGTTCTAATAAAGGACCGCTTGAAGACATTTTTTTTAACCTGGGGTATGGAACCAAACAAAGTAGAGCGATCAAAAAGAAAAAAGCCGGAAACAATGACGCTAAAAATTACGCTGCTTGCTCAGCTTTTTTCTCACCTTCTTGCTCAGATTTCTTCTTAATGATTTGGCGCTTTAACAAACGCGCACGTTGCGATAACTCTTTATCGTCTGCTTTCATTAAAAAAACATCAAGACCACCACGGTGCTCAACAGAACGCAACGCACTTGCAGAAATGCGCAAGCGATAACTTTGCTGTAACACTTCTGAAATCAATGTCACATTGCAAAGATTTGGTAAAAAACGACGCCGAGTCTTATTATTTGCATGGCTAACATTATTACCATACAGAACCGTCTTCCCTGTCAATTCACATGCACGAGACATAAACTTCACCCTTAAAACTCTAAGAAACTTTCAAATCCCTATACCCAAAGGATAGAATGAACGTAAAGCACGCACAACACTACCTCGAACGGGCACCATTGGGAAGTTTCTTTCTAATAGGGGGTCGACAACAAAAGGTCAAGTCTTTTATAAAACCTTTTTCATCTCTTATGGGAGCATTTTTCATCTTTTTCTGCAATAAGGCGTACAAAATGTTTTTTTTAAAGTCGCACCATGTTAGAATGAAAGCCTATTGTCCTGAAAGGAAATAGAAATCATGAGTAAACAAGCGTCCCCCATGACAAAGCTTCAGGACAATCCCAACCGTTTTTCTTCTTTTTTGTTTGGAACTTTATGTGTTTGTTTTTTTCTTCTCTTCAGCGCATTAGGTATATGGCAAATACAACGGTTAAACTGGAAAACAAATCTTATCACCAGTGCCAATCAGCGCGTTCACTTGCCCCCCATAAAAGCCCCTCCCAAAAATCAATGGGCAGATGTTACTTTTGAAAAATATGAATATCAACCTGTTGTTATCACGGGAAAATTTTTAACAGATAAAAATATTTTGGTCACGGCTACCGCTCAAAATACTACGGGATATTGGGTTTTGACTCCTTTACAAACCACTAATGACAATACATTGACCTTTATCAACCGTGGTTTTATCCCCATGGATGAACGTAACAATTTTCAAAACTCAGAGCAATTGGATACAAATGCCTCATCTCAGCAACATTCTACCACGGACACAGAACAAACAACGATCATAGGTTTATTACGCATGAGTGAAAAAAATGGATTTTTTCCACGCAAAAATAATCCTGACAAAAATTTATGGTATACGCGCGATCTCCCCGCTATGGCACAAAAACTTGGTTTGTCTACTGTTGCCCCTTATTTCATTGATGCCGGGAAAAAAACAACCCCACAAGCAAACCTTCCCGTTGCTGGTCTTACGATTGTACATTTTCGAAACAATCATCTCGTTTATGCAATCACGTGGTTTATTTTAGCCGCTGGGATGTTAGGAGCTTTTCTTTTTCTGCTAAGGCAAAAAAACTAAAAAATTAAAAGTAAAATACCCATCCCCCAATATAGTCTCATTAATATGCTTCATAATAGAACATATCTTAACGCTGTTGTATTAAACACACCATAAAATCTGTTTTTTCAAGAAATAATAGTTTGATAATCCTATCATTTTATAACTAAAAAAGACTTCAGATATCGTAAGACTCTTTCACTTCAAATCTTCTTATGCTGAAGCAATCAAAATCATTCTCTTGGCTCCCCACAAGCAAAGATAACCGCACGGATAAAATTATTGAAAATAAATACCTCTTCCATCTCAAGGACCAAGAGTTGTTAAAATATTGAGAACCGATCAAGAATTAAGAATACCGACTTGCGCTTTTATTTAGTAAAAATCATAGGCATACAATGAATCTGTTATCCTATTCACGAAGAATTTACACGATACTCTTCAAAAGACCATCATAAAATAGGGAGTGATTCATTAAAAAATGTCTCTTTAAAATACACACACGTGAATTGGCACCATAATAGTATTTTATTGTGCACGAAAATCGTGACCTCATTAAAGAAGCAATGCACAAAAATGTGAAGCAATGCATTATCCCCATTCTAAAAAACCACTCTAAAAAAACATTGTTATAAGCGCTTTTGAAAAAACTAACGCACAATTTAAAAATAACAGGCAAGATGGGCACTCATTTCTATTATATTTTTGCCTTATTTGATTGTTTGCCGTTTCAGAGATTACTCAAATTTATATACGTAATCCTCTGGCCTGCATCGAACATACAAAATCATAGAGCAGAGAACGTATGGAAGCGTTTTTTATTTCAAACCTGCTGCTTCATGAAGATGAGATGTTGCGTTACAAGAAACAAAAGCTTTATGAGACATAACATACTATAAATTCACCAATATACCCGCAATGGATTGGAGAAATATGCTAAATTTTAAGATAATTAATAACAACAACAATAATATACTTAGCTTTGCGTTTATTTATTTTAGTAAGCACTCGTACATATTCTTTTTTTCTTTGCACCATATTCATAAAGATCAGCTTAACAATAATCTATGGACAATCTTTGGCGAGGAAACATAAGAAGAAACCCGACACAACAACAAAGTTTTTCGTATCTTGATCATCAATAATATTTTGATTTATAATAATAATTCATTGTTTTGTATGTTGAATGAGAGTCCCGAATATCTTAAGATTCTCTCATTTCAAATTTATTTATTTTGAATCAACAAAAACCATGTCTGTTGCACATTATAAGCAGGATGAGCGTGTGGATAAAATTTGTATAAGAAAGGCTAAAAATGGCTCTTATGAATCGTCTCAAGTGCCAAAAGCTTGTAGCAACACCCACGAACTGGCAAATTGTGTGATGGTACCGGCTTATTACTTCAAAAGCACTAAACTCATTGAAAAAATTTATTATCTTTTCTTTTTCTGATCAAAGTCCTTTTGCACATGAATTGCATCCAACTGACATCAAACATTCTAAATTTAGAACATATCTCCATAGTTTTCATTCCCATCTATGGAATTGCCTCGCTGAAATAACAGACATTTCTTATGAAAGTATAAAACTATGTCAAGAAATATATATGAGAGGATAAAGGTAAGCGTGCTTATCGTCGTATAAACTTTTAAAACAGTATTATGTTTTTAAGCATTTTCTTTGACAAGATATCTTGTCTTGCTCTCAATTTCATCTTTTGACGGTGCTCATAAAGGATAAGCCTCCACGGTGCTTCATTTTTAGGTTTAGTCAAGGTATAAGCAAATATTATCTTATTTCTCAGCTCTCACTTTTACTCTATTTTTGCATTTAGGGAATGTATAAGAAAAGTTTTTGTTTCTGAATGCGAGGGAAGAAAATGAGAAAATCTAATAGTGTTCAGTGCCATCATTCAATATAGAAAACTAAATTACCATTTTAAATCAATTTATAGTAAGCAAGGATCTGCTTCTTTTTGGCTTCCTCGCACCATATCAAAGCATAAAGATTTTTAACCCAATCTGGTTTGTAAACAATCCGGATTCTTACCGTGTGTATTCCTCATGTAAAACAGAACGTCATTGACTTGCTAATTCACGAGCTTTTTTTCAAGAAACATTTCTCAAAGCACCCAAGCCCATTTCACGGCAGCGCCCATGAAGGGTATAAAGGTAAATCCATTGAGCACCTCTATCTTTACGCTTGATCTTCCTATTCATACGATTACAAAAAGTCTACAGAAAAGGCCTATCTTAAGAATCATTGACCATGCACTAAAACGACATTTAATGTATCAATGAAATGTGTATATCTTCTATCACCACATCTTCAATGACAGCATTCCAAGATAACAGAATAATAGAAAAAAGATGAATCATTCTTAGTGTATTTTAACAAAGAAATTTATTCTTTCAGTGTATTTTTCTAAAGGCTTATGCTATAAATGTATAAGTTTATTTTTCTGAAATTTTAACTCTTTCATTTTTAAGGCTTCTATAATGGGTATTGTTGCCAAAAATTTTCCCATACCTGATCTTCATCAGATTCGTCGTGTTCTTCTTTCTGTATCTGATAAAACAGGTGTTGTTGCATTTGCACAAGCCCTTCATGCGAATTATAATATTGAATTGATTTCAACAGGAGGAACAGCCCAAACACTCATAGCTGCTGGTTTACCCGTAAAAGATGTTGCTGAAGTTACCGGATTTCCTGAAATAATGGATGGGCGTGTTAAAACACTCCACCCTTTGATTCATGGTGCTTTGTTAGGGGTAAGAGAAAATCCTAGCCATAAAGATGCCATGGAAAAGAACAACATTCATGGAATTGATCTTTTAGTTGTGAATCTTTATCCTTTTGAAGAGACAGTCCAATCAGGCGCCGACAATCAAACAATTCTTGAAAATATTGATATCGGCGGACCGGCAATGATTCGCGCAGCGGCAAAAAATTATGCTTATACCGGTGTTGTAACAGCGATAAACGACTATGATTCGATTCTAGCCGAATTAAAACAGCATAACGGATGTTTAAGCTTATCCACACGTCGTCAGCTAGCAATGCGCGCTTATGCCCACACTGCTGCTTATGATACGGCAATAGCAGCGTGGTTTGCACGGGATTTAAAAATTGAAATGCCATCGTGGCAGAGTTTTTCTGGCCATCTTGAGAGTATTATGCGCTATGGAGAAAATCCACATCAACAAGCAGCATTTTATCGCAATAATGAAAAGCGTTTTGGTATTGCAACAGCAAGACTTTTACAAGGCAAAGCGCTCTCTTATAACAACCTGAATGATACAGATGCAGCCTTTGAACTTGTGGCAGAATTTGATCCGCAAAAAACTGCTGCTGTTGCTCTTATTAAACATGCCAATCCTTGTGGTGTTGCAGAAGGCAAAAATTTGAAAGAAGCTTATTTGAAAGCTCTTATGTGTGATAATGTATCGGCATTTGGTGGAATTGTTGCTTTAAATCAGCCCCTTGATGAAGAATGTGCAGAAGAGATTGTTAAAATTTTTACAGAAGTGATTATTGCACCTGATGCCACAATGGCGGCACGTGAAATTATTGCAAAGAAAAAAAATCTTCGTTTGCTTATTACAGGTGGTATCCCTAATCCACGTTGTGGAGGACTTCTTGCTAAAACATTAGCGGGAGGCATTTTAGTGCAATCGCGTGATAATGTGGTGGTTGATGATCTTAAATTGCAAGTGGTGACAAAGCGGGCACCAACTCAAGATGAAATGCGTGATCTTCAATTTGCTTTTCGTGTAGCAAAACACGTTAAATCGAATGCTATTGTTTACGCAAAAAATAGTGCAACAGTTGGAATTGGAGCTGGACAAATGAGCCGCATTGATTCAGCAAAAATTGCTGCAAGTAAAGCAGCAGAAAGTGCGCTAAGAGCAGGCTTAACAGAAACTCTCACTAAAGGGTCTGTTGTTGCATCAGATGCATTTTTTCCTTTTGCCGATGGTTTATTAGCAGCAGCTGAAGCAGGTGCAACAGCAATTATTCAACCAGGAGGCTCCATGCGTGATGAAGAAGTTATCACAGCTGCTGATGAGCAAGGTTTAGCTATGATCTTTACAGGAACACGACATTTCCGACATTAATCATTTTGTGGTTTTCCCTTCATATAAGATAAATATTTCAAGGAATTTTTCATAATCGTCATCTGTCGATTGATAACTGTTGCAATGAGAGCAGTTATTTAATTCAAAGAATCTACGCGTAATGAATAAATTTATCACCACAACGAACAAACATAATTTAGCCATTGTTTTAGAGATAGAACAGCGTAGTCATTATTAACTTTAATAGTCTGTCCTTATTATATGAGACAAGTGTTAAAGCGGTTTCTTTTATGTGTAGATGCATACCTGTTATGACATTATAGCACAACTATTTTTAGTAATATGTTCTATCTTTAAACTAAAAAGTGTAATATAAAATTTGAGTAGAGGACATGAATATTCTACGTTCTTATAGGAATTGGCGTCGTTATCGTCGAACCGTTAACGCATTGAACCGTCTTTCAACAGATGAGCTGAGTGATCTTGGCATTTATCGAGGTAATATTAAGTCCATTGCACGGCATTATTCGTATAGATCTTTCTAAAAGTTGTTTGAAGTTGAGAGAATGCTTATGTATGAGAAAATGAGCGTTGTGCAGTTGGTTATTATGACTTCATTTTTAGTATAATAGCAAAAAGCAGAAAGAATATTTATATTTTTTCCACATGTCGTTGCTATGTGTTATTTTTTGAATTCTTAATGCTTTTATAATGAACTACATTTGATTTATAAAAAGAGTTTATTGTTTTCCACATTGAATGAGAAGTTCTGATATTGTAGGCTTTTTCCATTTCAAATTGGTTCATGTTCAATCAATAAAAATCATTCGCTTGCATATCACAAGCGAGGTTGGCGTATAGGCAAAAAAACAATCAAGAAAGAAATAAAAAAAACTTTTATAAACACTCTCAAGAGCACAAGGCTATCGCACAACATTGAGCGTAGACAAAGTAGAGTACCAGCTTGCGCTTTTATTAAGCGTAAAGATGGAAGTGCGTGCGAGTATATGCAAAACTCTAGTGGAGTATCATGTCAATGTTTTTATGCCCAAACAAAGATTATCATAGATCCCCATCAATTTGATTTTTATAAATATAACGCAAAAAACATGTATGAATACTTGTAACAAAAGCAAAGCTTGAGGAGCATTCGTAAAACTAAGTGTGTGATTGTCATTGTTTGCTTAAATATCTGATAAAATCCGAAATATTTCCCCAATCCAGCACTGGTATGTTTTACCTTTTATGATATCGTTATACTTCTAAAGCCCGTACTGTTTTCTGTTGCTTATCAATCAACACCCCCAATCTTAACACAGTAATAATGTAAGATTAAGATGGCTTAATGCTTTTCTATATCAGCTTTTTATGCAAGATGGTGACAGAAAATATTGAATATATAGATTTGGTTTACTCCTAAAATGGTAAACAACCTAATTCGACAAGAAAAGAAAATCTTAAAGATAAAAACCCATTCTTATCTTTATTATAATTTTTTACTTTGCTTTACAATTTTCAAAAGCATTGAGAATAATAGTTTTAAAGAATGGAGATTACGCATGATCACACCTTTTTCTCTCACTCTTTAATAAAATCGTATCCCTCAGGCAAAATAAAAGATCCAAAATTAAAACGACATTATATGCTGCACATTCACACGATTTTGTTTTAAGGAAACATCCCTCAATGCTTGTGATCCCCCTCTCATGATAACATTTATGAAGAATCATAAAATCTCCTGAGCATTATCTCCTTTATGCTTATGAAGAAACAAACCGGCACCATCACACACTTTGCCAGCTTGTGGGTGTGTCGGACAGCCTTTAGCACGTAAAACAATTCAGAAGAGCTATTTTTAGTCCTTTCTTGATCGTTTTTTTGCCTATACGCCAACCTCGCTTGTGATATGCAAACAAGTGATTTTGATTGATTCAACATACACAAATTTGAAATCAAAAGAATCTTACAATATTCGGGGGGGTAATTCAACATAAATAACTATAAATTATCTTTATAAATCAATATCTTGTATGTTTAATAAAGGAACAAATTATAACATCATGCCATTTTCCAGCCCCCTCATGTTGTAATAATCCTCGATACTTAAGAGTGTTCAGAAGAGCTATTTTATTCCTTTCTTCCATAGGTTTTATCTACACGCCAAGTCTTCTTATAACGTACAAACCTATACTTTTAGTTGCCTCACTATAAACAGATTTGTAAAGAGAGAATCTCACAATTTTCGAATTTTAAGTTTTAAAAAATAATTGTTATAAATCAATATGTTAATCTCTTTAAAAATGTGAAAAATAAAGCATCATCCACATTCTTTAAAAGCTGTTATTCTAGATGCTTTGAAAAATCATAAAGCAAAATAAAAAGAAACGGTAAAAATGGGAGACACAATAACCCTACACCATTTACGGGAGATTTTTACGCTATATTCTATACGGATTCCATCGTAAAATGGGAACAATAAACATTGAACGATATTTCCTTAAAACAAGAATGTGCATTTGCAGGAAAACATTTGACTATCTTAAACATGCAGCTCTCTCAGAGATAAATATTGATCACAACAGTACATGCAAAAACTTTCTAAGACACGCAACAGCTTGACTTTTTCTCCACACTTTTAAAGGATAAAAATTCTTAACCAATACCGATCTGTCAAAAATTCTGTTTCTCTGGAACCAATCCCCTTAGCACCACCTCATGAGATTCTATAGGTAAACCTTTCCTAAGAATATCCATCACATACTCTAAAAAGCACCTCATGTATAAAAATTTACATGGCCTTCAAATTTTGAAAATATTACCACAATAAGCGATGATGTTTCGCGGTATGAAGATAAAATATATGAACTATAGATCAGAACATTGTTTTGATTTTTTATCAAATGCTTTACGGATAAAACGCCAACGAACTTTTTCCTGCAATGCAGGGCGAAAATATAAAACAATTTGTTGCGTCCGTTGTGGACCTGTTAATTCCGCAAAATCAATTGAATCTTCAAGACAAATATCCGCATCAGGCGAAATAAAATACCATACTTGCCCGTTCTTTACGTGCTCATTTTTTATGGCTAAACACACACGCTTGCCATCATAATTAACTTCAACTTGTGGATGAAGATGAAAGCGAACAGCAACATGATTCTGTTCACTTTGCGCACTCTTATGTCTCTTTCTCCCTTTATCTGGCATAAAAAAGCGATCAAACCCCTCGATCATATCTCCATTTGTCGCCAAAATAAGACCACGCTCATGAATAAGATTAAAAGAGCGCACATAACCATTATGACTCGCAATAAAACCTGTCTTCTCTGAATCCTCTATACGGCGCACTTGAACATCCGTTGGTCCATCAAACAAAAAGGAAGCGCCATTTTTCTTTTTTTTATAAAAAACGCCCACCGAACAATCATTAAGCGTAGCTGTAGAATGGGCTGCAGTAACACGCCCTAAATGTCGATAATCTTCCCGCCCATCAGGATTAACACCGGCATTGATAATAAAACGGTGCCCTTGTGAAGACATTTCAAAAGACAAACACCCCGAACAAGCCTGCTGCGCTACAGAGCGAGGTGGAAACTTTCCTGTATCTGCAAGCACTGTTGTTTGATTGGCTTTTAAGCGCTGAAATCCTGAATAACGGGCATAACTAAAAGGATGCCCCCCTGTTTCATCAAGCTCCAAAAGTGATGATAATCGTTCCGACACAAGAGGACCAACCCCATTAAAATGGGCCAACGTTTGATCCTCATGGATAAAGAATCGTAAAGCTGGCAACATACGCTCAACAGAATCAATCAAAATACGGGGTGCTGTTTCATTGCTACGCATAAAAAGATGCCGTAACGACAATAAATCCGATAACAAATTCAGCAAAATAACAGGACTACGGGAAATATGCCCACCATCAACTAAGATTTGACGTGAAAGCTCCTCTATAAGCGTCGTTTGTACCTTTTTTTTCACTGCCGCAGAAACAGGCAAAGCAAGAGAGGCGAAAGTCAAAGCTGTCGCTGCTTGTAAACGTTGATCATCATACTCCATACTGCAAATTGTTACGCGCAAATAACGAAATTGCAAACCAAGCGCACGTAAAAAGCGTTTTTCAAACCGCTCACTTGCCCCCTCTAACAACATTTTTGAATGACAAATCCACGAAATCAAGCGCCGTGCCACAACAGGACTACTCCAAGCAAGCCCTTTTACCTTCTTACCAGCATGATCAAGCCAATCTTCTAAAAGAGAGCGTGCATGTGCAGAAGCTAAATTACTTTCTGCTGCCTCCATATGGCGCAACCAATGAAAATCATGTAGAGCCGTTTCCCATTCAAGCGTTGGGGGAACCAATGAAAATGGAGAAACAGCACCAGAATGAACCACATGACGAGCAAAAGCAAAACGACCATGATAAAATTCATGGGCCATCATTGGGTCAGCCACATGCAAATCAATAGGATGTGCTAAAATTTTATGAGGGCGGAATCCTGAAAATCGCCAGCGAAACAATGGTCCAACCCATAAACGCCGCATAAAGTGCTGCAGCGTATCGACATAGGCCACCACTTTTACCTGAGGAGCTTTTACTGCAACCGCCAAAATTTTATCTCCATTTATGCTGAATCAAATACAATTTCGACCATTTTTGTAAATGAAGCGTTAATTAAGCAATTTTTCGTAAGCGCGCAGCGAAAAAACCATCCATTCCTAAAAATGCAGTTTTCTCAGCATCGAAATTTTTATGACAAAAATCCGCAGGCGTTGTACGCAACATCCCCTCACAAAGCAAATGTGCCAGTGCTCCCATTTCCTCTGGATAAATAGGTTCTAAAACAATATCGTTGCGTGTTGATAAAATTTTTTCAATGAGATCTTCACCTTCTTCTCTTGCCAAGGAACAATTGGAAAAAACAATACGTCCCCCCTCCTTTACTAAGCCAATTGCTGCGACAAGCAACTCATATTGCAACGCCGCTAACTTGATAATGTCTTCCCTCGACTTCGTCCATAAAATATCCGGATGACGACGAATTGTTCCTGTAGAAGAACAAGGAGCATCAAGAAGAACCGCATCAAAAAGCTGTGTGGGGTGGAAATTTCTCACATCACCCTGCCAAGTTTGAACTAAAAAATCAAGCCGTTCCATATTTTCTTTTAAACGCCTTACGCGGTTAGCAGAAAGCTCAATTGCTGTCACTTCTGCCCCCTGCAAAGCCAATTGTGCTGTTTTCCCCCCAGGGCTTGCACAAAGATCAGCAACGCGTTTACCCCGAATATTCCCAAGTAAACAAGCAGGCAAGGCTGCGGCAAAATCTTGAACCCACCAAGCTCCTTCACAATAGCCTGGTAAATCAGAAACAGAACACTCCAGACGATTCAATCGAACAGAGCCATTAGGCAACACAACACCGCCAAGTCTTTCAGCCCATCCAACGCTATCAGATTTCACTGTCAAATCGAGAGGGGGTTCCATACTTTGAATTGCTATAATCTGATGTGCCTTTTCTGTTCCATAAGCTGACACTAAAAGCTGTCCAAACCACGCTGGAACACCTTCAATGGTAGGAACTTGTTGGCATAAAAGCTCTGCCTCACGCGCAACATTGCGCAAAAGAGCATTCACAACCCCTGAAAAACGATGCATACGAGGATCAAGTTTTGCCACACGTACAGCTAAATCAATAGCCGCATGATCAGGAATATCAAGATAAAGAATTTGTGCGACACTGATATGCAAAAGATGCTGAAGTGAAAGTGCTTGTGAAGGCAAAGGACGCATCAAAAATCGTGAGAAAGCCGCTATAATCTGCCCTCGATGACGTAATGAAGCTATCAAAATAGCCCGACACAACAAACGATCTCGTTGTGAAAGTTTTAAATAGTGTGGATGTCCGTGTTCATTATCCGTCAAACCAGAAAGAGGCGTACACTTATCAACCACCGCCCCTAAAAGGCGCACACACACCTGCCGAACAGCTAATCCTGGAACATTTTTTTCAGACACATGCCCCGCTTTTTTGTGTTTCAAAACAACAACCTTTATATCACTGTTTTCTCAAGAACTCCCAGAAATCTCCTCAAAAAATTCTATGAACGAGATCTTTTTGAATTATCATAACGAAGCCAAGAAGGACGTTTTGTCATACGCTGAAAAGTGCTGTTTTCTTGCTCTCCTGATGCATAAGCCTGACCACTGCGAAAATCTCCATAATTCATCTCATCATTGCTTTTTTTATTCATACTGCCTTCTTCATTCCATCCCCCATTTTCAGCAAGAACCCCTTTCATCTCTTCTGCTTGCCGATAAAGAGCAGCAATACGATTTGCCGTTGCAGGATGTGTTGAAAAAAGACTATCCGCTCCCTCACCGCTCAAAGGATTGATAATAAATAGATGTGCTGTTGCTGGATTATGCTCTGCTTCTTCATTATATACCCCACGTCCCCCATCAGCAATCTTACGCAATGCCGAAGCTAACCATAGAGGATTACCGCATATTTCAGCCCCTCTCCGATCTGCAGCATATTCACGTGTACGGCTAATCGCCATTTGCACCAGCATCGCTGCAAAAGGAGCCACGAGCAAGGCAATAAATCCTCCAATTGCCCCAGCGCCATGAGAATCTTCTGAAGAGTTGCGCGGTCCTCCCATAAAGAAAGCAAAATTACCAAGCATTGAAATGGCTCCTGCAATCGTTGCGGTTAGAGTCATTGTTAATGTATCACGATGCTCAATATGTGCGAGCTCATGCGCCATAACGCCGGCAATTTCCTCCGAACTCAACCGCTCTAACAATCCAGTACTTGCAGCAACAGCTGCATTTTGCGGATTACGTCCCGTTGCAAAAGCGTTTGGCTGTGGATTCTCAATAACATAAACTTTTGGTTGAGGAAGAGAAGCTCTTTGCGCTAAATCACTTACAATTTTATAGTAAACCGGTGCAGAATGCTGATCAACTTCACGCGCCCCGTACATGCGTAAAACGATTTTATCTGAATTCCAATAAGAAAAAAAGTTCAAAGCACTTGCCACCAAAAGAGCAATGACCATGCCACTGCCCCCTCCAACAAGATAACCAACCCCCATAAAGAGAGCAGTTAAAAAAGCCAAAAGCATGGCTGTACGCATTATATTCATTACTCAAAAAACTCCATGAAAAAAGTCTATTAATACTATATGATGGGGTTTTCTTTCTGCTTCTTCAATAGAATAGGTGTAAAATGAATAAAAAAGATGAGAAAACAAGCAAAAAAAATGCAACTGTCATTAAACAGCAATCTCTTTCTCCCGCAGCACAACGCGCCCTCAAAGAAGCTGAAGAACGGCGAAAAAGCGCAACAAAAAAAGAACAACCTGTCGAAAATGGTGGACGCGGCGGCAAAGACCCTTCGCGCTATGGAGATTGGGAAATTAAAGGCCGCGCCATTGATTTTTAAAATTCAACTTTTAAAAAACTAACACTCTTTTAAAACATGCTTTTAAAAGAGATCCGTTTTTGATAGACAAAAACGGATAACATTCATTCTTCTAGAACTTTTAAAGACGCATTGATTGAACAATCATGCTTCTTATGCTGAAGCAGATTCTGCTTCAGTTGCTGCCGCCGCTTCTTCTGCTGCTTGCTTTGCTGCTGCGATACGTTCTTGTGCTTTTTTACCTGGTTCACCTTTATGTGGATTATTGCGGGTTGGACGCTTTTTTAAACCAGCCGCATCTAAAAACCGTAAAACACGATCAGTTGGTTGAGCCCCTTGCCCAAGCCAATACTGGATACGTTCTTCATTAAGTTTTACCCTTGGTCCATCTTTAGGCAACATTGGATCCCATGCACCAACACGTTCAAGAAATCGCCCATCGCGCGGACTACGAACATCTGCAACGACGATATGATAGTAAGGACGTTTTTTTGAACCTCCACGGGACAAACGAATTTTCAATGCCATATTTTATCTCCTATTGTCAGCTCTGGCTTTCGTTTAAATTGACTTTTTTTGTTTTTTGCTCTTCAGCAATCACTTCATGATGACTCACAACTTCTTTAATAATAAATTTTAAAAATCTTTCAGCAAAATCAGGATCAAGATGACTATCTATAGCCAATTGCCGCAAACGCGCTACTTGATGTTTCTCCCGTAAAGGATCTACTCTAGGCAAATCATAACGTGCTTTTAAACGCCCAACAGCTTTCGTACAACGAAAACGCTCTGCTAAGATATGAATTAAGGTTGCATCAAAATTATCAATAGATGCTCGTAAATGTGCCAATTCGTTTAATACTGTTTCCTGCATCATATTCCTTTCCCTCTTTACATCTTATTTTTTCTTAGGATGCTGAGGAAATTTTCCCCTATCGGCAATGCTATTGGAAAGACCAGGAAATATAGGCCCACGCTTGGGAAGTCCAGGCAAAATCTTCCCTCCATTATCATTTTCAATCTGCTTTTGAAGCGTTGAGAATTGCTTCAAATCCATTCCCGATAAATCAGGTATAACTGGAGAATCTCCACTCAAGTTTCCCTTGCCTCCAAATCCCATTTTGGAACCAAGGCCTCCCAACATTTTTCCCATCAAACCACTTTTTCCTTTACCACCCATGGCTTTCATCATGTCAGCCATTTGGCGATACATCTTCAAAAGTTTATTAATATCAGCCGCCGTTGTACCAGACCCCTTAGCAATTCGTTGTTTACGGCTATGTTTTAAAAGCTCTGGATTTGCACGCTCTTGAGGTGTCATAGATGAAATAATAGCCAATTGGCGATTAAACAAACGATCATCAAGCCCTGCAGCCGCAATTTGCTCTTTGACCTTCCCCAATCCTGGCAACATGCCCATAATACCGCCCATTCCACCAAGTTTTTTCATTTTCTGCAACTGTTCAGCAAGATCATTCAGATCAAATTTTCCGGCTTGCATTTTTTTTGCAAAAGCAGCGGCTTTCTCATGATCCATTGTTTCAGCAGCTTTTTCAACCAAAGAAACAATATCCCCCATTCCGAGAATACGATCAGCAATACGACTGGGATGAAATTCTTCTAAAGCATCTATTTTTTCACCAGTTCCAATTGCTTTAATTGGCTTGCCTGTAACAGCACGCATGGAAAGAGCAGCACCACCCCGCCCATCACTATCCATCCGTGTTAAAATAATTCCTGTAATCCCTACACGCTCATCAAAAGAACGAGCAAGATGAACGGCATCTTGCCCCGTCAAACTATCAGCCACCAACATAATTTCATGAGGAAGGGAACACGCTTTAATTTCAGCCAATTCAAGCATCAAAGCTTCATCAATATGATTACGCCCTGCCGTATCAAGAAGAAGCACATCATAACCACCCAATTTAGCAGCTTGCACAGCACGTGATGCAATATCAACGGGCAACTGTCCCGCAATAATAGGCAAGCTTACAAGTTTCGCCTGCTCTCCCAATTGGCGCAATTGCTCTTGTGCAGCGGGACGGCGTGTATCTAATGACGCCATGAGAACTTTTTTATTGTGCTTATCCGTTAACCGTTTTGCAAGCTTTGCTGTTGTGGTTGTTTTTCCGGAACCTTGCAAACCAATCATCATGATAACAACTGGAGAAGGTGCATTCAAATCACTCAGAACGCTTTCATTTCCAAGAATATGAACCAATTCATCATGAACAATTTTAACCACCATTTGGCCTGGCTTAATCGATTTAACGATTTCGGCCCCAACAGCTTTTTCCCGAACTCTATCGGTAAAAGAGCGCACAACATCAAGAGCAACATCAGCTTCCAATAAAGCGCGACGAATTTCACGCAGCGCTTCTGCAACATCCTGATCTGACAAAGCGCCCCGCCCTGTCAAATGAGACAAGATAGAACCAAGTCGCTCTTGCAAAGATTCAAACATCATTTACCTCATTGTTGCATAACAAACAAACCAAAGTTGCACCCGAGAACGCATCGCGCCGTCGGATGTTGACCTCTGAGATCTCTTTATACCCTTAAACTGGGGTCTCAGTCGGTGGCTCCAAGTTAATTTTGTCACTGAAAGCTTGCTCCTTCAAACAATAAAACCCCAGCTTTGTCAAGTTTTATCATAAAATGTCTTTTTATACGAAGAAATAAAAACAACAAATACTATACTTCAAAACTTTCAACTTCAACACGCATAAAACAACCTGTTTCCTGTTCCATGCTCCATAATTTTCCGCTAGAGATATCAAACCAAACCCCATGCAATGTCAAAAAACCTTGATCTTTGCGAAGCTTTATCCACGGAAACGTCTCTAAATTTCTCAACGAATGACGAATAGAAAGCTGCTCTAATGCCGTCTGTCTTTCTGTCCACGACAGCGACTTATTATTCAAAACGATTTCTGCTGCTGGTGCTAAGAGACTTATCCATTGACCGATAAAATCATTTGACGATAAAGATTTACACGTCTGCTTAAGAGCAGTATGAACTCCCCCACAATGGGCATGACCAAAAACAACAATATGTCTCACTTCAAGCAATTGCACGGCATATTCGAGAGCTGCTGATGTTGCATGATATTTGTTATCGGGAGAAAAAGGAGGAACCACATTTGCCACGTTGCGTAAGGTGAAAATTTCCCCCGGCTTAGCATCAAAAATCATTTCTGGTACTGCTCGCGAATCACAACAAGCAATGACCAAAACTTCAGGTTTCTGCCCCTCAATCGCCAATTGCTGATAATCTGCTATTTTATATAAAAAATGATTGTTTATAAAGTTTTGGTAACCCCTTAAAAGTCTTTCTGGTAAATGCGCCATTCTCTCTTTACTTTTGCTTCTTTTTTTACTTTCATTTTGTATATTTTAAAAAACAAACTATTAACATACAAAAATACTAAAAATGCCCTTTCATTGACGCAAAATATTTCTTTTAAAGTACAAACTATTACTAAAAAATAGAAAAAACAAATTTATTCTCTCCAAATAAAGAGCTATTTTCTTTAGGAAGAAGGTGTTACAGTATGTAAAAATATAATGGTCTGCTTTTAAAGACCCCTAAGAGCAAAAAGGGAGAGTGAATGTGTTACAACAAAAAAAAACAGAAACAAAAAACACCCAAGATAAAATAGAACAAATTCTTTTTGCTCAAACCGATGAAGAAGATATTGCTTATTACGAAAATAAAGAACTTCAAAAAGCGGCAGCCATCGCAGTAAAAGCTTTTAATCTCCATAAAACGGGAAAAAATACTATCTACTTTGAACAAAATTTGACCCGTAATAACAAACCTATAACTGTTATCACACTTGTCAATGATAACAAACCCTTCCTTCTCGATTCTATTTTAAATGTCTTCAATCAACACAAAAACCATATTTATTTGATTGCACACCCCATTCTTGATTGTGCTTCTGGAAAACGCATCAGTCTGATGCAAATTCACATCGAGTCACTCAATAAACAGCAGACGCAGAAACTTGAAAATGAACTCACCTTAGTTCTTGAGCAGGTTAATGCTGCTGTACAAGACTGGAAACCTATGCTTGAAGAAGTTGAAAAACATATTCATGCCTACCAAACAAACCTTCCCACACACTACAAGCAAGAAGGCGAAAAGGCTATTGAATTTCTTCATTGGCTAATGGATGATAATTTCACCTTCCTTGGTATGCGCACTTACAACTTCATCAAAGATCAAAAACCCTTAAAATCCTTTACAGCGAGTAATATTGAACTTGGTATACTCACGGATGCTTCTATTCATATTGTTGACGATAAAAGTATGAAAGAACCTCCTCAAGAAGTTTTATCCTTCATGGAAAGCGATAATCTATTTATCGTGACAAAAGCGAACAGCCGCTCCAAAATTCACCGTTCTGTTTGGCTGGATTATATTGGTCTTAAAATCTTTGATAAAGAAAAGCAACTCTGTGGAGAATTACGCATTGTAGGGCTTTTTACCTCCTCAGCTTATACACGTTCTATTTTACAAATTCCTTTCTTAAAAGAAAAAGCCCAAACCATCACTCAACGTCTTGGACACAATCAAGCTGATTATTCAGGAAAAGCACTCATCAGTGTTTTAGAAACTTATCCAAGAGATGAAATGTTTCGTTCTGATGTTGATACATTGACAGAAAACATTAAACTTATTCTACAATTAGATGAGCGTCCACGTTTACGGGTTCTTGCTCACACTGATTCTTTTGGGCGCTTTGTTTCTATCCTTGTCTACGTACCACGTGACCAATACAGCAGCAGCCTACGTGAAAAAGTTGGCGAACATTTTGTTGAGCTCTATAAAGGTGATTTTTTTGAATCCTATCCGCTATTTTTGGAAAGCACCCTTATACGTGTCTATTACATCATCCATCGCAAAGGAAATGAAACTGCTCCTCTTATTGAGCGCTCCACACTTGAACAACATGTGCGTTTGATTGCACGAAGTTGGGAAGACAGAGTTCAAGCCATCGCTCTTACCCAGAAAATAACAGAGCAACAAACACATCTAGCCAGCCAATTCCCCAACAGTTATCGAGATTTATTTTCAGCTGAAGACGCTATTAACGATGCCGGACACATTCTAAGTCTTCATGATGAAAAGCCCCTTTTCGTAATCTTTTATCACGCACAAAACAAAGAAAAACAGTGCATTTCTCTTCGACTTTTTCATCGCCATGAAGCACTTGCCCTTTCCAAACGTGTGCCACTTCTTGAAAATATGGGGTTTCGCGTTATTGCTGAACAAACCCTTGAATTACCAGATGGCAATGGACACTCTGTATATCTTCATGATATGCAACTGGAAAGTATTTTCCAACGCTGTATTGATTTTGAAAAAGACGGTCAAAAACACGCTGAAACTTTTGAAGCCATTTGGGCACAAAATGCTGATAATGATGCCTTTAATGCTCTCACCCAAACAGCTGGGCTTAATTGGCATGAAATTGTTATTTTGCGCCATTATGGGCGCTATCTCCAACAAGCAGGAATTCCCTATTCGCAAGATCGCGTTGCCCAAACTTTAAATGCTTATCCTGACATTACCCAAGACCTTTATGCTTTATTTCACTTAAAGTTTCATCAAAGCCATACAGAAAAAGAACGAGAAAAAAACCAACAAGTCATTCAAAAGCGCATTGAAGAAAAATTACGGAAAGTATCTGGTTTAGATGATGATCTCATCTTACGCCGTTATTGTAATCTTATCGAGGCAAGTTTACGAACGAATGCTTTTACACCTCTCCCCGATGGAAGTCCACGACGTATTTTAGCCACCAAATTAAATCCGCGTCAGATTGAAGGTTTGCCTGAACCGCGCCCTTACCGAGAAATTTTTGTTTATGGACCAGAAGTTGAAGGGGTTCATTTGCGTTTTGGACCTATTGCCCGTGGCGGAATTCGTTGGTCTGACCGTGCATTAGATTATCGCACCGAAATTCTAAGCTTAGTCAAAGCCCAACAAGTTAAAAATGCGGTTATCGTTCCTGCCGGTGCAAAAGGTGGATTCTATCCCCACCGTCTTCCCCAAACAAATGACCGTGCTGTCATCATAGAAGCAGCACGTCAAGCTTATACAGACTTTATCACTGCTTTGCTCTCCATCACAGACAATCTGGTTAATAGCAAAATAAGTGCGCCCCACAATATCATCTGTCATGATGACCCTGACCCCTATTTTGTTGTAGCAGCAGACAAAGGGACTGCGACTTTTTCTGATACAGCCAACGCCATTAGCCAAGCAAACCACTTTTGGCTTGATGATGCTTTTGCCTCTGGTGGCTCAGCAGGCTATGATCACAAAGCCATTGCTATTACAGCCAAAGGTGCGTGGGAAGCCGTCAAAAGACATTTTAGAGAATCATTTAATCACGATATTCAAACAATGCCTTTCACCTGTATCGGTGTTGGCGATATGTCTGGTGATGTCTTTGGTAATGGAATGCTTCTTTCCAAACAAACAAAATTGATTGCCGCTTTTGATCACCGCGATATCTTTATTGATCCAGATCCAAACATAGACGAAAGCTACGCAGAGCGTACGCGCCTTTTTAAACTTCCTCGCTCAAGTTGGCAAGATTACGATAAAAGCAAATTATCAAAGGGCGGTGGTATCTTCTCACGAAAAGAAAAAACCATTACTCTCTCACCTGAAGCAGCACAAGCTATTGGTTTTGAAAAGCAAACAGGAACCCCCTTTGAAATTATCTCTGCTCTTCTCAAAGCCCCTGTTGATCTTTTATGGTTCGGCGGTATTGGCACTTATATCCGTGCGACAACAGAAAACGATGCCCAAGTAGGTGATCGTGCAAATGATGCAATACGCATTACCGGAGAACAAGTACGTGCAAAAATTATTGGCGAAGGAGCGAATCTTGGTGTTACACAACGTGGACGGATTGAATATGTCTCAAATGGTGGTCGATGTAATACGGATGCCATTGACAATTCTGCCGGTGTGAATTGTTCCGATATTGAGGTCAATCTCAAAATTGTTCTTGCATCAGCACTACGTGCCAAAACACTAACCCGCGAAGAACGCAATAAGCTCTTGAAGAAAATGACACCTCAAGTCGAACAACTCGTCTTGCGCAACAATTATCTACAACCCCTTGCGCTTTCTTTATCAGAAAACCACAGCATTGCTGATTTGCCCTATCAAATACGCTTTATGCGCGATTTGGAACAAAAAAAGCTTCTAGACCGCAGAGTTGAAATGCTCCCTGATGAACAAGTTTTACAGCAAAGAACAACCCAAGGAAAAGGTCTTTTCCGCCCAGAACTCGCCGTTATTCTTGCATATGCTAAATTGACCTTAAAAGAAGAAATTGCTAATAGCCCCATTGTTGATGATCACTATTTCAATACAGCCTTGCTGAACTATTTTCCAACCCAAATTCAAGAAAATTTTAAGAAGGAAGTTATTAACCATCAATTGCGTCGTAATATTATCGCAACGCTGATTGCCAACGACATTGTAAATCGTGGAGGTCCCACTTTTGTTAATCGACTACACGATGAAACACAACAAAAGGTTGAAAACATTATTCGCGTTTTTATTGCCATCCGCGATGGTTTTGAAATTCCTCAATTGTCTGATCAAATTGATAAGCTTGATAATAAAATACCTGGTCTTGTCCAAAACAAATTCTATGCAGCAATGACCCCAATGCTCTTTGAAACAACCAATTGGGGTTTGCACAACATGGATCTCTCACGTCCACTAGAAGAAATTGTAAAAACAATAAAGCAAGCCCGTAGTATTATTGAAAAAGAGCTTATGCATTCTCCCAACAACGATATTAATCAAAAGATTGAAGAAAAAGCACTACACTACAGTGAAGAAGGAGCACCAAAAGCATTAGCAAAACAATTGGCTCTCTTGGAAGCAGCACCAATAATCTGTGATATTTCTTTGATTGCAAAACAAAGCAACAGTGATCTTATTAAAACTGCAGAGATTTATTTCTCGCTTGCACAAATCATTCGTATAAACCGCATTAATGAAGCTCGTCGAACAATTCCCATCTTAGATTATTATGATAGTATGGCTCTAAGCCAAGCCAAAGAAAATGTTTCCGAAAGCTTACGGCAAATCGTTATGAAAATCCTCAAAAATTATGGCAAGAAAAAAGATCCTTTTGACACTTGGAAAAAAACAGAAGAAAATAATATTCATAATATTACAAACCGCATTAGTGCCCTTATTGAAAATGATCTCAATATTTCTCGTTTTACTTTTGCAGCAGGATTAATTTCTCAACTTCAAAATACTGGCTTTCAAACTTAAAAGCTGTATAAAACAGCTAAGTTTTTGCCCCTGTTCTATCTCCCCACAGCGAAACGGCAAAAATAGAGGGGGAGGTTATGTTTTTAGACATAACACCCAAAATAAAAATTCTGCTACTTATTACAACGGAATTGTTTGTAACAATTTCAAAACAACATCAGGATTGATTTCTCAACTTAAAAACATAAACTTTCAAGCTTAAAAGTAGTACAAAACAGCTAACTTTTTTCCCCTGTTTTATCCATTCGTGGCTAAACAACAAGGAAAAAACGAGGAGGTCGTTCCGCATTTTTATACAACAGATTGATTTATATTGATAATTTGGCGTTTTGCATATTGAATCAGAATCCCAAATCTCATAAGATTCTTTCATTTCAAGTCTGTTTTGTTGAATCAACCAAAACCTTTCGTTTTCACATCACAAGCAGAATAAGTGTATAGATAAAACTGTACAAGAAAAGATTAAAAATATCTCTTATGAATCGTCTCAAATGCCAAAAACTGTCGCAACACTAGAGGTTGGCAAAATGTGTGATGGTGTATGTACTCCTTCATAAGCGTAAAGATGAGAGTGCTCAATGGATTCGGTATACCATTTACGAGCACCATCGGGAAATGAGCTTGGAAGCGGTTGCAACATATCTCTTTTAAAAAAGCCCGTGAATATGCAACCTAAGTTGGTTTGGAGTGTTCTATTTTTCGTGCAGGGCATGATCCCATTAAGCAAGTACCAAAAATAAAAAATAACCCTTAAAGATTATTGGCTTGCGCGGGAAACAAGTGTTCAAAGCGTCAAGAAGCTCCATGAGCTGAACAAAGATAAGTTCAAATTTTGCTGTCAAATATCCTTCATTATAAAAGTATAATGTTTTGATTTACAATCATAATTTTATCATTTTGTATATTGAAAAAGCGTTACGATATCTTCGATTTCTTTTATTTCAAATCTATTTATATTCAATCAATTAACTCCATTTCCCCTTGCATATTGCAAATGGGAAAGCCGAATAGATAAAAACAGTAAAGAAAGGACTAAAAATGCCCCTCATAAACCGCCCCAAGTGCCAAAAGCTGCAGTAACATTGGGAGTTAGCAAATATAATATGATGGTGTTGCCCCTTATCTTATTACTCCATAACCGAAAAGATGATAGCCCTTAATGGCTTTATCGTTATACCATTCATAGACGACATCGTGAAACAAGAATTACTGAGAAATATTTTTTTAACAAATGCGTAAATATGCAATACAAATATATTCTGTTTTACGTGGAAGACATATGGCTTCATTAAAAAACATCAGAAATAAAAGGATAAGCTTAATCCATTATTTAAAAGATATAACTGTAACTGCTTTTGAAATGCGTAAAATCAAATAAAAAATGACAGTAAAGATGGATGTTGATTTTTCCCTTTACAACTTCATATTCTCCTCCAGCTAGCCTGTTTACTTGTTTTAAGAGGTTACTCCCAAACAGATATATGCAATATGCTCATTCCATATATAAAGAAAAAGGTTCCTAACAAGTACCACACCACCTGTATAAAAAGGCAATTCAGCATATTTTAAAATGCCACTTTTTCCATACAAACACTGTTGTTATATGTAGTTTGACATAAGATTTTGTACTAAGTGAAAAAAGGTTGGACGAGTTAGGAGTAGGTGGTAATTTTTTATTTTTATAGCTATTTTTTTACCATTAAATACGTATTTTGTTAAAATAGATTTTGACACTCTAAAATTGCAAAAAAGTGTGAAAATCAGAAAAAATCGAAATTTGGTAGTAAAAATGAAAAAAGACTTCGGTACAATATCTAAAGCGGAGCAAGACGACCAAGTTTTAAAAATCCTAGTTTTACCCACCCTTTGTTAATGAGCAAAGGAAGAACGGGGGCGCCATCCGCGTTTTTAGGAAAAGCACCCAAAATAAAAAATAACGCCTGAAGACTATTGGCTTGCGCAGGAAATAAGCGCTGCAGAGTGTCAAGAAGCTTCATGGACTGAACAAAGACAAGTTCAAATTTTGCTGTCAAATATCCTTCATCATCAAAAGAAAAAGGTCCACTAATACGTACCGCACCACCTGTATGAAAAGCCAACTCGCTATGCTTTAAAAGTCCACTTTTTCCATACAATCGCTGTTGCCAATTTTTTCCTTCATTTTCAGATAGAAGAGAGACATCATTCAAAATCCATTTCAAATTGCCATCAATTTTAGGAATATCAACAAAAGAAGATGTAAAAAAGAGAGAAGCATCAAAACCATCAAAAGTTATATGTCCCGATAAATGATTCTTTTCATGTTTAAGATCAAGTCGGAAAAATTCTGCCGTTATTTTTTGGGAGGCATCTTTTGGTTCTAATGGCTGAATAATTACGTCATGCGTATTTTGCAAAGATGCCGAATCTTCAATATTTTCTTGTGTTGTTTTTTTATCTGTTGTTTGTGCTCCTAATGCTTCTTGAAGCTTTTGATCTTCAAGGGAAGAGGAAAGAAATGAAATCTCAAGCCCTTCAGTTATCAACTTCAATGTCTCACCCGTTTTCCAATAAGGTTCTGTTTCAATCACCAAATTGCGCCAACGGGATACTATGGGAGCTTTTCCAGAAAAAACAATCGATGCAGGAGAATGAACATTAAACTCGACCAAATAAGGTGAATAAATTGGTGCACCAGCCGTCAAACGCCCCGTCGATAAAGAAACCCCATGTAAAGGCCAAGAAAATTGAAACTTATCACAAATAACACCGACACGTAAAGGATAACCACCCCTGCGTACATTCTCGCATACCACCGCCATATTATGGGAAGATACTTTTGCGAATATATCAGAAACATGGTCTTCTATTTTACGTGAAAAAAAAACCAGAGTGCGCTATAAATAAATATTAGAGCAAAACAAAAAAGCCCAAAAATTAAATAGCTTAAAGAAAAACTTTTTCGTCTTAATGGTAATTGAGAGGATTTGGACAACATTAAAACTTTCTTTATCTCTTAACTTTCTCCCACCCTAAAAAGGACAAAGATTTCTAACCCCGGTCAGTTTATACACAATCCAACTTCTTAATCGACCGGATTTTATCTACTGGTCACTTCAAGAAGACCCCATACATCGTTCTAAAGTACTGTATCTCATAAACTCAACAAGGTTTTCTTAAGAAGAATGATTATACCCTTTAACAAAAAATACCTCATGTGTAAAGTTTTACATAGGCCTTCTATCTCAGTCTTCAACCATACTGTTTTATAGCACAACAAAAATGATAATGAATAATGTCTCTTAACGATAAAGCCATTGAGCCCCTCCATCTTTACGCTTATGGAAGAGCAAGCCAGCACCATCATTATATTTGGCTAACCCCCAAATGTTGCAACAGCCCTTGGCACTTAAGACAGTTTATAAGAGGCATTTTTAGTCTTTTCTTATACAGTTTTTGCCCACACGTCAGCCCTACTTGTAATATGCAAGCAAGAGGTTTTTATTGAGTCAACATACACAGGTTTGGAATGAGAAAACCTTACTATATTCAGGATTCTCATTCAATATTCAAAACAGTAAATTACCTATATAAACCAAAGCGTTGCCAACAATCACACAAGTGCGGTCGGTGTACAAAAAATCTGGCGTAATGCACCTTCAAACCATTGGCTCAAAGCTCGATCATAGATTAAACGACCTTTCAAATGTGCACAAGCAGGTTGAGCGCCTTTTTCAGTCAATTTATGTGCCGAACGTACAACCAAACGCCGCATCATAGCACGTGTAAATTCAGCATGAAATTGCAAACCCCATGCATTGTTTCCATAACGAAAAGCTTGTGTAGGATACGTATGCCCTGTTGCCAAAAGCATCGCCTCTTTCGGTAAATCATAAATACCCTCATCATGGAAATGGTAGACCATTTCTGGCCAATTCATCAATTCTTTCCCTTGTGGGGTTGCTTCTAGTGGATACCAACCCACTTCAACGGTTCCATCACTTCTTGTACCAACGCGCGCGCCTAGATTGCGCGCTAACATTTGTGCTCCAAGACAAATACCCAAAAAAGGCTTATTTTCCTTTAGCAACAACGAAATCCAGTCAATTTCCTCACCAATATAAGCTTCGCTGTCATTCACACTCATCGGTCCCCCTAAAATAACAACGCCAGCATAATGCTCTAATGTATCAGGAAGCTTTTGTCCAAAAATAGGACGATAAATATCAAGAACAAAACCATTTTGTTGTAAAAATTTTCCCAAACGACCAGTATAGGTAGAGCGCCGATGAATAACGACAGCAATCCTTGGTTTGTTATTTTTTTGTTTTTTATCAAGACATCTCTGATTTAAAAACATTTTTTAACCAATCACCTCTGCTACCAAGCAAAACTTTATTTTTAAAGCATAAGAGAATAATTTTATTGGACAAGACTAACGATATTTTTTCTTCTAGGTCAATTGTTTCTTCTGAAAAAACGCTCATACTACCATATTGATGTAATTTAAAATAAACGAAATTTTTTCCTCGTTAAAGACGTTTCTTCTTCTGTTTTAACCCCTGGGTCATCAACATTTAAGTGAGTTTGACTGAACATTTTTACATCTTGTTCTTTCATATCTTGTTTTTCCACCTGCGCATTATGCAAAAGAGAATCATCTATAGGTGTTAATTTTTCAAGCTTCTTATCTTCAATACCATCACTTTTTCCCATAATGTCTTCTTTATCTTCTTTTTTCTGCACACGATTAGCCGCCTCTAATGTGAGAGAAGGTGCACAAGGAGGCGCTTTCCATTCAAAACAGCCTAAACGTCCACTGATTGGAGAAACAGCTGACCAAGAAGAAAAAATAGACCCATCACACATCCATACTGGATCACGTTCAGCACGAAGTGCTAAAGAAAGCCATTGACGCACAGCGCCTTGATTATTTCCCTGTGCTTCTTCAATATCTGCCAATAATAAATAAACACTTTCCCGTGGATGACACTGCAATGCTTTTTGTGCCTGCTCTCTTGCTAATGCCGTTTCACCAGCATCCAAAGCTGCTTTAGCAAGAAGAAAAGCCGACTCAAATGCCTCTTTATTATAAGAAGCAAGTGTCTCAGCCCTTTTCAATCGCCCAATGGCTCCTTCTTCTCTTTCAAGATAAAGCATCCCCAAATCAGGATGAGGATCCTTTTGCCAAGCCGCTATAATCATTTTATCCGCTTTACGCGTTTCATTTAATTTATAAAGAATATCAGCAGCAATAACTGTTATTGGAACAAAATCAGGCGCCAATTTATGGGCTTTCAAAATTACAGCACGTGCTTGTACAGGATGTGTATCAAACAAATGAAGTGCCTGCCCACTTAACAATAAAACCTGCATATGCTGCCGCTCTGGAGTCGAGCGAACAGAACGCGGGAGAGCTTTATTTGCTCTTTCAAAAACAGTAAGTGCCTTATCCCATTTACCCTCAGCACTTAACCGATCAAGCACCACCTGATGCGCCCATAAAAGTGCTGGCGATAAAGTCAGTGCCTCTTCGGCATATTGTTGTGCTGCCTCATAAGCTTTACTCTTCATCGCTTCACGAAACAAACCATAAAGTCCAACTAATTTTGTCGAATCTTCCTTTCTCATTTCCTCGTAAAGACCGATGGCGCGAGCAGAGTTATTTTGTAAAGACAAGGTTTGTGCTTGTAAAAATTTTACCAATGGCTCTTGTTTCCCTGCAAGATATTTAGCAACCCGTGCTTCCATTTCTTGCGCTACCATAGCATCACCAGCAAAGGTTGCAAGAATCCCCTTTGAAAGAGCTTCATAACCGCGCTTTTGATAGCGTTTATAAAAATAATTGGAAAGAGCACTAGGTATGGAAAAAAAGAACGATAATAACCACCATAAAAGCACCAGCATTGCAAAAAGCAAAATAAGCACACTTAACACTGTAAGAAATGAAGCAGAAAATCTGAAATGCAAAAATGTGAGGACAAAAACACCGTTGTGGTTAGCAACCCACCCGAAAGCTAAACCGAGGATACAAACAACAAAAATATAAATAAAAACACGAATCATCTGGAGCCTATTTACATCTTTGTTGCTTTAAAAGATCCTTGTTGTACAGACAATAACAATTGCTGCAACAACTGTTGAATAGCAATATGTCTTTCAAGCTGCTTAACAAAATCCTCTGAAACATCTTTTGCACTTTGGGGCAATGATTGCCATTCGCTCAAAGCCTTTTCGTAATCACCGGTTTGAATGGCAACTTCCATGCGCGCCGCAATAGCTTCCAGCGTTGTCCCTTCAACATTTCCAATCGGTCGCGAAACAATGAGCCCTTTTATCCAAGCTAAAATTCTGTCAAAAAAACCAGCATTTGACGTAACAAGATTTTGCGTACCAACAATTGCATCAGCAACATAAGCAAAATCAACTGAAAGTTGTGCTGAGCTTGGAAGACCCACAGTAGCTGTTTTTTGTAACAAATCAATTCCATTAATCGAAGGCGATAGTTGCTGCAACAGCTTTAATTCATTATTATAAGATCCACCACGCTCTACAGCATTTTTTAATGAACTAATTGCAGTAAAGAGCGCGGTATCTATTTCTTTTTTCTTACTATTTTTAACAGCAGTTTCTTCCTGTAGTGCTTCTAACTGTTGTTTTAACGCAGCAAGATCATTTGCGTTGCTCTGCCCAACAGACAAAGCCGTCTCTATCTCTTTCGACTCTCTAACAAAAGTTTGTACAGTTTCTTCAAGAGCTTTTACTTTTTCCTCTAAAATTGCAAAAGCTTTTTTGCTTTCTTCTTTCGATAGTTCATCATTTTTCGTTGTTTTAAACTGTTGTGATGAAAAAGAAGAAAACTCTGTTTTTAACGCATCGATTTCTTGAAAGACCCGGCTCAATTGTTCCTTTGTGTCTTCACTTTGACTTTTTGCGGCTTCAGCAATCTGCAAGGCTTTTTCCTCCCCAGCAGAATTTGCCACAAAAGGAGAAGGAAAAAAACCAGCCCATTGAAGCCCCATAAAAATTCCCAAAGCAATGAATCCCCCCAAAATCCCAGAAAGGGACAAGAAAAGCCAAGTTGTACTAGAGGTACTTTTATCCTGACCTTGCATATTCTGTTTTTCTCGCGCAGGAGATTCTACAGAATTGTGGATTTTTTCCTCTGAATCATGGGGTATAGCTTCATGTTCAATAACTGGTTTCTTACGGCGCGTACCAGTATAATGTGATTTAACTTTTGGTTTTGAAGAATCGACCATCTCTGTCACTTTTTGTGCACACTTTTTTCAAAAATAAAATAATAAAATGAAAAAAGTTTTAAAAATGAAGCTTTTCTCAAATATCTTCGAAAGAGTATAAATTTACAGAAATTTTCCAAAACTCATTTTTCTCAAGAATAGTTACAATTATAGACTTTAATAGACAAGTTTTAAAAAAACATTTGCATTTTATACTCGAAAATACAGCTTTATTTTTTAATCAACGATATCATAAAATTCAAAGAAAATGCCAAAACACATATTTTTCATAGAAAAATCAATTCTAAGAGAAATACTTTGCATCTTTTTCTGTTCATGGTACGCACGCAGGAAAGAAGCTTCAATATAAGGTTTTGTTTAAAATGCGTCTGCTGGGAATAGAAACAAGTTGTGATGAAACGGCAGCGGCTGTTATTGAATATAACAATGAATCAAACAGCCGAATTCTTTCCAATGTTGTTTGGAGTCAAATTGATCACCATGCACCTTACGGCGGTGTTGTTCCTGAAATTGCTGCTCGTGCCCATGTTGAAGTTCTTGATCGTTTAATTCTGCAAGCACTAACAGAAGCAAACACAAAATTAAAAGATATTGATGGCATTGCAGCCACCAGTGGACCTGGTTTGATAGGAGGACTGTTGGTAGGGGTTATGAGCGCAAAAGCACTCTCTCTTGCTACTGGAAAACCATTTATTGCCATAAATCACTTAGAGGGACATGCTTTAACAGCTGTGTTGACGCACAATGTCAACTTTCCTTATTTATTACTTTTAGTTTCAGGTGGCCATACACAAACAATCCTTGTTCATGGAGTAGGAAACTACCAGCGTTTAGGAACCACCATTGATGATGCATTAGGAGAAGCCTTTGATAAAACAGCAAAACTTTTAGGTCTTCCTTATCCTGGTGGACCAGCACTTGAAAAAGCTGCTTTATTGGGTGATAAAAATCGCATCCCTCTTCCACGACCTTTAAAAGGTGAAAAACGGTTAGATTTTTCTTTTTCAGGACTCAAAACTGCTGTTCGACAAGCCGCAACAGCCATAGCTCCCCTTACAGAAAATGATATTGCTGACATTGCCGCAAGTTTTCAAGCCGCTGTGACTGATACGGTACGTGATCGTGTTCACCTAGCTTTACAACACTTTACCCACCAATATCCTCTCTCTGATAATCAAGAAAGGCGTTCTCCTGCTTTAGTTGTTGCGGGCGGCGTTGCCGCAAACCAAGCCATTCGCTCTACATTGCAAGAACTTGCCCATCAACATGGTTTTGAATTTATAGCCCCTCCTCTTTCCTTGTGTACCGATAATGCTGCGATGATTGCTTTTGCTGGTGCACAAAAGCTTGTACGAGGAGAAACAAGCCCTCTTGATATTGCTCCTCGCTCACGCTGGCCATTAGATGAAAAAGCCCTCCCCTTGATTGGGATGGGACGCCGTGGAACAAAAGCATAAGAAAATTGTCATCTCTCAAAGAAAGAAGACTTCCACTCAATCTGAATCTGTAAACAGTCCGAATTTCTTATCAAGCGAATTTCCCTTGGCTTCCAAATCACACAATTCACTTAACTCAAAGCTCGATACAAAAACCTCAATATTGACCACACATTCTAAAAACACTTCAGTCTCAAGAAAACAGCCTTATATCACACACCTTAAATGAAGTATTCAAGGCATTTATTTATAATGATAATTCACTGTTTGTATGTTGAATGAGAGTCTCGAATAACGTAGGATTCTCTCATTTCAAATCTGTTTATATTGCATCAATCAAAACCATTCCCTTGCACATCACAAGCGGGATGAGTGTGTGGATAAAATTTATATAAGAAAGGACTAAAAATGGCTCTTATGAACCGTCTTAATGCAAGGGCTGTCCCAACATTGGGAGCTGGCAAATATAATGATGGTGCCGGCTTGTTACTCCATAAGCGTAAAGATGGAGGTACACAATGGATTTTACGGTTTCACGGCATAATAAGACGCACTCTATCCCACAAAGCATAATATCAAGCCATCCTTTGACATTATCACCTTTGACCTTTTGTTTGTTTCATTGCCATTGTAATCTTAAAACTTTTTAGAATCAATTTTTTTGCCAAATTTTCTCCAACGCAATGCTCCAATGATCCTATAGTAACTGCGTTTCAAACCGTCGCTGAGAAGATGATTGAGCCTCCACATGGCTGAGCAATTTTAAGTCTATTCTTCGATACACTGATATATTTTTCTGCTACAAGATAAGTAAAATACCTTTATACACCATAAAGTATCAATGGAGTGCGTTTTTCTACTACAAATTATTTTGAAATAAGAAAAAACAGATAATGCCCGTTCTTTACTCCATTTTAAAAATCACCCTTGATGATATGACAAAGATACTTATAAAAAATTGGACATGACGAATGCATAACAATCTATGAAAAAGGTGAACACATGGCTTATTGGCTTTTTAAATCTGAACCCCATAAATGGTCATGGGAGATGCAAAAGAAAAAAGGAGTTAATGGCGAACAATGGGATGGTGTACGCAATTATCAAGCCCGTAACAATATGCGCGCTATGAAATATGGTGATAAAGGTTTTTTTTATCACTCAAATAAAGGTTTAGAAATTGTAGGAATTGTAGAAATATGTGCTGAAGCACACCCTGATTCTACAAGCTCTGATCCACGCTGGGAATGTGTGGATATCCGAGCACTTTATGACATGCCAACACCTGTTTCATTAAAACAAATCAAAGCCAATCCTAAACTAGCAAATATGGTGTTGGTCAAGGCCAGCCGCTTATCAGTACAACCCGTGACAGAAGAGGAATGGACAGAAGTCTGTTTGATGGGCAACCTTAAGAAGGAAATGCTTTTATCTTAAAACAATAAATTTTATTCATTAATAATACATTGATTTATAATGATAAATTACTGTTTTGCATGTTGAATAAGAGTCCCGAATATCGTAAGATTCTCTCATTTCAAATTTGTCCCCTGTTGAATCAATTAAAACCACTTTCTTGCACATAAAAAGCGGGATGAGTGTGTGAATACAAATTGTTAAAGAAAGGAGTGAAAATGGCTCTTATGAACCGTCTTAAGTGCTAAGGGCTGTCTCGACAACACCCACGAGCTGGCAAAGTGTATGATCCGGCTTACTTGTTCATAAGCGTAAAGATGGGAGTGTTCGATGGATTTACCGTTAGACTCATATGAAAAAGCACTTCATGTCGCACAAGGCATCCCTCTCTATTGATGTGTTTTCACGCTAAATACATAAATAGGATACTCTTCCTTATCATTTTTCATTCTGCACTCTTCTCAAGATAAAATGCCCCAAAACTGCCCCTCCTTCATTAGGTATTTTTTAGGCATTGCGACCAAATGTAAAGCTTAAGCAACGATTATAATAAGCAACACCACGAACATAACACACAGACCCCTTCGCACACAAATGCAACAAAAAACAAAACTGAACGTGGATAAAAAACAATAAAAATGACCGTAAAATTCTCCTAAACAGTGCATATCTGCTAGGTGTTGCACAGTTCTCTTCACGCTTAAAAAACGCATCATATTGAGTGTTCATTGTTTTGCATGTTGGATGAGAGCCTCTCATGCCGCTGGATTCTCTCATTCCCAACCTGTTTATATTGAATCAATCAAAAGCTATTTGCTTGCACATTACAAGCGGGGAAAATCCCGTATAGATAAAAAACGTGAAAGAAAGGACTAAAAATTCCTCTTATGAAGAGTCTCAAGTGCCAAGGACTGTCCGAAACACCCACGAGCTGGCAAAGTGAATGATAGTGCTAGCTTGTTTCTCTATAAGCGTAAAGATGATTGACATCTCAATGGCTAAAACACGTTCTAGAGCATAAAAAAACGCTTCCAACCAATACGTAAAATACTCTGCAAACGGAAACACCTTTTTTCAGCAAGCAACCATAGAAATTATAAAAGTTTATTTTTTCAAAGACTTTTTTTAATTTTCCTCTTTTAATTTTTCTTGCATGAAATCTCATTTTTCGTGAAACTACTTCACCAATCAGTACATCAACATGCCTATAAGGAAAAACATGAATCACTATACTCTTTTAATCATTGAAGATGATGATCTACGTCCCGTTTTGGTAGAACAATTACAAATGCATCAAGAGTTCGAAATTTTCCAAGAAAACACAGCTGAAGCGGGAATGAAAATAATCCAAGAAAAAAATATTGATCTCGCTATTTTGGGACTTGAACTTCCTGATCTTGATGGTCGCAAAGCCGTTAAACAATTACGCACTCAAGGATTTCGTGCTCCCATTATCATGATAACAAATTATGATACAGACTGCGACACCATTTTAGATCTTGAAACAGGTGCCAATGATTATGTGACAAAACCCTTTCGCTTTGCGGTGTTATTAGCGCGAATTCGAGCACAGTTACGTCAATATGAACAAAATGAAGATGCGACCTTTCAAATTGGTCACCATACTTTTAAACTAGGGCAAAAACTCCTTCTTGATCAGAACAACAATAAAATCCGTCTCACAGAAAAAGAAGCAGCGATTCTTAAGTGCCTCTATTACGCCAATGATAAAATTGTCAGCCGTGAAACATTGTTAGAACAAGTTTGGGGTTATAATGAAAATGTTATCACCCATACTTTAGAAACCCATATTTATCGTTTGCGACAAAAAATCGAAAAAGATCCCTCCAATGCACAAATTCTCATGACAGATCAAAATGGTTATTGTTTAAACCTCTAATTTGATATTTACTGTTTCAAAAATAATTTTAATATCTTTCAATTAAAATACAAACAAGATGAAAAAAAATGCTTATATGCAATTTGAGTAATGCCGTATAGAACTTCCCTTATCAGCGTTCTTATGACAAAATATCACCCTCCCTTATGAAAATATTCCAACACGAAAACCCGCAACAGAAATGCTTTTACGACATACTTTGCAGCTTCTGCTTCATATGTTTTTGCTCCCTTTAAAATTTTAAATATATTTCGTCTACAAACAATCGTAATATCTTGTAGCAACATTCTTTATCATAATCATTTTCTTTAGAATATTGATATTTATCATTGTTTTTTTAAAGATACCGCTTCACGCACTGCTTTACCTCACATTTACTCGCCTAAATTGAGAGAATATTTCTTATATTTTTCCTCCATCCTTTACTTATCTCCTCTTAAAAAAACAAAATAATTAATTATATAATCTGTTTATCCTAACGATAAAGACAACCATTAAGCACAACTATCTTTATACTTAATAAAAGGGTAAGCTAGTACCATCACACACTTGAGCTTGCTCTAAAATGTTGCGATAACCCTACAGCTCTTGAGACAGTCCATAAGAAGCATGTTTTTTCTTATCCAATTTTCCCTACATGGCCCACCCACTTGCGACGTACAAGAAAATGATTTTGTTTGATTCAATATGAGGGTAATTTGACATAAGAGAATTCTCCTATATTTGCGGTTCCTATGCCAATGGCAAAATGATTAATTATCTTTATAAATTAAAATATTTCTTGTCTGTGGTGATAAAGCAGGAATAAAAATACGCCGCGACTGACGACGCTGTACCAGCAAACCTTGATAAACACGTTTTTGTGCTTGACACATTAAGAGTCCACCAAAATAAGGCAAAAGATGGCGTGCAAATGGCTCATAAAAAAATGAAAACAAGCGCGAACTATAACCTGTAGAGGGCATATAATGTACAATTTCTTGTATTGGTCCAGAAATAAAATTTGTTTTTTCGAACAAACGAATAATCTGTTGTGGACTATAAGGTTCGCCATAACCAAAAGGCGTAGTCGTATTGCGCGCCCAAAAGCCAGAGCGATTAGGAACAATAACGATCAAATGACCATTGGGTGCTAAAACACGCCATATTTCATTCAACGTTTCAAATGAATTTTCTGTATACTCTAATGCATGAACCAATAAAATACAATCAACTGACGCATCAGGAAGCGGCAAATCTTCTTCAAAAACAAGCGCTGTAGCAACTTTCTCAGCACAAGGCCAAGGCGAAGCACCCTGAACAGCTGGCATAAAAGCAAAACATTGTCGGGTACGTTCACGCAATACAGAAAGATAAGGAATCGCATAACCCAACCCCATAATCCGTTTATCCGTAAGATCAGGCCACCATAAATTTAATTGGTCACACAGCGTCTTTTGCACACGCAGCCCAAGTGCAGAAGCATAAAAATCTTTCAGCGTAACGATATCCAACTCAACATACCATGTAGAAACAAATTTCAAACATTACAGATTTTCATATACCCAACTTATATGGACTTCTGCTCTTTCTCCGCAATAGCGAACACTTCAATATTTCATATTTTAAACTTAAATGATTAAAAAAGCAGTACAACAGAATGATTATCGCGTTACAAGTGCTTTAATTATTTTCTTTGAAGATGAACTCCATAGAGGTTTTTCACACACTGCTTCTGACATCAATGAAGAAAAAAGCCAATATTGATTAATGAAAATGAAGTAATCTTTCAAGATAGTTTTTTTCTTCTTCTGAAATATGCTCCTTACCAAGGCGTTTGCGAATTTCATCCAAAATTTGCCGCGTACGCATTTGATCACTTTCTTGTGGGAGCGCCTCACCTTCTTGTTCTTCATCTGTTTTTGAAGAAAGTGGACGCCCTAACGGATCTTTAGGACCAGAATCAGCATTTTGATCATTTCCCGTTTCTTTGAGTGTTTCGCGCATTTTTTTCAAAACATTTTGTGCACCTTGCCGCAAAGATTCCAAAGCATCAGACTGATTTTTTATAGATACCTGATGATTTCCATTATCAAGAGCACTTTCTGCAAAATTCATTTGTTCTTCTGCCCTTTTCAATGCGCCACCTGTTTCAAATCCCTGTTCTGATAATTCTTTTTCTAATGTTGATAATTCAGACTGCAATTCAGCTTGACGTTTTTTTAAAGACTTTTTTTGCTGTTCAGGCACATTTTCTCCGCGTTTTTGTTCCATCTCCAATTGATGTGTTTCATTGAGAATTTCTTGCTGACGACGCATTAAATCTCCAAGCTGGTCCATCTTTTCTTTCATTTGTGCAGATTGGCTTTTTTCTCCCTCATTTTGATTACCTTTTTGCACATGCAAATGATCAAGCGTCTGTTCAACTTCCGCCAAGAGCTGTTCAGCTGCTAAAGAAGAGCCAGTTTTAGCCATTTCTTCAATGAGATTCAGCTTTTCTTGTAATGTATTCTCAGAAAGATTAGGACTTTTTAAGCTTTTAGAATTTTTAGAAACTTGACTATCTTGCGCTTTTTCAGCCAAAGCACGAATATACGCATCCATAGCTTGACGTAAATCTGCCATAAGCCGTTCGATTTCTGCCGCTGGGGCGCCATAACGCAGTGCATCCCGTAAAGCAGCTTGTGCTTGTTTTAACTTTTTTTGCACGGATTCAAGTTGATTACCTTCAATACCCAAAGCAATTTGCCATAAATAATCCACCACATCGCGCAAATCCTCTTCTGTTTGAGCCAACGAAAGTTTTGTCCACGCACTTTGTAGAACAATAAAATGTGTTGCATTTTTCAACCCCTTTTCTGGACGCACGAGCAAAGCAGAAAGCATATCCAATACACGCTCTCTCGCAGAAGCATCAAGCGCTAATAAACGACGCAATTCACTTACAGCACGCGCAACAGGATTTGAAAAAACACGCTGTGGTAATGTCATCACAAAAGTTCTGCTACGTCCTTTCTGCCCCGCACCATCTTCTGCCACTAAAGTAATTTTGACCTGCGACCCCGCCCATGGATGCGCTGATACATCTTGTACCATCCGCATTTTACCCTTTCCACCACGCGGAAGAAGAAGCTCTATTTCCGGAGCTTTATAAAGAGAAGGAACGCTTTTATTCTGAGGAAGAAAAGGCTCTATTTCAACAAAAGCCTTTGTCACACCATAATCATCATCTAACTCATATCGTAATTCTAACGACCCCGTTAAAATTCGCCCTGGTTTTTCCAGCCAGCGAATTGTTGGAAACGCGTCCTTAATCATCTGCAAATGCCACTGCTGTTTTTTATGACGTGATGATACAAACAAATTGATTGAATGCTCTAAATGTGTTTCAAAATGAACGATTGGATCACTCAAAGCTGTTTTTTCATTTTTCTCTAAAAACGAAACTTCCTTCCCATCTTCTACAGACTTTGCTTTTACTGTAACACCAGCACCATTGACAACACGCACAACAACATCACTCCCTTCAGGGATTACCAGTTGTGTTTTCTCATCTTTTGTCAAATAAATAGGTGCCACACCGGTATAAGCAGGTGGTGTTACCCAAGCATCAATTCGCATGAATTTTTCATCAACAACAGGACGAAAATCAAAGGCATCAGTCAAACGCCCCCCTCGTGAACCAAAAGAAAAACTAAAAGCACACACAAAAAGGAGAACACACAAAGCCCTCAAAGCCAAAGGATCATAAGCCGCACTATTAAGCGAGATAAATCCGGTTTTTAAATGGTACAATTGCTTTGCCATTCGGCGTTGATGTTCACGCCAAATAACAGCACCAAAATCTTCATCATTTTCAGAACATAGATGATCTGTCTGAATATTCAAAGGCTGGTGTTTAAGACCATTGACGCGTTCAAGACGGTGATCCACTTCCCGCATGGTAGGAAACCGAAAACCAATAAGAAAAAATAAACTTACCCCAGCACAAACAAGCATAACCCCGAGTAAAAGCCAATGGGACCAATAGCCCAAAACGCCAAAAAGTCCCAACCAGCTAAACGAACAAAACAGACTAAGAACAAGGAAAAATGGTAATAACCGACCCCAGATCCGTTCCAATGAAATGATCCCCCACATCAAAATGCGCACACACAAAAGCTTCATTGCAAAGCCTTTGATGTTTTTATTTTTCATAAACAAGCATTTTTCCCCTTTTACCGTGGTGCATTAAGATCATAAAACCCATAAAAGATAATTTCCAGAATAAATTGTTCCATCAAAGTTTAGTAAAAATAAGACCAAAAATATTTAAGAATGCTCAACCCAATCAGGAATATGATCACATCCCATCAATTGCGCATAATCAAGACGTGGACGAATAACTGCATAACGCATATCTTGAACGAGAACTTCAGGGACCAGAAGTCTGCTATTATAAGTACTCGCCATCACGGCACCATAAGCCCCAGCTTGCGTAATTGCCAAAAGATCACTGGGTGCCAAAATTGGCAAGCAACGATCTAATGCTAAATAATCACCAGTCTCACAAACGGAACCCACAATATCTGCACGAATAAGGGGGGCGTCTTTTGCTGCTTGTTTCACAAGGACGACATTCTGCCAAGCGTCATAAAGCGTTGGACGCATCAGATCATTCATCGCCGCATCCACAATAACAAAATTCCGCCCTTGCCCCTTTTTTAAATAGAGAACAGAGGTTACCAACACACCAGCTTGACCCACAATGCTCCGCCCCGGCTCCACCACAATATTAATCCCTAAAGGAGCAATATGCTTCTTTACCAGCGCGGCATAATCAAAAGGGGAGGGTACGGTATGTTGTTCACAACCATAGGCAATACCAAGCCCGCCACCAATATCTATATGCGTTATTGCATAACCATCACTCCACAATTGACGCACCAAATCTACGATAATAATAAATGCCTCCTCAAACGGCTTTAAATCACAAATTTGACTGCCAATATGCATATCAATACCGCAAACCTGCAATCCAGGTAAAGAGGACGCTCTTTTATAAGCCTCTCTTGCCAACAACAAGGGAATACCAAATTTATTTTCAGATTTTCCTGTTGTAATTTTCTTATGGGTCTTTGCATCAACATCTGGATTAATGCGTAATGAAACACGCGCTCTTTTTGAAAGTGCAACAGCGCGTTGCGATAACTGTTCAAGTTCCGGCTCTGATTCAACATTAAAACAATAAATATTCTGAGAAAGAGCAAAATCTATCTCTCTCACGGTTTTACCAACACCAGAATAAACAATACGATGCGCCGGAATACCAACAGCAAGAGCACGCCGTAATTCACCTTCTGAAACCACATCAGCTCCCGCTCCATTGTTAGCTAAAAGCCGCAAAACTGCTTGATTAGAATTCGCTTTAACCGCATAAGCAATCAGACTGGGCATCCCTTGAAATGCTCTTTGATAGTCCTTAAAATGTGTAACCAATGCATTGGCTGAATAACAGTAAAAAGGAGTTCCCACCTCCTGTGCAAGCATAGCAAGTGAACAACCCTCAGCATGAAGCATACCTTGATGATAGGAGAAAAAATCCACACTTGCCTCCTACTTTATCAAACGATCAAGAATAAAAGGTTTATCATCTTCACTTTTAGCAACAGATGTTCCCTGCGTAGGTTTTTCCACACTTGTAGGAGGCATCTCCAATGACCCTTTACGCCCACACCCAACAACACCCAAGCCCCCAAAAAGGACAACCATCAACCCCTTTATTATAATTTTCATCTGTCCTCTTTCCTCATCTTGCTCTCTTTTAAAATACAATCATTCAAGCTGTTATAAGACGCTTTTTCCAATACGCAATTTGCCGAAGAACCTCTGAAGGTGCTGTTCCCCCAAAGCTTTTGCGACTTTCAACAGATTTTTCAACGGTCAAAACATCAAAAAGTGTCGCATTGACATCAGGACAAATTGCTTGAAGTTCATCTAATGATAAATCCTGAAGGCGACATTGTTTTCCTTCTGCCAATGCCACAGCACGCCCTGTTATGTGATGTGCTTCACGAAAAGGAATCCCTAACTCACGGACAAGCCAATCAGCAAAATCCGTAGCGGTTGCATACCCCAAATCCGCTGCTTGTTTCATAGCTTTTTTATTCACTTTCAAGTCAGCAATCATCCCTGTCATTGCTGCTAGTGATAATTCCAAACTCAAAGCCCCATCAAATACATATTCTTTATCTTCTTGCATATCCTTTGAATAAGCAAGCGGTAATCCTTTCATCACCGTTAACAATCCCATAAGCGCTCCATTCAATCGACCTGCTTTCGCCCGTACTAACTCTGCCGCATCAGGATTTCTCTTTTGTGGCATAATAGACGAACCCGTTGAAAAAGCATCTGACAAATGAATAAAACAAAACTGTTCACTTGACCAAAGAATTATTTCTTCCGCTAAACGCGAAAGATGCATCGCACAAAGAGCACCAGCACTTAAAAACTCCAATGCAAAGTCACGATCAGAAACACTATCAATTGAATTGCGTGTAGGTTCCCGAAAACCTAGTGCTTGTGCTGTCATAAAGCGATCAATCGGAAAACTTGTTCCTGCTAAAGCAGCAGCACCCAAAGGGGATTCATTCATTCGCTCAAGAGCATCACGCATCCGCGATAAATCTCGACCAAACATTTCAACATAAGCCATCATATAATGGCCAAATGTTACGGGTTGAGCCAATTGTAAATGCGTAAAGCCTGGCATAAAGGTATCAACATGTTGTTCTGCGCGAATAAGTAATTGCTCTATCAATCCTTTTAAAGCTTGTGCTATCTTTTGCGTTGCTTCACGTACCCACAAGCGAAAATCAACAGCCACTTGATCATTGCGTGAACGCGCCGTATGCAAACGCCCAGCAACAGGACCAATCAACGCACTCAGCCGCGCTTCAATATTCATATGAATATCTTCAAGCTTTCGTGAAAAAATAAATTTATTCTCTTCAATTTCTTGGTGAATAATTTTTAAACCATGAGAAATTTTTTCATAATCAGACTGTAAAATAATCTTTGTTTGCGCTAACATCGCAGCATGAGAAAGCGAACCTTCAATATCTTGCCGATAGAGTTTTTGATCAACATCAATTGAGGCGTTAATTTCTTCCATAACTGCAGCAGGTCCTGCAATAAACCGTCCCCCCCACATTGGGTTTTTTAACTTCTCATCTGTCATAGTCTAAAAACACCTATAAAAAGGATAAAAATCATGATTCCTCAAAAATTTAATAGTCCAAAGAAGAAAAATAAAAAGCGGCAAATTTTCATAGCATCCTTTTTTGTTGTCATAATCTTCGTTGGTATCAGTTTATACGCAATAAAAAGTTATCATGACAAGAGTGGTGCTTCTTATGCCACCTTTATTTCAAAAGAAAATATCGAAAAAGTACAAGACAAAAAAATGACAGCAATCCAAAAAGCTGCAACCGGTTTGTTTGCTCACATGCGATTTACGGATACGCTCTTAGATATGAAAAACCTCTCTTTTAAGGATATTCAAGGAAAGGATCACACACTCGCTGATTTTACCGGAAAACCGATACTCATCAATCTATGGGCTATCTGGTGCGTTCCTTGCCGCACAGAAATGCCCGAACTGGCACAATTAAAACGCGAATTGGGAGGAGAAAACTTCGACGTCATAGCGATTAATATCGATAAAACAGCTTCTCCTGAAAAAATTCAGCGATTTCTGCAAGATATTCACGCGGATAATTTAGTTTACTACCGCGATGAAACCATGAATATCTTCAACGACATGAGAAAACAAGGACTTGCTTTAGGATTACCCGTCACTCTTCTCGTTGATAAAAATGGTTATCTCATTGCTTCATATAATGGTGCAGCTCCATGGGCCAATGACGATGCCAAAGCACTTATAAAAGCTGTCATGAAAGAAGCACAATAACCTAATAACCGCGCCTTTTTAAACGTTGGATAGTCAAATCCAATGCTGACAAAAAAGTAGAACGATCTGTACCACAAAAAGAACGCGGTCCTCCTGTGACGTGCCCCTGCTCTCTTAAATTTTCCATCAAATTGCGCATTGCTAACGCTTGACCAATTGAATTTGCATCAAAAATACGCCCTGTTGGAGAAAGACAAAAACCCCCAGCTTGCACAACCCGTGCTGCTAAAGGAATATCACTGGTAATAACGATACTCGCCTCATGTACATGTTCTACAATCCAATCATCCGCACTATCGAGCCCACCAGAAACGACGATTCTTTCAATGAGTGCTTCATCGGGAAGAGAAAGAAAACGGTTTGCGACAATGAATGTTTTAAGCTGATAACGATTCATAACACGATAAATTTCATCTTTTACAGGACAAGCATCCGCATCAACCAACAAAGTAATGGCAGGTCTTATTCTTCTATCTATCTTTTGATTTTCGTACGATCTACAGTTTTTTTCATTCATCGAAGAGAGCGCCAATAGTTACGATAAAACATTATTGCAGCGTTTATTTCACCTCCCAAAATAAAAATTGCGCTTAAGATGTAAAGAAAAATAATGGCAACCATAATAGATGCTAACCCCGCATAGGTTGAAATATAATCAAACATCGTCAAATATTGTGCAAAAGCAAGAGAAGCCATAAACCATACAAACATTGTCACCACGATTCCAGGTAAAACATCTATAAATTTCCGCTGCCCTGCTGGAAGCCATTTATGAACAATCAAAAGACTGATAAACAAAATAACGACTGCAACTGTATAACGCCATAAACGAATAATACCAATGTATTCAGTCATAAAAAAAGAATGATTTTGCATAATTTTGGTTAGCAAAGGTGCGAGAATCAACAAAAAGCTAATCACAACAAGACCAACAGCTCCAAGGATCACAAAAAACAAACTTTGAAAACGACAAAACAACAAGCTCCGTCGCTCAGTAACTCGGTAAGCTTTATTTAAAGCCGTACGCAAAGCCTCTATCCCATTAGAAGCAAAATAAGCCGCTCCAATGACAGAAAGCGTCAATACACCTCCTCGATGAATGGTTAAAACATTGACAATTTCCTGAGATAAAGGCTCTGCAATAACATCAGGCAATAACTGCACCAATGCTTTAATTTTTTGTGGTGTATAGGTAAAAGCCCCTAGAAAACGAGCAAAAGATATTCCAAAAATAAAGAAAGGAAAAAATGCTAAAAGCCCTGATAGCGCAACATGGCTTGCAAAAGCACTCCCATTATCACGCCAATAATGGCTTATTGCGTCACAAAAAATACGATAGCTATACCAAAAGATATTTTTTAACAAACCTCAATACTTTCTGGTAACATCCTTTTTTCAGATATCCTAAGCTTTATAAAAACCATCAAGACTTTAAAAACAAACATTTTTTAGTATAAAGGGCAATAATCCACGCGGTCAAGTCTCACTCTGTCCCAAAAATGAAAAGAATAAGCCAACAAATTGTACCAAGCAATTGTATTCTGTTTGAAGCCTTTTGTTTTACATTAAGTAGCGTAATCATAAAACGCGAAAAAAAATGTGAGGCAAAAATATTTCAATGAATTTTTTTTCACAGTGTAAAATTTCATTAAAAGGAGATAGATGAAAAAGAATTTCTCCCTTTCCTTCTTTTATAGTTTTCTCAAATAAAGTTGTTTTCTCGCTTCAACAGATCAATCAAACAGAGAGGATATTCCCGCCCCAAACAGGCATACAAAAGCTAAAAAAACGAAAACACTGAAGCATCTTAATATTTATTTCAAACATGTTGCTGCATGAGATTTGAATATTAATTTACAATTGACAGCAATTATACAAGCTTTATGAAGAAAACCATATCATAAAATGAAAAATATACTGGCTACCGATTAGAGAATACTCTCCTATTTTTTATAAAATACTTTGCGAGACAACACTCATAATACAACACTCTTTGCATTGATTTACAGAAACTCATACAACCCCTTCTCCCTGAAAAACCCTTCGCAAATCTCTTAGATTATATTCGTGAAAATCAAATTATAGAAGAGTTTTATAGGTCTTTACTCTCAGCAATACGAAAGATTATTGAACAAAGATTTTATCTTTCAAAAAATGATTTTATACTTTTTCTAATCGTAATCCTTTGAATGAGAATTACATGTCCATTGATATGAAATAAATCAAAATTAAAGCATATCTCCATGAATTTTGCTTTAATTTTTGCGATTAGCTAACCAAAACCACAAGCACTCCTCATAAAGGTCAAAAATCATTTTAGAGCACAGACTAAAAGACAAAGGTAAGTGCACTTATTATCGTACAAATTATTGAGAATTGCACCGTATTGTTATCATAACACACAATTTAAAAGGACATATATCCCAATAAAGAGGCATGATAGGAATAAGCAAAACAACACAAAATTCAAAAATCTCTTAATTTACATCCTCTCTTTAGGAAGACTATGACGCCCAAAGTCAGGGGCATCAATTTCCTGTCCCGCTGCGATGATATTACGGCGTACAGCACGCGTACGCGTAAAAAAATTAAACAGCGTTTCACCATCCCCTAAACGAATTGCCTGTTCTAAAAAAGCAAGCCCTTCACTAAAACGACCTAGCATTTCTAAAATAGCATCTTTATTATGCAAACAAATATCCCGCCACATAACGGGATCAGAAGATGCCAAACGCGTAAAATCACGAAAACCAGAAGCAGAATAAGCAATCACTTCTGAATTTGTTACTTTTTCTAAATCACTCGCTGTCCCAACAGTATTATACGCAATCAAATGAGGTAAATGTGAAACAATAGCCAAAACAAGATCATGATGCTTAGGCTCCATCTTTTCGACACGCGCACCACAAGCTTCCCAAAACGCTGTCAATCGTGCTACAGCCTCCGCATCACTATCTGCAAAAGGCGTTAAAATACACCAGCGATTGATAAACAAATCAGCAAAACCAGCGTCTGGACCTGAATATTCCGTTCCAGCAATAGGATGCCCTGGAATAAAATGAACCGTTTTGGGCAATAAAGGCGCCATTTCTGTAATAACCAATTCTTTTGTAGAACCAACATCACTTACAATCGCCCCCTGTTTTAGATGATCATGAATGTCTTTTGCCACCTCTGCACTTGCTCCAACAGGAACAGAAATAATAACGAGATCTGCACCTTTAACAGCCTCTGCATTATCTGTTGTATAAAAATCTCCAAGTTCTAATTCGCGCGCTCTTTTCAGTGTTTCTTGACGACGCGTTGCAATAGAAGTCTGAACTGAAAGATTTTTCTTTTTAATCACTCTTGCTAAAGAAGATCCAATCAAACCAATCCCTATGAGCGCTATTTTTTCAAATTGAATATGGAGCATCTTTCACCTTTAAAGATTCTGTGCAAAGAACAACAAAGACAATTGTAAAAATCATAATTGTCCTGTCTGTTTGTTTAAGAGTTATGCGCAAAACATTAAAAAACTACAACTAGAGAATAAAGAATAACGCAGCTTACAATCATCACCTATGCCAAGCTGACAACAGATCGTTTTACCTACAAAAAATACTAAAATGAGTGATGAAAAATGTAAATGCACTCTCACCCCCCTTTATCAAGATAACAACGACGCTACACAAAATCTTACTAGTTTACTTTATCTCACTAATTTACTCTCAAAAAAAAGAATAAAAAGCCTCATATTCTCTAATGCCAAGGACTGTAACAACATTAAAAGCGAGAAAAATATATAAAGCACATAATGAGTGCCGGTTTGCACTTTCATTAAAAGCGTAAAGATAGGAGTATCCTACAGATTTTATATTCTTCGAAATTTTACCGCTATAACATTCATGAGCGTCGCCGCGAAATAGATATGAGGCGCATTGAAAAATATTTCTAAAAAAGCGTAGAATTTGCCACACAAGTATATTCTGTTTGGAACATTCTGTCTTTCATGAAAGGGATTACGCTATTAGGACTCTCTGAAGACGTTTAATATTCACCACATCCTCATACAAAAACACCGAAGGCGTAAAATTTCACCTGAGCCTTATATTACTAACCTAAAGTACAGTGTTTTGCGGCACAATAAGATAATAAAACTGTATCAAAATTGTCTTTTGAAGGAAAGTTTTTATCAAACTTTCAAGCTCTAAAAACGCCTCCTCAAAAATACAGCACCTTTAACCTCTACCTGATAACGCAAGAGCTGTAATTGCTGAAAATACCTCTATGGTATACCAAAAATAAAAAATCATTATATTTCTAGGCTGTTAAGCTGCCATCTGGCGTCGTGCAATAATTGTAAGCCCTAACAAAACTTGACGAATGATAGCTTCGCCCAAAAGTGGATTTTTACGACTGTCTAAAACAGCACTCTGAATTCTTTCCATTGCATAAGAAATTTGTTCTAACTTCCAATATTTTAAAGCTTGTTCAACGATCTTTTTCCGTTGAAAAAAAATGGGAGGACGAGCTTCAGAAACCACCGTAAAAGGTGAATTTCCTTCAACCTCTACCTGATAACGCAATAGCTGTAATTGCTGAAAATGCCTTTGAGCTGTACTCAAAATTAAAAAAAGTGCCCCCTGCACTGCTGCATGTCGGTTAAAATGCGCTTCAAAGCCTGATATATCGCCCAATAAAAGAGCATCAATGACTTCATCTTGAGAAAGAGCACTGACATCGCTTACAACAGCTTTCACATCTTCAAGAGTAATATGAACATTTGCAGCGTAAAGACAAAGCTTTTCTAATTCACTGCGTGATACAAGGCGATCCGCCCCTAAACATTCATGCAACCATCTACGTGCATCTAAAGAAAGAGTCTTCTTAAACTGTCCTAAAACCTCATCAATCAAACCGTCAAGAGACCGCATATCATCGGCAAAACAGGGCAAAGCCATCGCTTTTGATGCTGTTTCAACAGCATTGCGCAACCCTGTTCCTTTTTTTAAATCCCCTGCCTCAATGAGAATAAAACAAGCTTCTGGTGGTTTCTCAATTAAAAGTTTTAAGGCAGCAAGAAAACCTTTTTGGTTAGCAGCATTAGAGATCCATATCAAACGATCTCCCCCAAAAAGCGATAACGTACGCGCTTCATTTTCTAAACGTGCAGGATCTTTATCAATTTCAGCAGCATCCAAACGAATTGTCGAAAATGGATCTTCTATTGCTACCCGTGTAAGTTTTGCAAAACATTGTGCACGCTCACAAATAAGACCACGATCTGGCCCATAAATGAGAACAATAGGAAAAGCACGTGAAAAACGCATTAGAAACTGATCAACTTCATGTGCTTTTTTCTGAGCCACACTATTAATCCATTAACAGTCCATCATCATCAAGAACTTCCCCGCGAACTTTCTGAAACATGCCAATTAAATCATTGACATCCAAGCCCTTACGCTCTTCATGACAGACATCCAAAATCACTTTTCCACCATGCAACATCAAGGTACGATCGCCATAATCAAGAGCCTGACGCATAGAATGAGTCACCATGATAGTCGTTAATTTTTTCTCTTCAACGATTTTTTCAGTCAACCGCATCACAAAATCAGCCATTCCAGGATCAAGCGCTGAGGTATGTTCATCAAGCAATAAAACATCCGCATGTGCTAATGTTGCCATCACAAGACAAACTGCTTGGCGTTGCCCACCTGATAAACTATCCATAGGATTATGAATATATGCTTCAAGACCAATGCCTAATTGAGCAATTTTCTCTCGAAAAAATTGCCGTTTCTCATGATTTAAAGCCGCACGCAAACCACGACGACTTCCTCGAAGAGCAGCAAGAGCCAAATTTTCTTCAATTGTTAAAGAACCACAACTTCCCTCTAAAGAATCTTGAAAAACACAAGCAATCTTTCCAGCGCGTTCACTGACTGATTGCCTAGAAACATTTTGTCCATTGATAACCACTTTCCCCGTTGAGGGAAGCGTTGCACCCGCTAAAACACTAAGCAACGTTGATTTACCAGCACCATTTGAACCAATAACCGTAACAAAACTACCCTGATCAATTTTCAGGTTAATATCAATTAAAGCCTGTTTTTCCAGAGGTGTTTGCGGTTTAAATGTGACCCCAACATGAAAAAACTCAATCACGTTTATGCCTCCTCCAATAGCGTGGCACAATAAGGGTTAAAACAACCAACAGCGAAGTAATCAACTGAAGATCTGTCGACGTATCAATGCCAATGCCATTTGCTTCAAATGCAAATTGCACCGCCACACGATAAAGCACAGACCCTACAATACAGCTGATTATAATCCAAAAAATATTGCGCGTACGAAAGAGAGTTTCACCGATAATCACGGCTGCCAACCCAAAAACAATTGTTCCAATTCCACCGGTAATATCTGTTGCAATCGCAGTTTGAATATAAAGAGAACCACCAAGTGCCACACACGCATTGGAAAGCCCCATTCCAAAATATATCAATGCTGATGTATGGACACCTTGCGCCGTCGCCATGCGTGGATTAGCGCCCATTGCACGCATAGCAAGACCAATTTCACTTTCCAAAAAGCGCCAAATCAAAAACGCCATAACGAGCAACACAATACCAACGAAAAGAGGACGCACAAAAATATCAGACAAACCAAACAGATTATAAAAGGGGGTTAACGCCGTATCAGCAAGTGCTAAATTAACATTAGACCCTCCCATAATTCCCATAATACGAAGATTAACTGTATAAAGTGCTGACATTGTTAAAATAGAAGCTAAAAGATTCAAAATGCCAAAACGCAAATTCAATAGAGCTGTTAACAAACCAGCCGCCATACCTGCACAAAAAGCGCATGCCATAGCTGTCCATGCATTGAAACCCAAAAGAATCAAAACACCACAGACACAGGATCCAAGAAGAAACGAGCCATCAACCGTTAAATCAGGAAAATCCAAAACCCGAAATGAAAGATAAACCCCTATAGCAACAAACGCATAAATAAGGCCTAATTCCACAGCACCAGAAAACGCAAATATATTCATGTAAAGACAATCCCCATGAAAACTTAACGTATTTTTATTGTATCAACACTCTATCAATAAAAGTTATTGAATCACTTTTGTTGCACGATCAATAACTGCCTGCGGAATAATAATCCCTGCTTTTTGGGCTGCTTTCAAATCAATTCGAATGTCATTATTAGCCGCCTGCACAACATCAATATCACCAGGCTTTTCACCCTTTAGAATACGCACAACCAATTTCCCAGCATCAACCCCTACATCATAGAAATTCACACCTTGCGTCATAAAAGGCCCGCGCCCGATAGTATTCGCATCAACAGTAAATACAGGCATATTGGCTTCCTCTGAGACCTTTATTGCACCTTCTAAAACAGATAAAATCGTATTATCAGCAGGAACAAAAATAATATCGACCTTACCGATTAAAGCGCGTGTTGCTGCCTGAACATCTGAAGGCTTTGGTGCCGATGAGGGAATAATTTCAATTCCAGCTTTTTTTGCTACATCCTTTAACGTTTTAAGTGTCGAAACAGAATTTGCCTCAGAAGCATTATAAAGATAACCAATTTTTTTCAAATCTGGTTTTACTTCTTGTAAAAGTCTAACACTTTCTGCAACATCTATACGATCAGAACTCCCCGTCATATTACCGCCAGGCTTGGTAAGTGAAGAAACGATTTTAGCTCCGATAGGATCAGAAATTGCTGCAAAGACGATAGGAATTGTTTTTGTTGCCGCAAGCATCGTTTGTGCTGAAGGCGTGGTAATTGCTACAATAACATCGGGTTTATCACCAACAAATTTACGCGCAATTTGCGTTGCTGTTGAAATATTACCCTGCGCTGATAAAAAGGTAAGTTGAAAATTTTCACCTTGCTTATAACCATTTGCTGCAAGCACATCTTCCACACCTTTACGAACAGCATCCGCAGCAGGATGGACCATAATTTGCGTTATTGCAACTTTAACGTGTTTAACTTGGTCATCGGCCTTTGCAACACTGTTCATCATAAAAACAGTTGTAATGATAACCCCTAATATATTTATTCTCTTCAACATTATATTCCACCCCTCTCCATGCAAAAATTAAAAAAGGAATAATTTATTACTGAAGAATTTTCTAAAATCAATCTTTATTTCATTTTATTTAAACATGGACAAAATAAATCAAACTAAAATGATATTTTTTTGTTGCAATTCGTAGAAGCCTACGCCATACAGACAAGACATATATCGAATCGGTAAGCGGGTGTAGCTCAGGGGTAGAGCACAACCTTGCCAAGGTTGGGGTCGTGGGTTCGAATCCCATCGCCCGCTCCATTGAATTTTGTATTTATTCGTTCTTGTATGGAGTTATAGCTTATCATCGGTTGTTGTAGCTGTATGTAGCTTGCCAGCAGGTTTTGTATATTTTTCCACTCGGTTTTGTATCAATTTACTTTTTTCAAAGTTTTTCTAAGATTCGTAATTTCTTGTGAAGCATCTATTGGATTGGGGCTTAGATCTAAGATAATAATTTTTAACTTAGACGGATTTTTTTACAGTCCCCGTATAAAAGATTAATTAGAAATGATGAGCAATGACAAGAAAAACAAATGTTAAACAAATCAAAAATTGACTTATCATTAGAGAATAATTTTTGTTCAAAAGTACGTTTTTTACCAAAATTGTGCCCTAAAATGAAGGTTGTTGATTTTTCAAATGGCGTTTCTTCTATTAATTCAACATTTGCTTCAGATACACTCAATATTATCTCTGCTAAAAATTTACAAGAAACTATACCTGTAGAGCAGGCAAAATCTATAATCGCTTCCTTTAATGCGCAGAAACTACCTTTAGCTTGGTGGGTTGGACCTCATTCGTCTCATTATAAAGTTGATGAAGTTCTCTTATCTATTGGCTTAGAGCATGTTGAAACAGAGGTAGGAATGGCAGCTTTAGCGCAAGATATAGACTCACATGTTACTTCTATGCCGGATAACTTCAAAATCAAAGAAGTTGAATCTCTTCAAGATTTTAGAGATTACGGAAATGTTATGGCATCAGTATTCGAGCCTTTTGATGAAGAAGCGGTTATATTTTATGAAACAATAGGCCGTTGTTATAAAAAAGACTCTGATGTAGAGATGTTCGTTGGTTATATAAATAATAATCCTGTAGCAATATGTTTTTGTATTAAAGCGGATGGGATTGGTGGAGTGTATGATATTGTCACCAAGCCGGATTTTTAGAAAAGAGGTGTTGGGACATTCATGACAAAAATTGCTATTGAGCATTTAAAAAGAAAGAGATGTCATGTTATTGGTATGCAAGCCTCTCACGAGGGAATTAGCATTTATAAAAAATTTGGTTTTACAAACTTTGGTGAATTTAAAGTTTATTCCAATAAACACGTAGTGGTTTAGCTATGAACTCTTTTTTTGCTCATCAATTAAAAAAATTTATTATTTTCAACAAAACTCAAATATGATCAAGCAATCGATATAACCAAGGAAGCTTGGCCAATCCCCTTTAATACTGATAGTGAAAAGCTAAAATCAGTTATTACAAACATAATTGTTTCAAATGACTCACTCAAATTTTCTTATTTTTTTTACTTTATCTTAAAAAAGATATCTATCACAAATCTAAGTTGAACAAGTGCAAATTTTTTATTTGATATGATCTATAATTTACTGATTATTACTGATAATTATGGAGAACTCGAAAGCAAATATTTAAAACGACAGTTGCATCATAGTTTGTTAGATGGTTAGTCTGTTAGTTAATTAATAGAAAAAATTTTCGCTTTATACAATAACCAAAGGAGCTTAAAAAAACTTTCAAAGATCATTTAAAGCCTCTTTCATGAATCTTTTTCTTTTCTTAAAAATCACAATTTGAGATGATTGATTCTTGAACCGGAGACGGTTTCTTTAAACCACATGATTAAGATGTATTCACCTCTTTTATCTTAAATTTGCTAAAGGTTTTTTGGATCTGAAGGACATCATTGAGAGACAGTAGAAACTTCCCCTTAGGTATGCAAAGCATGAAAAACAATTCATTCTGAGCACTATCATAAAGCGATCAGTAATCGGCTTTTATATTGCCCTCTTCATAACAAGTATCTATGTTTCAAAAAAATATACAAAAAACGAACCCAATTCGCCATCTCAAATAATTAAAATTTTAGTTCATGCATAACCTTTCATTGCATCCAATACCTGTTGACTTATCTCCTGATGGGTAAGCCACCGCCATCCATTTGATGTTGTTTTTCGTCCTAATTTAACAGATATAAAATCAACTTTATTTTTGCGCGCACAATCAACAAGCATTTAATCATGAGAATCGAAACCAAAAATATGAAGAATACATGGTGGATTAGGTAAAAGAGCCAACTGCTCAATCAACGCGCAAGAAAATGCATGGGCAGGTGAATAAATCTATAATATGCAAATTTTAACCCACGCCATTGCATCACAGTTTCTAAAAATTGTGTCTGAGAAGTCGTACAATAATAATCCAACGGCACACACATATAGTTTTTTTGCAATACCTCAAGCTGATCCTGATGAGAAAGAAAGCGCGCGCCGCAATAATCACTTCTTGTGGCTTTAGCGACTGACACAAAGGAGCAAGCATCCCCGTGCCACCTACCACTAAATAACGATATTTCTCATCATTTTTTATCATCTCTCCCAGCTTTTTGATTTAAAAATGCACACATTTCATCAGCAAGCCGCTCACAACGTGTCCGTACCTCTTTGCTTATGACTTTCCATGCACGACCTTCATCATCTGATGTAAAATCCTCTTTAGCCGAAGCGACTTGACATTGTAGCGCATACCCATAAAGCGTACGCACCACCGGCAACAAATGTTCACACGGTTGTGCACATCTTTTTGCCGTACTCCCATGAGAAATAAGCCCAACCGGTTTACTTAAAAAGGCATCATAGGCTAAATGATCAAGAGCATTTTTTAAAACACCAGAATAAGATCCTTGATAAAGGGGGCTAGCGAGTATAACACCATCAGCTGCTGCAATTGTTTTAACAAATTGGCGGACGGCAGCACTTGGATTAGCCTCTACATGATGGTGATAATCTGGATCAGCAATCGGCAAAGGCTGTTCACGTAAATCAACCCAATGAAGAGATGCACCACGCGTCAATAGGCAATCAGCCAAGCAGTTAGCTAAAGCTCTTGTTAACGAGGGTTGACGTATAGATCCCAAAACAATCGCAATATTCAATAGGATTCTCCTTTATTTTTCATCCCATAGTTTACAAAAATGGTGAAGCGGCCCTCGCCCTTTTCCTACTTGCAAAACAGTTGAAGCTGCTAAAGTATCATTGAGATAATCTTTTGCTTGTTTAACAGCGCAAACCAAAGGTGTTGTCGGTAAAAGTGCTGCAATTGCAGCTGCAATAGTACAACCTGTACCATGATCATTGGTCGTTATGATACGTGAAGCTTCAAGTATAACAAGGTTTTCACAATCACAATAAAGATCTGGACTAGAATAATCGTAATTTTCTGTACTATTTCTGGTAAGCGTATTCAAATGCCCTCCTTTTAACAGAGCGGCATGGCACCCTAGCGCCAAGAGTCGTGGAGCATATTGATACATAGTCTCTAAAGACCATTGCACTTCACCTCCCAATAACAGTGCAGCTTCAGGCAAATTTGGTGTGATCAAAGTTGACATCGGCACAAGAACATCACGCATAATTTCAATTGCATCAGACTTTAAAAGAACATCACCACTTTTTGCAACCATAACCGGATCAAAAACAATGAAACGCGCTTTATGATAAGCAAGACGTTCTGCAATAACCTGTGCAATTTGAGCATTTGCAACCATACCAATTTTAACGGCATCAACATGGATATCCTCAAAAACAGAATCAATTTGATCTGCAACAAAAGAAGCATCTAATGCCTGAAAAGAACGCACACCCTGAGTATTTTGTGCAACAACAGCTGTAACCACACTCATACCATAAGTTTTCATAGCTGAAAAAACCTTCAAATCCGCCTGCATTCCAGCGCCACCAGAAGGATCTGTTCCCGCAATAGATAAAATCCGTGGAATAAAAAGTTTATCTTTTTGTAATTCCATTAACCTCTTTCCTTCTGTTTTTAAATATCGGAAAATGAGTTACCGAAAAAATAGATGCTTGAAAAAACATAAAGAAGATGTTTTCTCATGTAAATTATATTATATATGAAAGTTCTCTTATAGCTATAAAATGGAAAATGTAGTGCTTATCCTTCGTTCTGTTCTTTTTACGTTTGCTTTTTATACAACCACTTTCATACAAATGATTCTTTACGCTCCCGTTTATTTTTTAATGCCACGTAAAAAAGCATGGATTGTACCTAAAACATGGGCGCGCGTCACACTCTTTTTGCAAAAATACATCGCAGGCACAAGTTATGAGATTGAAGGTTTAGAAAATCTTCCCAAAGGAGCCTATATCATTGCTCCAAAGCATCAATCAGCTTGGGAAACTTTCAGTCTTGTTCCCTATTTTGATGATCCCACTCTCATTTTAAAACGTGAATTGATGTGGATTCCATTGTTTGGTTGGTATATGGCAAAAACACAAATTATCCCCATTAACCGTACAACACCCATCAAAGCCTTAAAAATGATTATACAAAAAGCAAAAGAGAAAGTAAAACAAGGGCGCCAAATCTTGATTTTTCCCGAAGGAACACGCCGACAACCCGGTCAAGAACCAGATTATAAGTCAGGAATTGTCGCGCTCTATAATGAATTAGGGCTTAAAGTAGTGCCTATTGCACACAATGCGGGTTTATATTGGCCACGCAATAATTTTCGCCGTTATCCTGGAACAATCCGCGTTCGCATTCTTCCCCCGATAGAGGCTGGTTTAAGCAAACGTGATTTTCTAGATCAACTGGTCCAAAAGACTGAAAAAGCCTGTGATGAACTGCTTCTCTTAGCAGCTCAAGATCCTACCCCTCCTCCTATGCCACCATCCGCTGTTCAAAAACTTCAAAAACTAAACCAAGACACTCATTAATTAGAATAATGCATCGCTTTGTATATTGAGCGGAGTATAGGGAACAAAAATATAAGAAAAACACTTAAAATTTCCTCATTCAAAATTATAAAAAACGATCAATGTATAAATTTTTTTGAAAAAGAAATCTTCTTATCTTGAAAATCGTTTAAATAATAAACACAACATTGACAGCAAATAATAAATGCCAACATCTTTCTCCATAAACATAAGGATGAGGTTTTCTGTAAGCTTCATGTTATACTTCTTACGAGCGACGTCTTAAAAGAAACATAACGACTAATAAATATTTCTTTAAAACAGACACATAAATCTGCAACGCAACAGTGTTTTATTGTGAGCGTTTTGCCTTGCACAAGGAACGTATTCTCCTATTAAAGTAAGTACATAAAGGAACCGCATAATAAGGACTTTATACTTATGCACAAACAATGCTAAAAATGCTTGACGGAGTGGAATTAGGAGAAAAATAAACAACTTCTTTAAAGAAAAGAGATAAATAAACAATATAGCATCGTATTACTTTTATGTATAAAACATTGATTTATAATGATAAATAACTTTTCATATTAAATAATAACTCCCAATATAGTAAAATCAGCTCATTCTCCTCCTTCTCATATTGAATCTCATTAAAATTACTTCCTTGTCTGTCATAAGCAAGGTTCATGTATAGATAAAAAATACCTCATAGGCCATCTCAAGTGCCAAGAGTTGTCCTAACACAACCTAACAGAAGAGCGAGCAAAATGTATGATTATACCGGCTTGTTCCTTCCTGCGAAACATCAATTCTCCCAAAAACCTGAAATCTTGCACAATCTTCATTATTTAAAAAGTATTTCTTGAGATACTTAAGCTATCAAACCAAATTCAAGGGGAAAATGAAGATGAGTGTTGGTTTTTATCCCTGAAACACAACTGATACAGCAATTAACCATCTGTCCTTTCAATCCTGGACTCAAAAGCTTTGTGTGTTACATTAAAATAATTCTAAATAACGAATAAAAAGGAACTCGATTTAAATTAATGAAACATCTCTTCTATAATTTATTTTTTTCTTTCGTTTTGAGTTTATCCAGCGCTTCTGCTCTAGCGCAGCCTTTTATTTCTGTTGATGTTACAACGGGGCATATCTTAAAACATAATCAAGCTTTTGAGCGTTGGTATCCTGCTTCCTTGACAAAATTAATGACCGCTTATGTTATTTTTCGTGCCATGAGCCGAGGAGAAGTTTCACCAAACAAACCTATCACCATCAGCGAATACGCCGCAAAAGCTCCCTCATATCGTTCAGGCTATAAAGCTGGTTCTGTACTCACACTTGATACAGCCTTAAGTATCACCATGGTTAAATCTACCAATGATTTAGCCATTGCCATGAGTGAAGCTGTTGCAGGTTCACAGAAAGATTTTGTACGTAAAATGAATAGCGAAGCTAAACGTTTAGGCATGTTTGGCACCCATTTTGCGAACGCAAGTGGTTTACCAGACCCTCAAAACTACTCCACGGCACGCGATATTGCTCTTTTAGCCGTTCAAATACGTCGAGAATTTCCACAATATGCTCATTATTTTTCTATTCCAGCCATTGATTTTGGTAATAATCGAAAAATCCAGCATAACTCAAACAACCTCATTGGCCGTTTTTATGGGATAGACGGTATGAAAACAGGCTTTATTTGTGCCTCTGGTTTTAATCTTGTTGCCTCAGCCACCCGCAATAAACGTACAATTATTGCTGTTATTCTAGGTGCTAACAACATAAGTGAAAGAGAAGAAAAAGCTGCACAACTTCTTGAAACAGGCTTTTTGCATCAAGGAACCCCTCAATTAACACTAGCAACATTAAAACCTTATGGTAGCAAGATAACACAAGCCAGCAATATGAGAAAACAAACATGCACACCTGAAGCCATAAAAATGCATGCAAATTCATATGATGATCAAGGGAATATTATTCTCACCTCACCTTTTATCACTGCTGCACCTTCTTTTTCTCATCCTTTAGTAGTACACCTCATTCGTACGCCACAGACACCCAAAATGACAGTAAAACCACTAAGAAAACCCCATAGTGTGTCTAAAAGAAGTGCAAACTATTCTATAAAAAAGCCGTAAGCCATAATCTATAATTAATTGTAATTGATTGATTTATAATAATAATTTTGCACCTTATGTCAGAAGCACAAATATCGTAAGGTTTCCTCATTTCAAATCTGTATCTGTCGAATCAATTAAAATCAGTTTCTTGCACATCACCAGTTGGATGAACATAGAGGTAAAATAATTAAAGCAGGGAATTAAAATTCCTCTTATAAGTCTTTTCAAGTACCAAAAGTTATCACAACACTGGTCTCTGAAGAAGTGTAGCGAGTGCCTACGTATACCTTTATAAGCATAAGAATAGTGGTATAATGGATTTATGGAGAGTTTACCATTATATCCCTCACAAGTACCATTATAAATGAGATTAAACATATTAAGATATGTTTCTTTAAAACAACAAGATATTGATTTATAATGATAATTTAGCATTATTCATATTGAATTGAGAGTCCCGAATAACGTAAGATTCTCTCATTTCAAATTTGTTTATCTTGAATCAATCAAAATCACTTGCTTGCACGTCACAAGCGGGGCTAGCCATATGGATAAAAAACTATTAAGAAAGGATTAAAGTAGCTCTTATGAACCGTCTTAAGTTCTAAGAGCTGTCGCGCAACATTGGAAGCTAGCAAATAGTGTGATAATGCCGGCTTGCTTATCTACAAACGTAAAGCTGGTGGTGTTCAATGGCTTTATCGTTATACCATTCATGGTCGGCGCCATGAAATGGGATTGGGTGCTTTAAAAGATGTTTCTTTAAAACAAAACCACGGTTGATGATTAATATGAAAATAAAGCGCATTCCTCTCACGCTTATTACTGGTTTTTTAGGCTCTGGCAAAACAACTTTGCTCAACCGTATGCTAAAAGACCCTCTTCTAACAGAATGTGCTGTTATCATCAATGAATTCGGCGAAATCAGTATTGACCACCTTCTGGTTGAAAAGGCGACAGAAGGAATTATTGAGCTTGCCAATGGTTGCTTATGCTGTAATTTACGCAGTGATCTCATCGACACATTAACCGATTTAATCAATCGCGTCCAAACAGGACAAATCAAACAACTCAATCACATTATCATTGAAACAACAGGGGTGGCTGATCCTGCTCCTATTTTACAAATACTTTTAAGCCACCCACTGTTTATTCAAACATTGTCCATAAATGCTGTTTTTGCAACATTTGATACATTAAGCACGCTTTCCATATGTGAGCACTATCCTGAAATATATAAACAATTAATCTTTGCTGATAAAATTATTCTCACCAAAACAGATCTCACAGCCCCACAAATGCTTTCAAATACGCTCCTTAACACACTTAAAGCCATTAATCCTACAGCACAAATAATTGACGCCCATTCTGAAGATTTCTGCTCAAATCTATTAATAAATAACACATTATGGAATGAAAAAGTAGAAAATACAAAACTTAAACAAAATCTTACGACTACCCTCCATGATCATCCCCCCCATAAAACCATTCGTACCTTTTCACTAAACTGTGAGAGTCCTGTTGATTACGCTACAATTGAAGCTTTTTTAGATCTCCTACAAAACCGTTATGGTGCAAAGTTACTCCGTATTAAAGCAATTATCGCATTGCGTGATGATCCTTATCGCCCACTTGTATTACATGGCGTACAAACATTTTTTCATCCTCCCATAAGATTGCCAGCATGGCCAAAAGGAATAAAACAAACACGTTTTGTCATCATTGCCGATGGTGTTGAAAAAGAAGCGATAGAAAAACTTCTCAATGCTTTTTTTAATAAACCAGCAATAGATACTGCAGACAAAACAGCTCTCTTAGAAAATCCTCTGGTCATTCCAGGAATAAAGTTTTAATTTTTTCTCCCCTTCAATGATATAATATTAAATTCATTGGCACCACCATCTTTATGCTTTTAAAGGAGCAAACCGGCACCATTACACACTTTGCTAATTCCCAATGTTGAAACATCTCTTGGTACTTGAGACGGTTTGTAAAAAGCATTTTAGTCTTTCGTGCACAGTTTCACCCACGCGGCTATCCCCGCTTGTAACGTGCAAGAAAATGGTTTTAATTTATTCAACATGGAACGGCTTTGAAATGAGAGAATCTTACGGCATTCAGGGTTCTAATTTAACTTGAATAACACTAAATTATCATTACAAATCAAATTGTTATGATAAAAAATTTAATACCCATCAATCTGAAAATAGATTGTTTTCTCTCTAAATGCGCTTCATCTGCAAACCACTTCATGTGATTCATTTCACAGACCGATTAGCAAAATTATTGGTTCTAAAATATTCTGCTCAACTTTATATTTATTCAAGCTAATTGAAATCAAAATCCCTGTTAAGAAAAAAACTAAAATCAGACAGAAGCAATATCGCATTTTAAAATATGTGAATGTATCTTATATAACAGCACGACAAGACAATATTTCACAGCATAAAAGAACAAAACTCTTTTAAAGAAATAAAAAGAGAGGTACATTTTATGTTAACTTACTCTTCACTAAAAACGAAGATTGATATCAGTACCGATGTGCAAACAATCCAACTTTTTTGAGAAAATTCCTCTTGGCGTCCCACCTCAATCTAATTTACTAACATAAAGCTCTATGAACAAGACCAACGCTTTAAAATATTGACGCCTCACTTAAAAAAAGCACCTCATGCATAAAGTTATATATCCTATCTCATCACCATAAGCGACAGTGTTTTACGGTACGCAGCAGGATAAAATAACACTCACTGCATCAGAGAAACTGAAGTTTTACCAATATCGCGATTAAAAACGTAACGTTTTTCATAAACTTCAACGATTGGAGGTTTACGATTTTCTTCAAAAAAATCATAACCTTTCTTAAGCATAACCCAGAATTGATAATGAGGATCATTGCTATGACGTGACATATTATCCTCAGTCATGCGGAAAGGAAAAGCTTGTAACTGAAATGCTCTTTGCCCTCCTTTAAAAGCATCCCGTGCAAACGCATAAATTTGAGCCATATTTCTATCACTCATAGAATAACAACCAGCGGAAAAGCAAGAACCATGTACCATAAGATTGCTTCCTGTACGGCCATTTTCCTGATCATAAAGGTTTGGATATCCTATATTAAAAGAAAGATAATATTTTGAATAAGGATTCATTTGGTTTGCGCTAATCGTATAAAAACCCTCTGGTGTCTGAAGATCCCCTTCCTTATATTTAGGACCAAGCTTACCAGACCATTTGCAAATGCCATAGCGCGCCACCAACACAAAAGATCCTGAACGAGATTGCTTCCAAATTTCAGCAACATTTTCTTCCTTAAAAAACCGCATCATAATCGGTGCATATGGGTCTATATTGTACAGAGCCATTCTATTTCGGATTTCCTGCGGAAGAGGTTGCTCAACTTTAGCACGAATAGAAGCTGGTAATCTTCCTTCACATGCCGTCAATATTCCCATTACAAACACAACACACAGAGCGAGGAATCTGTTAAATGTCATCGAATAAAACTCCAATCCAAAACCCCTCACTAAAAATGACTTATACTAGTGAGCGACCAATTTGAAGGTATTTTTCCCTTCGCTCTTGTTTAAGCACTTGACCATCCTTTCCAGCCATCGCTTTTAAAGCCTCTGAAATAACATCACCCGTTGCATCAATAGCAATTTCTTTTCCACGATGTGCTCCTCCTAAAGGCTCCGAAATAATACCATCAATAATCTTTAAGCGATACAAATCTTGAGCGGTAATACGCATATTCATTGCAGCATCTTTTGCACGGGCTGGATCACGCCATAAAATAGAAGCTGCTCCTTCTGGAGAAATAACAGAGTAAATCGCATGTTCCAACATATAAACTTTATTGGCAGCCGCAATTGCTATAGCTCCCCCAGAACCACCTTCTCCAATAACAACGGATACAACAGGAACCTTTAGGCGCAAAGTTGCTGCTGTTGATTGAGCAATTGCTTCCGCTTGCCCACGTTCTTCAGCGCTTACTCCAGGATAAGCACCCGCTGTATCAATAAAAGTGAGGAGTGGCAAACCAAAGCGGTCAGCCATTTCCATAATACGTACCGCTTTACGATATCCTTCTGGACGTGCAGAACCAAAATTATAGCGCAAACGTGTTTGCGTATCGTGACCTTTCTCTTGACCAATGTAAGCAACGGCCTCCCCCTTAAAACGAGCAAAACCAGCTTGAATAGCTTCATCTTCAGCAAATTTGCGATCTCCTGCCAAAGGTGTAACATCACTCAATAAGCGTTTAGAATAGTCCATAAAATGCGGACGATCAGGATGACGAGCGACTTGTGTTTTTTGCCACGGTGTCAATTTTTTATAAATATCATTCAATGCCGTTTGGGAACGCTTTTCAAGACGCGCAATCTCGTCGCTCATATCAAGACTGTCTTTTTCCTGAGAAATTTTTTTTAATTCAAGAATTTTCCCATCGAGATCAGCAACTGGTTTTTCAAAATCAAGATAATTATACATTGTACCAACTCACTCAGTGTCACTTATACACTTATAATTCGCTTTATAAAGTCTTTTTCAAAAACAACACCTTTTCTTTAACGAGCCTTTTGCTCATCGGCAAGTGGATGATGCTCATTGACTAAACGATAAAGTCCCTCTTCCAATACATGGGTATAAATCTGAGTGGTAGAAATATCAGAATGACCCAACAAATGTTGAACGGCACGCAAATCAGCGCCATTTTGTAAAAGATGGCTAGCAAAAGCATGGCGTAACACATGGGGAGAAAAGTGATTACTTTTTATTCCAGCTCTTTTAGCAAGGTTTTTCAATTCCCGTGCAACAACTTGACGGGCAATATACCCTGTTTCTGAATGCGCTGGAAAAAGATAAAGACTTGTTGCATCTTTTCCTTGATCACGCAAATTCAACCACTGCAACAGAACTTGATATGCTTTTTTTGATAACAGCACCATTCGTTCTTTTTTTCCCTTACCACAAACCAAAATACTGTATTCTTTCCCCCGAACAGCCTGCACTGGCAAACTCACCAACTCACTAATGCGTAATCCTGTTGCATAAAGCATTTCACTCAACAACTGAAGACGCAATGCTCGCAAATAATCCTTGGACCCATAAATTGCTTGATTAACCTCCAACTGCGCCAAATCAAGAAATTTTGTCACCACATCTTCACTGATAATTTTGGGCAAAGGGCGTCCTTGGCGAGGTGCATCAATATCATGGGAAGGATCATCTGCTCTTAATCCTTCTGCATAAAGAAACTGATAAAATTGACGCAACGTCGATAAACGACGCGCTTGTGAAGATGCAGCAAAACCAAACGTATGCATAAGCGACAAAAGACCAATCAAATCTTCCTTTTGTGCTGCAAAAAGCGAAACAGAATGGGAGGACAATTCATCTTGCGCCCACTGTAAATCATGTTGATAAGCCGCAAGCGTATGAACAGAAGCACCTCGTTCAGCACTCATCATTTCAAGAAAACGTTCTATCACACTGTTATTTTTCATTGATTCATTCTCAAGGAAAGACTCAATGAATCCAAAGGGACATCAACAGACATATCCACAGTTACAGGCTCAACAAAAACCACAAGAATGATCATTATACTAAAAAGAATAATAAGCAAAATAAAAAGAATCATCAAAAATCTGGTCAATGTTGGCATAAAATAATAAACTTTTTCCAAAATACTCTATCTCTTATTCTATCTTATAAAGATTAACAGGAATTGACTTTCAAGCAGATAAATGCCGAAATAAGCTATGAAAAATAATCGACCCCAACATCCCTCTATGTCACAAGTAAAGAAACAACTCTTATCATCTCTCGATAACCAAGCTCTTGTGTTTGTTGGTCTTATGGGGGCAGGAAAATCAGTCATCGGAAAACGTGTTGCTAACATGCTTGGTTTACCCTTTTATGATTCTGATCAAGAAATCGAAAAAGCAGCACAAATGCCTATCACAGAAATTTTTAAAATCTACGGTGAAGCGGAATTTCGTACTCTTGAACAGCGTGTTATTCTCAATCTCATAAAAAAAAGCCCTCTTGTTTTAGCGACAGGTGGTGGCGCCTACATGAATCAAGATACACGAAAAGCCATCCATCAAAATGGAATATCCATCTGGCTGAAAGTAGATCTTGATATCCTTATGCAACGTGTTTCCAAGCGTCCAACACGACCACTTCTTCAAACAGCAAACCCTAAAGAAACGATGCAACAACTCATGGAACAGCGCTATCCTCTCTATGAAAAAGCAAATTTAACAATTAACAGTCATAAAGAAAGCCCCTACAGAGTAGCAAAAAATGTCATACGATCTATACAGCACTACCTCTATACAAAAAAATAACGATAGAAAGAACAAGCATGAAAGCCAAAACCGTCACCATTAAATTAGACAAGCACTGTTATAATATCATCATTGGTCCGGGTCTCATTACACAAGCTTCTTTACAGATTAAACATGCTCTTCAGCAAAAAAATTTTCATCAAACGCGTTTAGCAGTTGTTACAGATACAAATGTTGCATCCCTCCATTTGGATACATTACAAACAGAGTTTAAAAAAAATAAAATCCATACTGTCCCTATTATTGTAGAAGCGGGAGAACAATCAAAATCATTTTCAACCCTGCAAGTTGTCATCGATCAAATTCTTGCTGCGCGTTTAGAAAGAGGGGACTGTGTTATTGCTTTTGGTGGTGGTGTCATTGGCGATCTAGCAGGATTTGCGGCAAGTATGATCCGCCGTGGTATGAACTTCATCCAAATGCCCACAACGCTTCTTGCGCAAATTGATTCCTCTGTTGGTGGAAAAACGGGTATCAACAGCCGATATGGCAAAAATCTTATTGGTGCGTTTTATCAACCGCAATGCGTTATTGCTGACACATGTATCCTTGATACCCTACCACTACGTGAATTTCGTGCTGGTTACGCAGAAATAGTCAAGTATGGACTCATTAACCAACCTGATTTCTTTGAATGGCTTGAAAAAAATGGACAAGAAATTTTTTCTAATGGCTCTATACGAACAGAAGCAATTGTTCGCTCATGCCAATTTAAAGCTACCATTGTAGCACGTGATGAATATGAGAAAGGAGAGCGTGCACTCTTAAACCTCGGCCATACATTTGGACACATGCTTGAAACAGCAACCGCTTATGACTCAAAGCGTTTAATTCACGGTGAAGCTGTAGCAATTGGAATGGTTCTCGCGCATCAATTCTCTGCCCAACTGAATCTAATAGACTCCACGCTCATACACCGCATCGAAGCACACCTTAAAACCATAGGATTACCTACACAATTAACAGATATCCCAGGGGGTCTACCAGATGCTGAAACTTTAATGACTCTCATCGCCCAAGACAAAAAAGTTTCACAAAATAATTTGACCTTCATCTTAACGCGCGGACTTGGTCAATCATTTATTGCAAAAAATGTTCCACCAGATGCAGTTTTGTCCTTTTTGGAACAAAAATTAACAGAAATTCGTTAATTCATATTGAATATAATTGATTCGTTTTTATACTTCTATTAAAGGAATAAAGATGATGATGTCTGCGTAGCTCAGTAGGATAGAGCACAGGATTCCTAAAGAAATTGGGCACTTTGAGGGGAAATCCCCAAAGTGAATCTGCTCAAATTCGGGGAAAGCTTCATAGGCAACTATATGCCAATCCCGAGCCAAGTCTCTCTTCAAATGAGAGAAAGGTGTAGAGACTGAACGGGCAGCACCTAAAAGGCGTAAGCTTCAAGGTGAAGAGACAGTCCAGACCACAAACAGCCGATAAGGCTGGCGGTGAAAATCGAAGTGGTATGAATCCTGGGGTCGCAGGTTCGAATCCTGCCGTAGACACCATCATATAGGATAAATTACTTTTCATATAGGGAAGCATTATGAAAAAAACTCTACATATTTTAGGATTTTTTTCCTCTTTATTATTTTTCAATGTCAGCTGTGCCTTGGCTGCTTCTTTAATCATTGAGGTATCAGATAATCCAGAAAAACAAACTATAACCTATCAATGTAATATAGGAGGAAATAAAGAACGCGTTGAAGCAACCTATCACAACGCTGACAATATTTCATTAGTTGATTTCAAATGGAAAGGCGATCACATTATCGCTGCTAATGTTATTGCTGCTTCTGGAGCAAAGTATGTGGGGGAGCAATATATTTGGTGGGAAAAAAATAAAGAAGTAACACTTTATGATCTTATTCAAGATCCAGAAGAAAAAAATCCCATCCTCTGTAAGGATGAATCACTGTTATTATTTTAAATAACTGAGGAAATATCATGAAAAAAATTACTTTTATTGTAGGATTTTTTGCTGCTTTAAGTATGCCACTATTCGGTTCACTCAATGCCCTTGCTGGCTCTTTAGTTATTGAGGTACCGGATGATCCAGAACCAACAACAGAAGTTGCTACCTATCAATGCGATACAGGCACAAGTAAAGAGCGTATTGAAGCGACCTATCTCAATGCTGGTAACATTTCACTTGTTGATTTCAAATGGAACGGAAAGCGTATCATCGCTTCCCGTAGCATAAGTGCTTCTGGAGCAAAATATATGGGAGGACCATATATATGGTGGACAAAAGGAAACGAAGCCATACTTTCTGATCTCATTAATGATCCAGAAAATAAAAAACCTATTCAATGTGTAGAAGAACAAAAAACAGAATAAAAAAGCTTATCATCTTAAAAGTCGCTCTGGCTCGTATCACATGATATTTCTTCTGAAGCAGATGTTTGTTCTTCCATCTGACGTGATAAAAGAGCCAGCGGTTTTTTTAATTTATTTTTTGAATAGTGCCGATAAGCCGACGCTTGTGATACGAGCATAGAAGCGACAGGCATTGTTATAAATAAAAAAATCATCAACAAAAATTCATGAAAAACAAAATGATGATCTATAAAAATTGAATAAAGAAACGACGCAATAAGAATACTGCCAGCACCCCAACTTGTACTCAACGAAAGCATATGTAAACGCTTATAAAACGTGGGAAGGCGCACCAATCCTATTGTTCCAATCAATGTGAGACCAGATCCTAATATCAAAAAAAACGTAACAGCAATAGCAACAACAAGCGATACATCCTTCATTCAATAATTTCTCCTCGCATGAGAAATTTTGCCAACGCAATACTTGATACAGGACCCAACAAGCCAATAATAAGCGCCGCAACAAAATAAATAGTTGTTCCTGAACGGATATCGAATGTAAGAAATAAAAGAATAGTGATTATATAAAGAGCATCCAACCCTACAATCCGATCTTGCGCCCGTGGCCCACGAATCAACCGAAACAGTGCAAGAATCATTGCCAAACTTAAAAAAAACTGCGAAAGATAAAGTCCCCAATAAAGGATCACCATACTCATTAAAAAATCTCCAAAAGTAATTGTTCATAGCGTTTTTTGATCAATTTTTGATAATCATATTCATTTTTAAAATTTAAGACATGAAGTAAAAGTTCACTATTTTTTCTATTATAGGCAATCCAAACAGTACCTGGAGTTGCTGAAAGAATACATGCCAAAACAGCTAAAGCTGTACGACTTTCGAGCGAAATGGACACCACAATAAAACCAGACTGATGTTTTCGAGATCTTTTGGTTAAAACGAAGCAAGCCACTGCAATATTTGAAACGATAGAATCGATAAACACGCGAAAAAACAACTGAAAAACTGCCCGCCAACTTTTAATGGTTATCTTTTCCGACTCAAGAAGCCGCATCATCCAGCCCCCAAACAACGCGATGATAACACCTAAAAGAAATTGGCCGAAACTAAAGCCATTTAAGATCAGCCACATAAAAACAATTGCTACGCTAGAAAAAGGGAAAAAATAACAATATTTCATTGATTCATCCCCCTATTTTCTAGAGAAAAATCATCCAAAACGCTTCCAATATAGTTTTGAGGTTCATACAAAGTTCTGGCCGTTTCCAACATATAATGACTAACAGGACCAGCAACAATTGTAATAAGAAAACACAAAGCAAGGAGAACGGCAACAGAAGCAAATTCAATCACCTGCACCCTTGGAATTCTGCCTTCAAGAGAAACCCAAAAAGTTCGAATCCCCGTTCGTGTCATCGCAATTAAAGCCGCAAAACTAGATATGGTAACAAAAATCATAAAAAGCCAATCATGATAAACGGGCAGAGAGGTAGAAATATTTTCTTTACTATAGTTTAAGAGTGCCACGAACATCATAAACTTAGCAACAAAACCAGAAAAAGGTGGTAGACCAATAATCAAAAGTGCACAAAGCCCAAAACAAGCCCCAAGAATTGCCAAAGTTACCGGCAAATAGGTTCCCACTTCATCTTCTTCCTCCTCTTCATCGTCACCATAAACTTCCATTGTAACCGTCAAAACATTGGCTGCCACATCTTGACAACGTTCAACCAACTCCACAACAAGAAAAAAAGCACCAAGTGCCAATGTTGAGGAAACAATATAAAAGAGTGCACCTGCAATCAATGCTGTGTTGCCAATCCCAATCGCTGTCAACAAAGTCCCAGAAGAAACCAAAACACTATAAGCTGCCAAACGTACTAAGACTTGGCTTGCCAACACCCCAATAAAACCAAAAGCCATAGTGGCAAGACCACCGTAAAATAAAACCGTTTGACCAAAATGGCTAAAATGTCCACTTTCAGGCCCAAACCATAACAATGTTAAACGTAAAATAATATAAATACCAACTTTGCTTAAAAGTGCAAAAGAAGCTCCAACGGGCGCTACTGCTGCACTGTACGTTGGCATCAACCAAAAATTCAATGGCCACACTCCTGCTTTAAGCAAGAAAGCAACTCCCAAAAGCGCAGCTCCTATTTCGAATAAAATCATATCGCTAGAGGCTATATATTTTATTTTTACAGCCAAATCAGCCATATTGAGCGTGCCCACAATTCCATAAATAAGCGCCGCGCCAACCAGAAAAAACAATGAAGCAACCAGATTAACCACGACATAATGCAACCCAGCACGCACACGTAACGGACCAGATCCATGCAACGCAAGCCCATAAGAGGCTGTTAACATTACTTCGAAAAATACAAATAAATTAAATAAATCACCTGTCAAAAAAGCGCCGTTTATTCCAACCATGAAAAATTGCATCAATGACTGAAAATGAGAACCCGCTTTATACCAATGTGCTCGTGCAAAAACCAATGCTGCAGTGGTCAACAGACTAGAAAGTAAAAGCATCATAGCACTTAAGCGATCAAGCACCAAAACAATACCGAAAGGGGAAGGCCAATTACCAAGCCGATAAACATCCAAGGCTGGTGCAACTTCAAGAGCACGCCTCACCAATAAAACAGCAATAATAATTAACAATACAGCGGAAAAAATACTTATAAGTGATTTCAGTTTTGAACGGCGTTCATCATAGAAAAGAAGAAGAGCCCCTGTAATTAACGGCAAAAGAATAGGCAAAATAAGAAGATAATGCACGCAAGCTCCCATCACTGTACCTCACGTCCATCAACGTGATCTGAACCTGTTAAACCGCGTGAAACCAACAAGATAACCAAAAATAACGCTGTCGTTGCAAAACTGATCACAATCGCAGTTAAAACCAAAGCCTGAGGAAGAGGATCAGCATAATTAGCTGTATTAATCACTGTAGTAGGATCAACAATTGGCGCCGCATTACTGCGGGGTCTACTCATTGCAAATATGAAAAGATTAACACCATGAGATATTAAAGACAAACCAAGAATGATTTGAAAAGTTCTAGGACGCAAAATAAGCCAAATTCCAGATCCAACAAGAACACCAATAGCCAAAGAAAGAATAATTTCCATCAATTTTCCTTCTCTTTCAAAGCGGGTTTTTTACCGATTCGGTAACTACGAATTGACTGATGTGCAAGTGCAATTAAAATGAGAACCGTTGCTCCCAACACAAGAGAAAACACACCAAAATCAAACAAAAAAGCAGATGCTATAGGAATCTTTCCAATCAACGGCACATGAATATATTGAAAAAATGATGTTAAAAAAGGATACCCAAAAAACAAAGCCCCTATTCCCGTTAGAGCCGATAGCAATAACCCGAAACCCATCCAGCGTAAAGGCAAGACTCTCAAATGGTTTTCTACCCAACGAATATCTTGTGCAAGGTATTGCAAAATAAAGCCTATCGCTAAAGTGACTCCACCGACAAATCCCCCTCCTGGAAGATCATGGCCTCGCACGAATAAATAAACAGCAAAAGCGATAATAACCGGAAAAAGCCACCCCATAATAACAGAAGGAATAACGAGATAATTCAACACTGTATCCCCCACATTCCGATCCGGCTGAGCCTTATCAAAAGCTTCCTGAACACGTTGTTGAAACGGTGCATCAATACTTTCAGGAGCAGGACGGAAGCGACGCAAAAGAGCAAAGACAGTCAGTGAAACAGCCCCCAAAACCACAATTTCTCCCATAGTATCAAAACCACGGAAATCAACCAATAACACATTCACAACATTGCGACCACCAGCACTAGAATAAGCATTCTTCAGAAAAAAATGAGAAACTGTTGTTCCTTGAGGACGTGTCATCACCGCAAAAGAGAGCCATGCAACACCAGCACCTCCCATAATTGCTATGATGAAATCACGGGCACGACGTACACGCACCCAAAAGTGAACAGACGTTGGAGCAGGATTATGCACACGCTTAGGCAACCAACGCAAACCAAGCAATAATAAAACAGCTGTCACGATTTCAACAACCAATTGCGTTATTGCCAAATCGGGCGCAGAAAGCCATAAAAAGGTTGCACAAGTCATTAGTCCTGCTCCCCCCAACAGCATGAGTGAAGCAAGACGGTGAAACTTTGCTTGCCAGGCCACTAAAAGAGCGCACAATCCACCGACTAACCAAAGAGCAAGAAAAGGGATATCAAGTGGAAAAAGTGGTAATCCTCCTAGTGCGATTAAACCATCACACCAAAGCAAAAGACCAACAAAAATAAAACACACACCAAAGATCCAATGCAACTGTATTTGCAAACGGCGTGTTGACAAAACAGATTCCACCGCACGTGCCCATTTCCAAGAAATAATCACAAGAACACGTTCAAAAATACGTGGTCCATTCAAATGACGAAAAAAAGGAGCACCATCATCACAGGATAAAAAATAACGATGCCCGACAACATAGAGCAATCCGCCCCCTAATAAAGCCACCAAGCTCATCATTAATGGCGTATTAATCCCATGCCAAACAGCTAAACTATAAGAGATCTTCATCGGTCCTAAAACAGACACAACAGCATTATCTAAAATAGGCCCGATTGTTAAATTAGGAAAAATACCAACTGCCAAACAAATAAACACCAAAAGCTCCATTGGTAAACGCATAAAATGCGGAGGTTCATGCGGAGTTTTGGGTAATTTATCCGGTTTTGGTCCCCAAAAGACACCATGAATAAAGCGTATAGAATAAGTCACACTAAACAAGCTAGCCAGCGTTGCTACATAAGGAGCAATCCAATCAAGCCATGATTCCATATGCGTTTCAACAGCCTCAGCAAAAAACATTTCTTTCGATAAAAAACCATTTAATAAAGGAACACCAGCCATCGCTGCACTTGCCACTAAAGCAAGAGTTGCTGTAATCGGCATAAAGCGATAAAGGCCTGTCAACTTACGCATATCACGTGTTCCGGTTTCATGATCAATAATGCCAGCAGCCATAAATAAAGAGGCTTTAAAAGTAGCATGATTGGCCATATGAAAAATCGCTGCAACACATGCAAGGGGACTCCCAAGGCTTAAAAGCGTGGTAATCAATCCAAGATGACTAATAGTCGAATAAGCAAGCAGTCCTTTCAAATCTTGCTGAAACATAGAAAAATAAGCTCCAAGAAGAAGTGTTGAAAGTCCTGAAAAGCCAACCAGCAAAAACCAAAGCTCTGTCCCAGAAAGCACGGGCCATAAACGAACCAGCAAAAACAACCCTGCTTTCACCATCGTTGCCGAATGCAAATAAGCCGATACAGGTGTTGGAGCAGCCATCGCGTTGGGTAGCCAAAAATGAAAGGGAAACTGCGCGCTTTTTGTTAATCCTCCCAATAAAATACAAATAAGGACAGGACTATAAAGAGAACTTGACCGGATCACATCTCCAGACTGCAGCACCTTATCCAAATCAAAACTGCCAACAATGTACCCAATCAATAAAACCCCAATAAAAAGGGCAAAACCACCAAAACCTGTAATCGTTAAAGCCATACGCGCCCCTTCACGCGCGCTAGCATTATGATACCAATAACCAATCAACAAAAAAGAAAAAATACTGGTAAGTTCCCAAAAAACAACCAAAAAAACGAGATTACCTGATAAAACAATCCCTGTCATCGAACCCATAAAGGCCAGAAAAAAGGAAAAAAATCGTGGTACAGAATCCGCCGGATCCATATAATAACGCGCATAAACAACAACAAGCAGCCCAATTCCTGTAATGAGCAAGCAAAAAAGCCACGATAGACCATCCATCCGAAGGATTAAATTTCCTCCCCATTCTGGAAGCCAAGAAATATCTAAACGTATAATATGATTTCCACAAACCGCAGGATAAAGCATGATTGTAAAAAAAAGACAGAAAAGTGCGACAATCCCAGCAAACCACGCTTCATTATTTTTTGCTGTCGAACGAAAAAAGCCAATGACAGCACTTCCACCAAAGGGAAGCAAAACGAGCAATACCAACATTGCTTCCCGTATTATCATTCTTTCAGCTCCATACTGCCCTTAAATATTTTGTCATTGACAAAACAAAATTTATATTTCCCCCCCATTCCACACTTAATGATAATAAGATTTAATAAAACTTAAAAGCATTTAAATTTTTCAAAAACAATGCTTGCGTAAAAATACTGCGCACCATACAAGTTTTCTCCTTATTGTAAGAACAATAACGCCCACGACAAGAAGCAATTAAAATTTTATTTAATAATTTCTATCCTTTAAAAAAGTGCGATAAACACTGTTTACGAGGACCATGAAAAGGCTGGAAACTATTATCATTTTTATTATAAGAGCGATAACGCACACGGCAAGATTCAATATGTTGTTTAAGCATCCATGGCTCTTTTTTTTCTAATTTTTCTGAAGAAGAAGCTAAAAACTCTCTTTTAGTATCTGATACAACTTTTAATGATGCGCCTTTTGTGCTTAAGTGCGGAGATGTAACAAATGCCGCTTCAGGATACCACCAATTATCTTTATACTTAACATAACCACGTCGATAATCATGATACCCCTTAAAACCATTAAGTTCTCTACGCCCAGTAAAAATCAAAGATACCGAATCCTCTTGGACAGAGGCGTTAGAAATCAGTTTGGCTTTAGCATCACTCCTATTTTGCACCAAATGAGTAAGAGTGGTTGTTATAATGAAAAAACTGCTAACAAATACAAAAGCTAAAGCATAATATAATTTTTTTTTCATACTCATAACGCAAAACTCAAAATAATAAACGACAGCAGTTACAGAAAGTCTTTCATTGCTAGACAGAAACAGTTTCTTTTCCTAAAATCCTTTTTTCTTGATACATTCTGTTACTCTTTATACTAAACGTTTATCTTGGCAATAAGATCCTTCAAAAAAGAATGAATAAATGATGATAAAAACCCCCTATTATCTTATAGACAAATCGAAACTCATCAAAAATATGCAAACGATTTCTCGCTTACGGGAAATATCCGGAGCAAAAGTTTTGCTTGCTTTGAAATGTTTTGCCACATGGAGTGTTTTTGATTTAATGTCTGAGTTTATGGATGGAACTACATCATCATCCCTTTATGAACTTCATTTAGGAAGAGAAAAGTTTGGCAAAGAAACGCATGCCTATTCGGTTGCTTGGGCCGATCATGAAATTGATGAAGCCTGTGGTTATGCAGATAAAATTATCTTTAACTCAATCCAACAACTTCAACGCTTTTCTAATGCAACAAAAACCATTCAACGAGGTCTAAGATTAAATCCAGGAATTAGTGCATCGAATTTTGATCTTGCCAATCCATCCCGCCCTTTTAGTCGCTTAGGAGAAACAAATCAAAGTGCTATTAAAGAAGTCCTGCCTCTCATCAACGGCTTGATGATCCATAATAATTGTGAAAATGCTGATTTTAATCTTTTTAATCAAATGCTTGGGTATATGGAAGAAAAGTTTTCAGAGCTTTTTTCTGCCGTTGACTGGATAAGCCTTGGCGGCGGAATCCATTTTACCGCTGAAAATTATCCTATAGAAGCTTTCGCAGAACGCTTAAAACACTTTTCCAAAACTCATGGTGTTACGCTTTTTCTAGAACCAGGAGAAGCCGCGATTACCAAAAGCACCACCCTAGAAGTCAGCGTTCTTGACACATTGTATAATCAAAAGAATCTTGCCATCGTCGACAGCTCAATTGAAGCACATATGCTTGACCTTCTCATTTATCGTGAAAATGCCAAATTAGAACCCAATCAAGGAGAATATGAAATTATGATCTGCGGAAAATCCTGCCTTGCCGGTGATGTTTTTGGAACTTTTCAGTTTCCAAAACCTCTTAAAATAGGGGATAGGCTGTCTTTTCAAGATGCAGCAGGGTATACAATGGTCAAGAAAAACTGGTTTAATGGTGTTACAATGCCTGCTATTGTTCTCAAAGAATGCGATGGCACATTAACACTGCAACGCCAGTTTAGCTATAACGACTATCAGGAAAGCCTTTCATAAAAATAACCATAAAAAACGTCATACAACAGTATTAAAAAGGAGATGAACCTACAATGAAGAAAAATGTTCTCATTATTGGTGCTGGAGGTGTTGCACAAGTTGTGGCGCACAAATGTGCTCAAAACAACGATATTCTTGGTGAAATTCACATTGCTTCACGAACGCTCAAAAAATGTGAAGCCATCATTGCTTCTATTAAAGAAAAAAACGCAATGAAAGAACAAGGTGTCTTCAAAAGCCATACACTCAATGCAATGAATGTAGAAGAAACTGTAAAGCTCATCCAAAAAACCAAATGCGAAATTGTCATTAATGTTGGTTCTGCCTTTCTTAATATGTCTATTCTTTCAGCTTGTATCGAAACCAAATGCGCTTATATCGATACTGCCATCCACGAAGATCCTCTTAAAATTTGTGAGACTCCTCCTTGGTATGGCAATTATGAATGGCCACGGCGTCAAGAATGTGAAAAAGCTGGTATCACCGCTATTTTGGGTGCGGGATTTGATCCCGGTGTCGTTAATGCTTACGCAGCATTAGCCCATAAATGTTATTTTGATAAAATCACAGACATCGATATTATCGATATTAATGCTGGGAATCATGGGCGTTGGTTTGCTACAAATTTTGATCCAGAAATTAACTTCCGTGAATTTACAGGACAAGTATGGTCATGGCAAAATAAAAAATGGACTTCCAATAAAATGTTTGAAGTCAGCCATGAATGGGATCTTCCCGTTGTGGGAAAACAAAAAGCCTATATGACAGGACATGATGAAATTCATTCACTTTCCAAAAATCTTGATGTAGAGAATGTCCGTTTCTGGATGGGATTTGGTGATCGTTATATTACTGTTTTTACTGTTCTAAAAAATCTTGGTCTCTTATCTGAACAGCCCATTAAGACAGCAGAAGGACAAGAAGTCGTGCCCTTGAAAGTCGTAAAGGCCGTCTTACCCGACCCTTCCTCTCTCGCCCCAGACTACACAGGAAAAACCTGTATTGGAGATCTTATTAAAGGCGAAAAAGATGGAAAACCGAGAGAAATTTTTATCTATAATATAGCCGATCACAAACAAGCTTTTCATGAAACTGGGGCACAAGGCATTTCCTATACAGCTGGTGTACCAGCAGCCGCAACAGCTCTTCTTATTGCCACAGGTGAATGGGATGTTAAAACAATGGTCAACGTAGAAGAATTACCACCCCACCCTTTCCTCAAATATCTTGATCATATGGGGCTTCCCACTTTTATAAGAGAACAACAAGAGGATAAAAAATTACAATTCTAATACCTATAAAAAGCATAAACTTAATTTTTCAAGTTATCACAAAACTGCCAAATGAAAACAAACTTAATATTCTTATGAAATTATGTTTTTTCAAAAAAATTTTAGCTATTCGTTATATTTTGGTAACATTGGGATTTCTTAAAAACATTAAAGAAGATACAGATCATCTTTTTAAGATATAGCAAACCATGATAAAGAAAAATAGAATGGCAAAAAGAACTGATTTAATCACACTCTATGATCTGCCATTGTCATCAAAAAGATAGTGTTATCAACAAAAGATATAAAAATACCGCTCTTAAAAAAAGAGCGGTATTTTGTAAAATATTTGACATCCATCTTCACCTTAAAGGATGAAAATTTTTAACCGGCGCCAATCATTAAATAATTCAATTCCTCTTAATTTCTCACTTCATATGATTCATCATAATATATAACATTTTGATTTATAATGATACAATTTTCGTTCTTAATTTGAATCATAACGCCGAATACTGTAAAATTCTCTCATCATAAACTCTCTCTTATTGAATCAATTAAAATCTCTTGTCTGCACATCACAAACAAAGAAAGCGTGTAAACAAAAAACGATAAAAGAAAAGCTCCTCTTATGAAAACTCTCGAATAATAAATAGCTTTAGCAATGTTGAGGAATGGAAAAATTTAGGATAGTGTCAGCGTACATTTTTACTAAACGTGAAGATGACAGTTCATAATGAGTTTTATATACTTCACAAGGAATTTTATAGTTATACTATTCACAAACACCATAACGAAATAGCCTCTCGGAGCTTTGAAGAGATATTTTCTTAAAACAAAGCGCGCAAATAGGCTTCTACGCTCCATACCCTAGATATTTTATAACACTATAAAAAATACCTCATACGTAAATTTTTACGTAGACCAAATATCACCGCTCTAAACGATAAGATTTTACAGTACACCACGATAATCAATCAAAATAGCACAATCGAGCTCTAAAACAACAACTATTGAGCATACAACATTAAATGGAATATCTCATTATTGGTTTTATTCCTTCTAAAGTGCTATTGTATGCTTCACAAGCATTTGCTGCCCCCCTTGCTCTTTTTAAAATGTACCTTTTAAAAGATTTTTAAATATGAAGCGGTTTCGCAAATGTTGCTAAAGCTGCTTCACGCACTGCTTCCGATAAGGTAGGATGTGCATGGCAACAACGTCCCAGATCTTCTGATGAACCACCAAATTCCATTAAAACTGCAATTTCATGGATCATTTCACCAGCACCAAATCCAAGAATATGTCCCCCTAGCACCCGATCTGTTTTTTTATCAGAAAGGATTTTAACAAACCCATCACTCTTTTGCATTGCACGTGCACGACCATTAGCCATAAAAGGAAATTTGCCAACATTATACTCAATACCAGCAGTTTTTAATTCTTCTTCTGTTTTTCCTACACTAGCAATTTCCGGCTGAGTATAAACTACACTAGGAATAACATCAAAATTAACATGTCCTTTTTGACCTGCCAAAATTTCTGCCACAGCAACGCCTTCTTCCTCTGCTTTATGGGCTAACATTGGCCCTTTTACGACATCACCAATCGCATAAATTCCTGGAACATTCGTCTGCCAATGAGCATCAATTGCTATAAATCCGCGTTCATCTAACTGAACACCAGCCTCTTGTAAGCCAAGCCCCTCTGTATAGGGAGAACGTCCAGTAGCAATAAGCACAACATCAGCCTCTAAAGTTTCAGCCTCCCCCCCTTTGACAGTTTCAAAGCTCACCTGAGCCGTTGAGCCAGATTGTGTAATGGCTGTTACCTTTGCACCAGTTTTATATTCAATTCCTTGTTTTTCCATTAACTTCTGAAATTGCCGTGAAATTTCACCATCCATTGAACCCAAAATTTTATTATGATATTCAATAATGGTCACTTTAGCACCTAAACGGCTCCAAACTGATCCAAGTTCTGAACCAATAACACCAGCACCCACGACAATCATACGCGCAGGTACCTTTTCAAGTGAAAGCGCTCCCGTAGAAGAGACGATAGTCTTTTCATCAATTTCAACATTCACCCCTGGAATGCCCGAACTCTCCGAACCTGTCGCAATAATAATATTTTTTGTTTCAATCGTTTGTTTATTACCATCCTTGGCAACAACTTCCACATGACTCGCACTTAAAATTTTAGCTGTTCCCAAAAAAGTATCAATTTTATTTTTTTTCATCAAAAAAGAAACACCACTTGTATTGGCTGTCACTACAGCTTTCTTATGAACCATCATTTGTTCAAGATTAAGCTTAGGTTTCCCAATAGAAATACCAAGCGTTTCAAAACCATGCTGGATTTCAGCAAACACTTCTGAAGCATGCAACAATGCTTTAGAAGGAATACAACCAACATTGAGACATGTTCCCCCTAATGTTGTACGCTTTTCAATAATCGCTACTTTAAGCCCTAGTTGTGCCGCCTTTATTGCTGCTACATAACCACCTGGACCCGCTCCGATCACAGCCACATCATAAGACATCCGTTTCTCCTTTCATCCTGAAAACTGTATTTTACAAATCAAGAACAAGGCGTTCCGGATCTTCTAAGCTTTCCTTAACACGCACAAGGAAAGTTACAGCTTCTTGCCCATCCACAATACGGTGATCATAAGAAAGCGCTAAATACATCATGGGTCGGATTACCACTTGGCCCTCAACAACCATTGCTCGCTCTTTAATCGCATGCATTCCCAAAATACCAGATTGTGGTGCATTCAAAATCGGTGTCGACATCAACGACCCATACACACCACCATTGGTAATGGTAAAAGTTCCGCCTTGCATATCAGAAACAGCTAATTTTCCATCACGCGCAAGACGTCCCAAACGGCCAATTTCTTTTTCAATCTCTGCCAATGACATTTGATCTGCATCACGTACCACTGGAACGACAAGCCCTTTATCCGTTCCAACAGCAATTCCAACATTGACATAGTTTTTGTAAACAATATCTGTTCCATCAATTTCGGCATTAACAGCAGGAAGTTCTTTCAATGCATGACAAACAGCCTTAGTAAAAAAACCCATAAAACCAAGTTTAACACCATGTTTCTTTTCAAAAAGGTCCTTATAACGCTTGCGCAAATCCATCACCGCTGACATATCAACCTCATTAAATGTGGTTAACATTGCTGCTACATTTTGCGCATCTTTAAGACGGCGCGCAATTGTTTGACGCAATTTCGTCATACGAACCCGCTCTTCACGTATTTCTTGGACAGGAATTACCGAAGAACTTGTCGCAGAAGAAGAAAGTGTAGAGACGCTTGCTCTTTGTTCTAATCCACCAAGAACATCTTCTTTAAGAATTTGTCCACGTTTTCCAGAACCTGAAATATCGCTTTTTGCAACATTATTTTCAGCCATTAACTTTGCTGCCGAAGGTGAAGGAGGCATAGTGCTGCTCGAAGCAGGCTTCTCTGATTCAGATGAAGCAACTGGAACAGGTGCAGCAGAAGACGAAAATGATTGGGAGACACCAGCTTCGCCAGCTTCCACCGCTCCTAAAAGAGCATTCACTTCAACCGTATCGCCTTCTTTTGCGATGATTTCAGATAACTTCCCCGCAACAGGAGAAGGAACTTCAACTGTTACCTTATCAGTTTCTAATTCAACCAAAGGCTCATCCATAGCGACAGCTTCGCCAAGTTTTTTAAACCATTTGCCAACCGTTGCTTCAGTAACCGATTCGCCTAAAGTAGGAACACGGATTTCAGTAGTCATAATATTCTTTCCATACATCAGAGTAATAATAAGTTAAGAACCTAACGCGTCTTTAAGAAACGCAGCCAGTTGCTCAAGGTGTTTCACCATCAACCCAGAGGCCGGTGATGCACTCGCAGGACGTCCAGCATAACGAGCACGTGAATATTGCGCATTAATATGTGTCAAAACCCATTCCAAATAAGGCTCAATAAATGACCACGCCCCCATGTTTTTTGGTTCCTCTTGGCACCAAAAAACTTCTGCCTGCAAAAAGCGCGATAACACATTCACCAAAACTTTTGCAGGAAAAGGATAAAGTTGTTCAACACGAAGGAGATAAACATCATCGATACCCTTTTTTTCACGTTCTTCATAAAGGTCGTAATAAACCTTGCCCGTACAAAGAACGATACGACGAATTTTATTATCCTTTTGCAATTTAACGACAGAATCTTTGAGACATTCTGCATCATCAAGCAACACACGACGGAAACTCGTTTCTGGTCCCATTTCATCGAGAAAAGAAATAGCCCGCTTATGACGTAAAAGTGATTTTGGTGTCATTAAAATCAAAGGCTTACGGAAATCACGCTTAATTTGTCGACGCAAAATATGAAAATAATTTGCAGGAGTTGTACAATTAGCAACCTGCATATTATCTTCCGCACAAAGTTGAAGAAACCGTTCTAAACGTGCAGAAGAATGCTCCGGTCCTTGCCCTTCAAAACCATGAGGCAATAAGCACACAAGACCAGACATACGAAGCCACTTACGCTCTGCGGATGAAATAAATTGATCAAAAATGACCTGTGCACCATTAGAAAAATCACCAAATTGAGCTTCCCAAAGTGTTAATCCTCGCGGTTCAGCAAGAGAATACCCATATTCAAAACCAAGAACAGCTTCTTCAGAAAGCATAGAATTAACAACTTCATAAAGCGCTTGCCCCTTTTGTAAATGATTCAAAGGAATATAACGCGCTTCATTCTCTTGATCATAAAGAACTGAATGACGTTGTGAAAAAGTTCCACGTTCAACGTCCTCACCAGAAAGACGAACCGGCGCTCCTTCCAAACAAAGTGAACCAAAAGCTAAAGCTTCAGCAGTTGCCCAGTCAATTCCTTCACCGGTTTCAAACATTTTAGTACGGTTGTTTAAAAAACGCTGAATGGTTTTGTGAACATGAAAACCTTCTGGAATTTCGACAAGTTTTTGACCAATTTCCTTTAAAGTTTTTAACTCAACACCCGTTGTTTTGGAATTTTGCTCATCAGCATTACTAAAAGCTTTGATTCCCGTCCAACTTCCATCAAGCCAATCAGCCTTATTAGGCTTATAAGAAACACTTGCTTCAAACTCACCTTCAAGCTTATCGCGCCATAATTTTTTTTGTTGTTCAATTTCTTCTGAAGTAACTATTCCTTCTGCAATCAATTGGTCACCATAAAGCTGAAGAGTTGTTTTATGATTACGAATTGCCTTATACATAAGTGGCTGCGTAAAGGAAGGTTCATCACCTTCATTATGCCCATAACGGCGATAACAAAACATATCAATGACCACCGGTTTATGGAAAATTTGACGAAATTCTGTTGCTACTTTAGCAACAAAAACAACAGCCTCAGGATCATCACCATTCACATGGAAAATTGGTGCATCAATCATTTTTGCGACATCTGATGGATAAGGCGAAGAACGTGAAAAACGTGGAGCTGTTGTAAAACCAATCTGATTATTGATAATAACATGAAGTGAGCCTGCAACACGATAACCTTTAAGACCTGAAAGACCAAAAGTTTCTTGGATAACGCCTTGTCCTGCAAAAGCAGCATCACCATGAATAAGCAATGGCAACACTTTTGAACGCTCACTTAATGGGAGCGAATCAGTGTGCGTAGGTCCCACAAGTTGATCTTGTTTAGCACGAGCTTTTCCCATAACAACCGGATCAACAATCTCAAGATGAGAAGGATTAGGCAAAAGCGATAAATGAATTTTATTCCCATCAAAATCCAAATCAGCGGTAGTTCCTAAATGATATTTAACATCACCTGATCCTTCTACATCATCAGGCTTATAAGATCCGCCTTTGAATTCATGAAAGATAGCTCTATGTGGCTTGGCGAGAACTTGTGAAAGAACATTTAAACGACCACGGTGTGCCATTCCTAAAATAACTTCCCTAACCCCTAAAGCACTACCACATTTAATAATCTGTTCAAGAGCAGGAATCAGCGCTTCACCACCATCTAATCCAAAACGCTTTGTGCCTTTATATTTAGTATCTAAAAATTGTTCGAACCCTTCTGCTTGAATAAGCTTATTCAGGATAGCCTTCTTGTCTTGTTGTGTGAAAGCAATTTTATTATCTCGCCCTTCAATGCGCTCTTGAAGCCATGCTTTCTGAACCGGATCAGAAACATGCATATATTCCACACCGATTGTTGAACAATAGGTACGATTGAGGATCTCAAGCATTTGTGGAATAGTTGCATATTCCAACCCTAAAACATTATCAATAAAAATGGGACGCTCGTAATCAGCTGGAGTAAAGCCATAAGCCTCAGGAGAAAGTTCCTTATAATCTTCCAATTTTTCTGCCAATTGAAGAGGATCAAGCCGCGCACGAAGATGCCCTCGTGCTCGAAACGCACGAATCATCATAATTGCATGAACAGAATCACGCGTTGCACGAATAATATCTTGTGCACTGGAAGTTTTTTCCTTTTTTGCAGCACCTGTTACTGCTTTTTCCTTTAATTTATCACCAAGATATTTTTCAAGAGAAGACCAATCACCATCAAGAGCAGAAACCAACTCACCACCCGCCTTTAATGGCCAATGATCACGTTGCCATGTCGCTCCTTCAGCATTTTTGAGAACATCTTCTTTGTTATCATGAAGGCCTTCAAAAAAAGCACGCCACTGTGAATCAACACTGGTGTGATCTTTTTCATATTGAGCATAAAGTTGATCTATATAATCCGCATTCCCACCATAAAGAAATGACGTCTGTGCAAAAAGACTATTTATCTCATCCTGCCTTGCCATATACCTCTCCGGAACATCTATTCCGTCTCCTTATATCTTTTTTCGACCTTTCAATGCTCACAAAGCAAGCGACGCTTTGAACATTCAAAAAAGTTTTACCTTTTTATACTCAAGTTTTTTCACCTGAATTAAGAATATATTCTTATTCAGGTGAAATTTTCTTTTAGCCTTTCAAAACTGACATCAAAGTCTTACCTATCTGTGATGGTGAAGGAGAAACACGAATCCCAGCGGATTCCATTGCCGCAATTTTATCTTCTGCTCCACCTTTACCACCAGAAATGACAGCACCAGCATGTCCCATTGTACGTCCTGGAGGAGCCGTACGACCAGCAATAAAGCCAACAACTGGCTTTTTACGACCTTTTCTTGCTTCATCTTGCAGAAACTGTGCGGCCTCTTCTTCAGCAGAACCACCAATTTCACCAATCATAACAATAGACTGGGTTTCATCATCCGCTAAAAACATTTCCAACACATCAATAAATTCAGTACCCTTAACAGGATCACCACCAATGCCTATAGCCGTTGTTTGTCCGAGACCTTCCTGACTCGTTTGAAAAACTGCTTCATAAGTCAAAGTTCCCGACCGTGAGACAACCCCAACAGAACCTTTTCTAAAAATAGAACCAGGCATAATACCAATTTTACATTCGTTTGGCGTGAGAATACCAGGACAATTAGGACCAATAAGACGAGATTTTGAGTTTTCTAATCGCGCCTTTACTTTCACCATATCCATAACAGGAATACCTTCCGTAATACAGATAATTAAACGAACTTCAGCTTCAATAGCTTCTATAATAGCTGCCGCAGCCCCTGCAGGAGGAACATAAATAACGGAAGCATCCGCGCCTGTTTTTTCTTTTGCTTCTGCAACATTAGCAAAGATAGGAAGAGTTTCACCTTTTGAACCTTCCCATGTTTCTCCACCTTTTTTAGGATTAACGCCACCAACCATTTGCGTGCCATGATAAGCAAGCGCCTGTTCTGTATGAAATGTTCCTGTTTTTCCTGTAAGCCCTTGAACGAGAACTTTCGTCTCTTTATTCACCAGAATCGACATAACTTACGCTCCCTTCACGGCTGCAACAATTTTTTGAGCAGCATCATCTAAATCATCAGCAGGAATAACATTCAAACCACTATCATTGATAATCGCTTTTCCCTGCTCAACATTAGTGCCTTCAAGACGAACAACCAAGGGAACCTTTAAACCAACCTCACGAACAGCAGCAACCACACCTTCAGCAATGACATCACAACGCATAATACCACCAAAAATGTTAACCAAAATGCCCTTAACATTTGGATCGGCCGTAATAATCTTAAAAGCAGCTGTCACCTTTTCTTTTGATGCTCCACCACCAACATCCAAAAAATTCGCCGGCTCAGCTCCGTAAAGTTTAATGATATCCATTGTTGCCATAGCAAGACCAGCGCCATTGACCATACAACCAATTGTGCCCTCAAGAGCAACATAAGCAAGATCATGCTTTGAAGCTTCGATTTCTTTTGGATCTTCTTCTGAAAGATCGCGCAATTCTAAAATATCTGGATGACGAAATAGAGCATTATTATCAAAAGAAACTTTCGCATCAAGAACGCGCAAGTGACCATCTTTCATCACAATAAGCGGATTGATTTCTAAAAGGCTCATATCTTTTTCACAAAATGCCTTATAGAGAATCGGAAAAAGCTTTTCACCATCTTCCCGTGCACTATCGCGCAATTCCAATGCATCACAAAGCCTTGCACAATCATCAGAAGTAACACCCTCTACAGCATCAATAGGCAGCGTGAATATTTTTTCTGGTGTCTCTTCAGCAACTGTTTCAATATCCATTCCACCTTCTGTTGAAACAACAAAAGCAATCCGACCAACGCTACGATCAACCAAAAGTGAAAGATAAAGCTCCCGTTCAATATCGGCACCATCTTCAATATAAAGGCGATTGACCTGCTTACCCTCTGGACCTGTTTGTTTTGTTACCAACGTTTTCCCAAGCATTTCTTGAACATTTGCAACAACTTCTTCAACAGATTGTGCAAGCCGAACACCACCCTTTGCATCAGAACCAAGTTCTTTAAACTTACCCTTACCACGACCACCAGCGTGTATCTGACTTTTAACCACATAGAGAGGTCCGGGTAATTTTTTTGCCCATTTTTCAGCTTGCTCTACAGAATAAACAGCAACACCATTTGCAATTGGTGCTCCATATTCATGAAGCAGACGTTTGGCCTGATACTCATGGATATTCATGCATTTGTCCTTTTCTTTTATGGATTATTATTAATCCTAAAGTTATAATATTCTAAATACTTTAATTTTAATGAACAAAATCCTGTTCAATTTACTTGAGACTAGGCACAAGAGCAATACAAGCTTCACAAAGCTTTTTAACCGCATTTACTGAATAATCAAAAGCATCTCTTTCCTCTTTATCAAGATCAATTTCAATGACCCGTTCAACACCACCTGCACCAAGTACAACAGGAACACCAACGTATGTATCGTTAACCCCATATTCCCCTGAAAGATAGGCTGCAACAGGCACAACACGCTTAGTATCCTTTAAATAGGCTTCAGCCATACAAACAGCAGAAGCTGCTGGTGCATAATAAGCAGAACCTGTTTTTAACAAACTAACAACCTCTGCACCACCATCACGGGTACGTTGAATAATTTGATCAATTCTTTCCTGTGTTGTCCAACCCATTTTAACAAGATCAGGCAAAGAAATACCACCAACTGTTGAATAACGCACCAAGGGCACCATTGAATCACCATGCCCACCTAAAACAAAAGCTGTCACATCTTTGACAGAGACTTTAAATTCTTCAGATAAAAAGTAACGAAAACGCGCTGAATCCAGAATACCAGCCATACCAACCACTTTATGCACCGGAAGACCTGAAAATTTCTGCAATGCCCATACCATTACATCAAGGGGATTTGTAACACAAATAACAAAAGCTGAAGGTGCATATTTTTTAATTCCAGCACCAACTTGTTCCATAACTTTTAGATTAACACCCAAAAGATCATCACGGCTCATACCAGGTTTCCGTGCAACCCCTGCTGTTACAATAACAACATCAACCCCTTCAATTGCATCATAAGCATTTGCCCCTTTTAAATGAACATCGAAACTATCAACAGGTGAGGACTCAGCAATATCAAGAGCTTTACCTTGTGGTACACCTTCTGCAATATCAAACAAGATAACATCACCAAGCTCTTTAAGCCCAATAATATGTGCCAAAGTACCACCAATCATACCTGAACCAATGAGAGCTATTTTTTTTCGTACCATTTTATTTTTTCCTAACTTTTAGACAATCCAGCGCACACTCATTTGCGTCCGTATACTGAATATTTTTGAATTCAACCATATTTAAACAATATCATAAAAAGGAGTAAAGAAATGAAGTTTACAAATTTCTCTCTTCACAAAAACAATAACCCTCCGCACAAACAACTATTAGAAAATTATCATGATGTATCGATAAAGTGAATTTTAAAAAAATACAACAGAATTATTGCATATCTTTAATTTCAAAGAGTTATTATTTTTACAGTTTACGTAAAGGTAAAAGTATAATCAACGCTTCTTCTTCAAAAGAAAATGTTCTTCCCAAAGTTTCAAATAATCGTGACTTTGCATTTCAAAAAGACGTGACTGTGTTCTTTGAAACTCAAATGTTTCCGTGATCTGCGCATGCCCCTTATACAAATGCTCCACATCTGCTGCTGCAGACATAAATAATCGTATGTGGCGCTCATAAAGAATATCAATAAGCAAAATAAACCGTTTTGTTTCATTGCGACATGTATCATCCATAACCGGTACATTATCGATAAAAATCGTATGATAACGCTCGCCTAATACCAAATACTCAGCCGCTGCCAAAGGCTGTACACACAAATCTCGATAATCAAAGCGTGCACATCCCGCACCAAAACGCGGAATAGGAATAAGGCGCCCTTTTATAGAAAGCTCATCAGATATCTCCTTATTTCCTTGCAATACAAGTGCCCATGCTTGATCCATGCATTCATCTGCTTTTTTCCCTAAAGGTGTTACATACACAGGCTGTAGATTTGATTTTTCAAGACGATAATCTGTTTTTGCATCAAGATTAACAACACAAACATATGCTTTCAAAATTTGAATAAAAGGCAAAAAGAGTTCGCGATTTAAACCGTTATAATAAAGGTTATCGGGCGCCACATTTGAAGTTGCAATAAAGAAAATTCCTTTGTCAAACAAAGCAGAAATAAGCCGCCCCAACACCATAGCATCAGCAATATCTGTTACACTAAATTCATCAAAACAAAGCACCTTTGCTTCTCTTGCAATATCTTCAGCAACAGCTAAAATAGGATTATCTTGTTTAGATTTTGTACGCCCAGATGCTTGACGATAAAAATTAATGCGCTCATGCACATCAGCCATAAAGTCATTAAAATGGGCGCGCTTTTTATGACCTTTCGGCAAACAAGAAAAGAACAAATCCATCAGCATGGTTTTGCCCCGTCCTACTTCACCATAAATATACAGCCCCTGAAAAGATCCATTTTCATCCCCTTGTTTTGCAACACGAGCAATATTTTGTTTTTTCCTTTTAAGTATTCTTTTTAAAAAAGACCAAAATACCCAAAACCAAGGACGAGAAACATTTTGTTCCTCAATTTTTTTTAATAAATGATCAAAATGCTCTGTTACAACTAATTGAGCTGGATCAAAACAAACTTCTCCTTCAGAGACCAACTCCTTATAGCGTGTTGAAACGAGAATCATCCAAACAACCTTTTTCAAACCGTTCTCAATGAAAAATACAAATTCTTTTCACGAATCTGTTTCTATAACTTACTTTTTCATAAACGGTCAAAAATGATCTAACGGCTTAAAACAACATGACGATCGTCAAGTGTACGTCCCTCAAAACGATCAACACTTGAAGAATAAAGAGCAACGATAACACGTCCAGAGTTATTATAAAAATATAATTTTTTTCCTTTAACCGCCCACGATCTTACTTGAGAAACAATCCCTGGACAGTGTAAAGGACCAGCACGGTACCCTTGTCCAAACTTTGTTTGTGGCGTCGCAATTCGGCAAACCTTACCCCCCATAGAAAGACTCCATACCCCAGCAATACTTGCAGGAAATAAATCAGTGGCATTGCTTGGCAATTCGAGACTAACCATTCGTCCATCACTCTGAGAATCTCCTTTTTCATACATCGAAGTATTTGCATCTTCAGATATCGACGAAGAAGCAGACGACAGATCAGACGCTTCCAATATTGTCGTTTGTTGAGATGGATAAAAAACTTCTAATGCGTTACTATTGTCATTACTACCAAACCGCGCTGTTGAACATCCCTCTAAAAGCATTACAGTTGATAGTGCAACGAAAAACGAAATTTTTGAAAACGACATATCTGTACTCTCTCCCACAGCAATAAATAAGCTTATAAAAAATCAAGTGAATATTTGTTATAGTTACAAAGATAAATTAACAAATGAAAAAAAACAGGATTAAAATTACTTATTTTAAATGAAATAATTTATATACCCAGTTTTATATTTATTAAACACTAGAAATTTATAAGATTTTCAGTCATATATCCCTTAATAAGTAATCATTAGAAATAGAGAAATTTCATGAAAACGCCATTTAGCAAAATGGACGGTCTTGGAAATCAAATTATTGTTGCGGATATGCGTGAAAGCGCACATGCTTTTACACCACAAGCAATCCTTGCTTTATCGGTAGATCCCGAAATGCATTTTGATCAAATCATGGCTATCCACACACCAACCCAGAAAGAAGCTGACTTCCGCATCGAAATATGGAATGCTGATGGTTCGAAAGCTAAAGCTTGTGGCAATGGTACCCGCTGTGTTATTGCATGGCTCACAGACCACAATTTTGGTGAAAATTTTCGTTTAGAAACCCCTGCTGGCATTATTGAAGGAAAACGCCAAACCGGCAATCTTATCTCTGTTGATATGGGATGCCCAAATTTCAATGCAAAAGAAATGCCTGTTTCACGTGAAATCATTGATACCAATCACGTAGAAATTACGGCTGGTCCTCTAAAAGATGCTTGCCTTATATCCATTGGCAATCTCCATGCTATCTTTTTTATTGAAAATGATATTCAACATTTTCCTTTAGAAAAATATGGACCCAAACTTGAACATGATCCCCTGTTTCCAGAACGGTGTAATATTTCCATTGCTTGCATAACGTCAAAGAAAAGTCTAAATTTACGCACATGGGAGAGAGGGGCAGGATTAACACAAGCATGTGGGAGTGCTGCTTGTGCAAGTGCTGTGGCTGCTTATCGTCGTGGACTTACAGAGCGCCATGTTGATGTGAATTTACCAAAGGGAACACTTAATATTTTTTACCGAGAAGACGATCATATTATCATGACAGGACCAATAAAATATCAATTTAGTGGTTTTTTAAGCTCTTTAACAGGGTGCTACAAAAAGGATCACTCCTGATGGCAGTAGAAATTGTAACTTTTGGTTGTCGACTCAATAGCTACGAATCGGAAATAATTCGCAAAGAAAGCACTTCTTCAGGGCTAGACCAGCTTAAAGATGGTGCTATTATTTTTAATACCTGCGCTGTCACTGCCGAAGCCGTACGACAAGCAAAACAAGCTATCCGCAAAGCCCGCCGTGAAAATCCTCATGCGCGCATCATTGTAACAGGATGTGCAGCCCAAACAGAAGCACAAAATTTTGCCTCAATGACAGAAGTGGATCTCGTTTTAGGAAACGAAGATAAACTTCACGCCCATTCTTATCGTAAACTTCCTGATTTTGGTATTAACCATTCCGAAAAGGTTCGTATCAATGATATCATGGAAGTGAAAAAAATTGCTCCACATATGGTTAGTGCAATGCAAGAACGTACCCGCGCTTTTGTACAGGTACAAAACGGATGCGATCACCGCTGTACATTTTGCATTATTCCTTATGGACGTGGACCATCTCGTTCAGTTCCCATGGGTGCTGTCATAGAACAAATTAAAAAGCTGACAGATGTGGGTATTCAAGAGGTGGTCCTTACAGGTGTTGACCTTACAAGTTATGGCCACGATCTTCCTGGAAAAGCTACTCTAGGAAAATTAACTTCAGCTATTTTGCATCATATTCCTGACTTAGCGCGATTACGCCTCTCATCTATTGACTCTATTGAAGCAGATGAAGAACTCATAAATCTTTTAGCCTATGAAAAAAGAATCATGCCACATTTGCATTTATCCTTGCAAGCAGGTGATAATATGATTTTAAAACGGATGAAACGACGGCATTTGCGTGAACATGCCATTCAATTTTGCCAAGAACTGCATGCCAAACGTCCTACAATGGTTTATGGTGCCGACTTAATTGCTGGTTTTCCTACCGAAACAGAAGAGATGTTTCAAAACAGTCTTGCTTTGATTAAAGAATGTAATTTAACCCACCTACATGTCTTTCCTTTTAGTCCAAGAGAAGGAACACCTGCCGCACGTATGCCACAAATCAACCGTAAAATAGTGAAAATGCGTGCTGAAAGACTGCGTAAAGCAGGTGAGGAGGCTTACCAAAAGCATCTTGCTCATTTAAAAAACAGTCAACAAACAATTCTCGTTGAAAAAGATGAAATCGGACGAACGGAAGATTATACTCTTGTACAAATTAAAGGTGTAAAAGCAGGAACAATTGTTCAAGCCCTTATCGTTGACCATGATGGCGATAAATTAATTGCTGTCCTTCCAAAATTAAACGCTGCTTGAACAGGAAATTTCTTATGACAAAATCTTTTATAAAAAAAATATTTTCTTTTAACAAATCTAAAGAGCAGGAAATGGAACAAATTTCTATTCCTGATAAAAGCGATATCATAGAAAAAAAGAAGGACAAAAATGAAAGAACAAAAAACAACGAAATCTCTATAGATACAGAAAAAGAAGAACAAACAAAAAATCAAAAGTCAACACCTACAAAGTGTGATAAAAAATCACCACCTTTAGAATCTCATTCTGATAAAGCTCCCCTTTCCCCTTATGGCAAAATTATTGTCACAAACACCATCCGTGAAAAAAAGGATGAAGAAATTTTGTCTGAATCCTCTGTTGAACAAAAAAAGACAGCGTGGTTTGGACGCCTTAAAAAAGGTCTATCGCTTTCTTCACAACGCCTAAGCGGATCAATTAGTGACCTCTTTGTTAAAAGAAAACTTGATGAAGCTACACTGCAAGAGCTCGAAGATATTCTGATTCAAGCTGACCTCGGTGTAGAAACGGCAACGCGCATCACGAATACTTTAGCTTCCAGTCGTTATGGAAAAGACCTCTCTCCAGATGACATTCATACTATTGTAGCTGATGAGATCAAAAAAGTTCTGGAACCTGTTGCAATACCATTAGAACTTGATCTCAGCCATAAGCCTCATGTTATTTTGCTAGTAGGTGTAAATGGCACTGGAAAAACGACAACTATTGGAAAACTTGCAGCCAAATTAACAGCAGGGGGATTAAAAGTTATGCTTGCAGCCGGTGACACTTTCCGAGCCGCAGCTATTGAGCAACTGCATATTTGGGGTGAACGTACTGATTCTCCTGTTATTTCGACAAAATTAGGTGCAGATGCTGCAAGTTTAGCCTTTGATGCTTTTGAGAAAGCGAAAAAAGCAAACAGTGATGTATTAATTATTGATACAGCAGGGCGTTTACAAAATAAATCTGAATTGATGGATGAATTGGCAAAAATTATTCGTGTTTTAAGAAAACACACCCTCCAAGCGCCCCATACAATCCTTCAAACTCTTGACGCAACGACCGGACAAAATGCACTCAACCAAGTGGATATTTTCCGTGATATTGCTGGTGTTAATGGTTTAGTCATGACAAAGCTGGATGGAACAGCACGAGGAGGAATTCTTGTCGCTATCGCAGCAAAATATAAATTACCCGTTTATTTTATCGGTATAGGAGAAAATATTGAAGACCTTCAACCCTTTTCTGCTTCTGACTTTGCCGAAACTATCGCAGGAAAACATGTATGAAACAGCCTTTATCTAACCCTAATTCACATAATAATTCTGAAAAAAATGTGAATAACAATAAAAAAACGCCCCTTTCACCAACACTTAAATTTCTTTTAGAAATGGGACCATTGGTCGCCTTCTTTTTTGCCAATTATAAAGGAGAATGGTTGATAAAAAACATTGAATTTTTTCAAAATTTTAGCAAGCCTATTTTCCCTGCAACAGCTATTTTTATGGTAGCAATTATTATTTCTCTAAGCTTATCATGGATCCTTGCAAAACAAATTCCTATTATGCCTCTTATTTCGGGAATATTTGTTCTCATTTTTGGTTTTTTAACTCTCTGGCTTCATAATGAAACTTTCATAAAAATGAAACCAACAATCATTAATAGCTTATTTGCTTTGATACTTTTTGGTGGAATGTTTTTTAAAAAACCGCTTTTGCGTTATGCTCTTGACTCTACCTTAAAACTTGATGATTTAGGCTGGCAAAAACTGACCTATCGTTGGGCGTTTTTTTTCGTTTTTCTTGCTCTTTTGAATGAAATTATTTGGCGCAATTTTAGCGATAATTTTTGGACGAGTTTCAAAGTTTTTGGCGTCATGCCTATAACAGTTCTTTTCATGCTTACCCAAATGCCTATCATTATAAAACATTCAAAAGGACTTTTTACAGAAGAGGACAAATCTGATTCTTAAAAAACTTACCATTACAAATTATTTCATAGATTCATTACGAAACACTGTTCAGGAGAAAAAACATGTTGATTGAACAGTTTATCTGTCGAGAAGATAATTTTGGTGTGCTCATTCATGATGAAAAAAGCGGTATGACAGCCGCAATAGATGCTCCAGAAAGCAAAGCGATTCATAACGCTTTAAAGCGCCGCAATTGGACACTTAACACTATTTTTGTGACTCACCATCATCACGACCATGTAGAAGCCCTAGCAGAATTAAAGCAAGTTTACAATGCTATAGTTATTGGACCAGAAGCAGAAAAAGACAAGATTCACCATCTTGATCAAACACTTCACCCTGATGAGAAGCTTCTTTTTGGTTCTCAAATGCTCTCAGCTCTCTCAACACCTGGCCATACGCTAGGAGCGCTATCTTACTATTTTCCTGAAAAAAAATTACTGTTTGCTGGAGATACGCTTTTTTCACTTGGTTGTGGACGTCTTTTTGAAGGAACAGCTGCACAAATGCTAAATTCTTTAAAAAAACTTCGTAAACTTCCCGATGAAACACTCCTCTATTGTGGACACGAGTACACAAAAAATAATGCTCTTTTCGCGCTAACAATTGACCCACATAATAAAAAACTCCACCAAAGAGTAGAAGGTGTTTTTTTATTGCGCGCAAAAAATGCCATGACTCTTCCTGTCACTTTAGGGCAAGAAAAAACAACAAATCCCTTTCTCCGCTGGGATGACGGTACGTTGCGAAAAAAACTTGCAATGGAAGAAGAAACAGATGAAGAAGTTTTTGCTGAAATTCGAAAAAGAAAGGATAATTTTTAATCATGTTTAAATTTCTATTGTTCTTTTTCTTTTTTTTCCCTTTTGTATCATATGCTCAAGAAAAAAAATAAGAAATAGATAATTTTTCTCTTACATCACATCTTATTGCAAATTATCCCTTAACAGAAGAACTTCTTTTAAAGCTGGAAAAAATTGAAAAAGAATGTAAAAATTTATCACAAAATTTAAAAAAAACACATACAAAAAGGTATAGCACCACTGATAGTGATAGTATTGAAAATGATATTGCCTACATTTCTAATAAACAAGGACTCGTAAATATTTTAAGAGAAAATAATCTCACACCAAAAGATTTTATTATTGCTCTCCGTGCACTTCAAGCAAGCTTGATTGTGCTAACAAATGAAGAGAATTCTACTTATGAAAAAAACGCTATATCCTCAAGCAATATAGAATTTTCTAAAAATCATATGTATAGAATGATCAAAATTTTAAAAGGTAATTGTGAAGAAAATTCTTTTTAGAATAATTAGTTAACTTTGTAAACGTCGACAAATTTCATCTAATTGTTCTAATGAAGAGTAATGTATTTTTAAATCTCCACCTTTTTTACCATGGCGAATAATAACTTTCATTCCGATCACATCTGCAAGTAACTTTTCTAAAGATTTTGTTTCTGTATCTTTCTCTATAGTAGTACGTTTTTTAGTTTTAGGATTAGCTTGTTCATATGCAAGTATTTCTGTTTGACGTACAGAAAGCCCTTCACGTATAATTTTTTCAGCTAAATCTTGTGGATTATCCACGGTTATAAGGCAACGAGCATGACCTGCTGAAAGTTTTCCATCCGTTAAGAATTGTTGTACTTTTTCTGGAAGTTTTAATAAACGAAGCGTATTTGCAACATGACTACGACTTTTTCCAATAACTTGTGCTAAATCTACCTGCGTATAATCATGTTCATTCAAAAGCATCTCATATCCTTTTGCTTCTTCGATAGGATTAAGATCTGCTCGCTGAACATTTTCAATAATAGCCAATTCCAAAGCGGTTTTATCATCCACATCACGAATAATAACGGGTAATTGGCTTAAATTTGCACGTTGTGCAGCACGCCAACGCCGTTCACCCGCGATTAATTCAAACCGATGAGGATGATCTCTTAAAGGCCTTACAATAACAGGTTGAACCACACCGTGCTGACGAATTGATTGTGCCAAATTATCAAGTTCTGTTTCTGTAAAATGACGCCGAGGATTATGAGGATTACGTGAAATAGATTCAAGTGGAACAAATCGTTCAGAAATGCTACCGGATTCATTTAATTTATCAAAGCTTGATGAACGTGCAAGATTGTTGTTTAAATTGATATCTCCAATCAATGCTGCTAATCCACGTCCTAGTCTTTTTTTTGAGAGATCATCATTCATAACTTTTCTCTTTGAATTTTTAGATTATTTTTTATATTTTTAAGCAGCAGCCCGTGCTTGTTTTTCACGTTGAATCACTTCTGATGCTAGACGCAAATAAGCTTGACTTCCAGCACATTTGAGATCATAAAGCAATACGGGTTTACCAAAAGAGGGCGCTTCTGATACTCTTACATTTCGTGGAATAACAGTACGGTAAACTTTATCTCCCATAAAAGAGCGTACATCTTCAACAACTTGATTTGAGAGATTATTACGTCCATCATACATTGTTAGAACAATTCCTTGGATTTCTAAAGATGGATTAAGGACGGATCGCACCTGTTTTACTGTTTCCAGTAATTGACTTAAACCTTCAAGTGCGAGAAATTCGCATTGCATGGGTACCAAAACAGAATCTGCAGCTCCCATAGCATTGAGTGTAAGAAGATTAAGTGATGGTGGGCAATCAATTAAAACATAATTGAATTTTTTTTCCATTTCCGGATCATCATAGAGAGCTTTACGTAAGCGTTGTATGCGATCTTGTGACGAAGAAATTTCCATTTCCACGCCTAAAAGATCAAGTGTAGAAGGAACGATATGAAGATTAGGTACTGCTGTTTTTAAAGCCGCTTGTGTAATTGAAACACCTGAAACCAAAACATCATAAGAAGATAAAGGACGGCTATTACGATCAATTCCCAAGCCCGTACTTGCATTACCCTGTGGATCAACATCCATAATAAGGACATTTTCACCAATAGCCGCTAAAGCTGTTGCAAGATTAATTGCTGTGGTTGTTTTTCCGACTCCACCCTTTTGGTTTGCAATAGCGATAATTCGTGTTTCGCTCATTTTGCTTTACCCTCTATATGATCGAATATGAGAAATTTCCAAAATAACAGAATTTTCATCAACTTTACTTTTATGTTTTAACAGATCAAAGTGCCAATTGGCAGAGGCATTTTTTATTTCTGTAGCGTAATCCCGACCTTTTTGCAAAAGAGCGACTGTTTTTTCTGTTAATAAAGGAAAAATAAGCTGTAAAAGATTATTGAGCGGCGCTAATCCTCGGGCCGTTATAATATCAGATATAGGAATTTTTTGATATACATCTTCAATTCTAGCGTGATAAACCGTTGCTGGAAGATTAAGTTGGGCAATAACTGTTCGCAAAAAAGCGACTTTTTTTCCATTACTTTCAACAAGATTGATATGTCCTGCTTTTTTTTCTTTTAGAAAGATAGCAATCACAATTGCGGGAAAACCTCCTCCTGACCCTAAATCACACCAATGTAAAGAATGACTATACAAAGGAAAAATTTGTGCTGAATCTAAAATATGCCGTGTCCATAGATCTGGTATTGTTGCAGCAGATATCAAATTAATATGTGCATTCCATTGAAGTATTAAAGACTCAAACTGCATTAAATTTTCCATCGTTTCACGTGAAACAGAAGGAATAATATTTAATAGTTGTTGATATTTTTTTTCTGTAGAAAAATCCATTAAGCTGTTTTAGCCTTTTCACGCCGTTGACGTTGAATATATGTAATAATAAGTGATAACGCGGCAGGAGTCATGCCATCAATTTTTTGTGCATCAGCAATTGAACGAGGCGATACTTCTTGAATTTTTGATTTAAGTTCATTTGAAAGACCTGAAATTGCCTCAATATTAAGAGAAGAAGGAATTTCTAAACGTTCATCTCTTTGAAGAGAGGCAATATCTTGTGCTTGTTTATCTAAATAAACCGCATATTGTGCTTCAATTTCTAAAGCTTCGACTGTTTTAGAATCAATTACTTGTAATTGTGGCCATAAATGTGAAAGACGCTCTACAGTCATATGAGGATATGCAAGAAAATCATAAGCCGAACGCCGAATTCCATCATGGTTAACGTGTAATCCATGAGCAGAAGCTTCATTAGGTGTTAAAAAGAGATTTTGACATATTGATCGTGCTTGATCAAGCCGTTGTTGCTTTTTCTGATAATAATCCCAACGTACTTTACTCACAATACCCCATTCTTTTGCCAAAGGTGTTAAACGCGTATCAGCATTATCAGATCTTAAAGATAAACGAAATTCAGCACGTGATGTAAACATTCTATAAGGTTCACAAACACCACGTGAAACCAAATCATCAATCATAACACCAATATAAGCAGTAGAACGACTTATAAGTATTTCATCTAATTTACCTACCTTGCGTGCAGCATTCAATCCAGCTAAAAGACCTTGTGCTGCCGCTTCTTCATATCCTGTTGTGCCATTAATTTGCCCCGCTAAAAACAAACCTGGTAAAGAGCGTACTTCCAAACTTCTCGTTAATTGTTGAGGATTAACAAAATCATATTCAATAGCATAACCAGGTTGCAAAACTGTAGCATTTTCCAATCCTTCAATGGTTTTTAATAAAGAAATTTGTACATCTTCAGGAAGAGAAGTAGAAAGACCATTTGGATAAACAGTATCATCATTTAATCCTTCTGGTTCTAGAAAAATCTGATGTCCATCACGTTCCCCAAATTTAACGATTTTATCTTCAATTGAAGGACAATAACGTGGTCCTAATCCTTCAATATTTCCAGAATATAAAGCAGAGCGATAGATGTTTTCGCGAATAATTTTATGTGTTTGTGCATTTGTACGCGTTATTGCACATTCAATTTGTGGCTGTTCAATTTTCTCTGTTAAAAGAGAAAAAGGAACGGGATTTTCATCTGCTTGTTGTTTTTGGAGAGTTTCCCAAGCAATTGTTTTTTTACTCAGACGAGCAGGGGTTCCTGTTTTTAATCGTCCAAGTTTTATATGATAATTTTTTAAATGTTCAGCAAGTTTGATACTTGACTGATCTCCCATACGGCCAGCAGCCCATGTTTTATCACCAATATGAATAAAGCCATTTAAAAATGTACCTGTTGTTAAAACAACAGCACCAGAAAAAATTGTTCCTTGTTTTTTTAAAATTACACCTGATACACAATTATCTTTAACAACCAAATCAAGTACTTCATCCTCAATAAGAGTAAGATTTTCTTGTTCTTTTAAAAGTTTTTGAATTGCTTTTTTATAAAGTTGTCTATCTGCCTGTGTCCGTGGTCCTCTTACTGCCGGTCCTTTACGTCTATTAAGAAGTCTAAACTGAATTCCAGCGGCATCTGCTGCTCTTCCCATGAGACCATCTAACGCATCTATTTCACGAACAAGATGCCCTTTACCAAGACCACCAATAGCAGGATTACACGACATTGTTCCCAATGCTGATATTTTATGTGTAATAAGTGCTGTTTGTGCTCCTATACGCGCTGAAGCTGAAGCTGCTTCACAGCCAGCATGACCACCACCAACAATGATAACATCATATGATTGCATTTAATTCATTCCATAGAGAATATTCTAAGGTTTCACGTGAAACAAGATATAAATTACATAATCTTTATAATCTGTCTATGAAATAATCAATGTTTCACGTGAATCATTATTTACCAATACAAAACTCTGAAAAAATGATATCAAGTAAATCTTCAACATCAATATCTCCCGTAATTTTTCCAAGAAAATCACTTGCACGACGGAGATGTTCTGCACGTAAACTGAGATCAAAAGAATGATAATTGAGAGAAAATTCAATCTCTTTAACAGCTTCTTTTAATAATTGAAGTTGCCTTTTACGCGCCGGAACAAGATTTCCAATTTCACAAGCACGATGATGGCAAAATAATTCAAGTTCTTTGATAAAAGAATCAAAATTTAAACCAGTTAATGCGGAAAATTGTATAGACCAACACTGGTCATTTTTTTCATAAAGATCAAGCTTATTACCAACATGCCATATTTCAGCCGATGTTTCTGGTAAATCAACTTGCTTAGGATTTCCTATATCATAAACCAAAATAACCAAATCAGCTTCTCTAACATGCTGTTTAGCAACTTCTATTCCCATCTGTTCTATTTTATTTTCTGTTTTTCTAAAACCAGCAGTATCGGTTAAAAAAACAGGTAAACCACCAAGAATAATTCTCATTTCTAAAGCATCACGGGTTGTTCCTGCTTCTTCCGTTACAATAGCAACAGATCGTCCTGAAAGACGATTCATAATACTCGATTTTCCAGAATTTGGGGCACCTGCAATAACAATTTTTAATCCATCACGTAAAATACTTGCACGCTCTCCTTCACTAATATGTTTTCGAAGAGAAATACAAAGATCTTCTACATCTTTCCAAACTTTATCAGATATTGCATCAGGAATATCTTCTTCATCGACAAAATCAAGTTCTGCCTCAATAAAAGCACGAACCTTCATAAGCTTATGGCGCCAATCACGATAAAGTTTTGTTAAATGTCCACTTGTCCCCATAACAGCTAAACGACGCTGGCTTTCTGTTTCTGCTTCTATTAAATCAGCAAGTCCTTCCGCTTGAACAAGATCTAATTTTCCTTCCATAAATGCACGACGTGAAAATTCACCTGCCTCTGCAATACGGCATCCGGAAAATGTAGATAATTCATCGAGAAAACGATTAACAACTGCTTTTCCTCCATGCAAATGGAATTCTGCACAATCTTCTCCCGTAAAACTATGAGGAGCAGGAAAAAAAACAGTTAAAGCAGAATCTAAAAAACTGCCATCACGAGCTATGAGATTTCCATAATGCATAAAGCGTGCTTTAGGTAAACAACCACAAAGCGTTTTAACTATATCCACAACATGAGGACCAGAAAGCCGAATGACTGCAACCCCTGAAGGTAACAATCCACTCGAAACAGCAAAGATTGTATCCACAGGTTCTATCCTAATAAAAAACTTAATGACTCTATGTATTCATTGAATCAAAAAATTCGCTATTGTTTTTTGTTTGCTTTAACTTATCAATCAAAAACTCAATTGCATCTGTTACATTCATAGGTGCTAAAATACGACGAAGAACAAAAATTTTATGTAAATCTTGTCGTGCGACCAGAAGCTCTTCCTTACGCGTTCCTGACTTTAAAATATCCATAGCAGGGAAAATTCGCTTATCAGCAACTTTACGATCAAGAACAATTTCCGAATTACCTGTTCCTTTAAATTCTTCAAAAATAACCTCATCCATACGGCTACCTGTATCAATCAAAGCCGTTGCAATAATAGTCAAAGATCCGCCTTCCTCAATATTACGTGCTGCACCAAAGAAACGTTTTGGACGCTGTAGAGCATTTGCATCCACACCCCCTGTCAAAACTTTACCTGAAGAAGGAACAACCGTATTATATGCACGCCCAAGACGTGTAATAGAGTCGAGAAGAATAACAACATCACGCCCATATTCAACGAGACGTTTGGCTTTTTCAATGACCATTTCAGCCACTTGCACATGACGTATTGCAGGTTCATCAAAAGTAGAAGAAACCACCTCTCCTTTTACTGAACGCTGCATATCAGTAACCTCTTCTGGTCTTTCATCGATTAAAAGAACAATGAGATAACATTCAGGATGATTAGTGGTAATAGAATGAGCAATATTTTGAAGTAAAACTGTCTTTCCCGTCCGTGGTGGCGCGACAATTAGTCCCCTCTGTCCTTTTCCCAATGGAGATATCAAATCAATCACACGTGATGACATATCTTTCTCTGTAGGATCTTGTATTTCCATTTGGAAACGTTCATTTGAATAAAGGGGAGTAAGATTATCAAAGTGAATTTTATAACGGATCTTTTCAGGTTTTTCAAAATTAATTGTATTAATTTTAAGGAGAGCAAAATAACGTTCCCCTTCTTTTGGACTGCGTATAAGCCCTTCAATAGTATCACCTGTTTTTAAAGAAAACGACTGAATTTGTGCAGGTGAAAGATAGATATCATCAGGCCCAGGAAGATAATTAGCATCAGCAGAGCGCAAGAATCCAAATCCATCTTGTAAAACTTCAACAACACCTTCTCCTATAATTTCTACATCTTGTAGGGCTAGTTTTTTCAAGATTGCAAACATTAATTCTTGTTTACGCATAAGGGAAGCATTTTCAACTTCTAAAGTTTCAGCAAAAGAAACAAGTTCAACTGGTTTTTTGCTTTTAAGTTCTTGTAGTTTCATTTTTTGCATGAAATATGCTCTTTTAATTAAGAAGAGGATTACCCTGAACAATTTATGGAGATTTTATGAATGAAATATTCTTTAAGAAAAAATTATTTTACACTCAATTTTTTTAATCTGCAAGTACCATTTATATGAAATTTATTTGTGTAATATCAAGTAATTGTATAAAAATTTTAAAAAACATAAAATCCGAACAGTATTTAATTATTTCGTAAGAAAAATATGAATAAAATCTATATCACTAATGAAATGCTATTCAAAAGAATTTTTTATTAATAAATTTATATTTAAAAGAGGATTCTTATTATTAAAGACTGTGGTTAATGTGAATTATTATTTATACTGTATTTATCCTCAATTTTATCCACAAAATAGAAGAAAAAAAGAATATAAATAACACTATCTTAAAGATATTATCCCCTCTTTTTTTTATAATAGGTGTTTGATTATCACAAGCATTTGATTTGTGCATAATAATGGAGAATTTTTTCTAAATTTTAGTTTTATAAAAAACAGTGAGGGTATATACACATATCTTAACAAGGAGTTAAAATTTTTGTGACAAAAGAAAAAAAATCCTTTCATTTACACATGCTTTCTGATGCAACGGGGGAGACATTAATTTCTGTTGGAAGAGCTGTAGCATCCCAATATGCAATGTGTCAGGCAACAGAGCATATCTATCCTATGATTCGTAATAAAATACAGTTGCAAAAAGTTCTTGATGAAATACAACAAGAGCCAGGTATTGTTCTTTACACAATGATTGATGAAGAACTTAAACTACTCCTTCAAAAAAAATGCAAAAAAATAGAAGTTCCCTGTATTGATATATTGTATCCTGTTTTAAATGCTTTTCAGTCTTACCTTGGAATGCCAACTCATTTACGTGTTAGTGCACAACATGATCTTAATGCAGATTATTTTCGTCGTATTGAGGCACTGGATTTTACAATAGAGCATGATGATGGACAGTCTTCCAGTAGCTTATCTGAAGCGGATGTAATCCTTGTAGGAATTTCAAGAACCTCTAAAACGCCAACAAGCATCTATTTAGCAAATCGCGGAATCAAAACGGCTAATGTTCCTCTTATTCCAGGAATTGATTTGCCAGAATCTCTTTTAGAGGTAAAAAATTCTTTAATTATTGGTTTAATTGCTTCAGCTGAAAGAATCTCACATATTCGTCAAAATAGAGATTTAGGAGAAGGTTTTGCTCTTGATAATTATACTAATCGTATCAACATAGCTGAAGAATTAATCCATGCAAAACGCATTTGCGAACGTTTTGGTTGGCCTATTATTGATGTCACAAGGCGCTCTATTGAAGAAACTGCTGCTGCAATATTTGAACTTTTATCACGGTTTCGTGAAGGAAAATGAGAGAAAATCCTCATGGACGCAGATACGTTAATATTAGCATCTCTTAGTTTTTATCGTGCACAGTTGTTGAAAAAGGCAGGTTTAAATTTTTTAATTGAAGGTGCTTCTTTTGATGAGAGAGAAGTGGAAAAAACAACAAAAGAAAAAACACCCAAAGAACTTAGCTGTTTTCTTGCAAGTGCAAAAGCAAAAAATGTTTCAGATCGTTTTCCTGATGCTTTCGTTATTGGTTGTGATCAAGTTCTTGATTTGGAAGGTAAAGTTTTTCATAAAGCAAGAAATATTAAGGAAGCACATCAACGTTTATGTGAGTTATCAGGAAAAACCCATTCTCTTCATAGTGCGGTAGCTTTATTTAAAAATGGTCAAAAAATTTGGGTTGAAGCTTTTAGTGCACATATGTCCGTCCGTTTGCTCTCGTCAGAATTTATTGAACATTATTTAGCACGCATAGGAAAAGATGTTTTAAACAGCGTGGGAGTATATCAAATTGAAGGAGAAGGGATTCATCTCTTTGAAAAAATTGAAGGAGATTTTTTTACCATTGTTGGTTTACCTTTACTGCCTTTACTCATAAAACTGCGCCACTTAGGAATTATTGATGGTTGACTTAACAATAAAAAAAACAAATTATCCGCGTGCTTTTGTTGTTGGTTCTCCAATTCATCATTCAAAATCGCCAAAAATTCACAATTTTTGGCTTAAACAATATGGTTTACAAGGAGAATATCTTGCACAGGAAGTAACATCCGAAGAATTTAGTCATTTTATTGTTTCTTTACAAAAAATGGGCTTTTGTGGAGGAAATGTTACTTTGCCTCATAAACAAGAAGCCTTTCGTTTAGCAGATTATAAAGATGAGAGAGCAACAATGATTGGTGCTGCTAATACACTTTGGTATGAAGGAGATAAGCTTTGTGCCACGAATAGCGATGCCTATGGTTTTAGCGCTAATCTTGATGATTTTGCATCTGATTGGGAAGGGGAAACAGCTCTTGTTTTTGGAGCAGGTGGTGCCGCACGCGCTATCCTATATGCTTTAAAAAAACGCGGATTTGAACAGATTTATTTGATTAACCGTACAAAACAACGCGCTGATAATTTAGCTCAGCATTTTGGAAAAATCATTAAAGTTTACGATTGGCATAAAATCCATGAAATACTTCATCAAGCTGATTTGATTGTTAATACAACCTCTATAGGCATAAAAAATCCAGAAGAAAAAAGAGATTCTTTTTTTTGTGATTTTCATAAAGCAAAAACAACGGCATTAGTAACAGATATTGTTTATACACCATTGATAACTCCTTTTTTACAACAGGCAAAGGCTTGTGATCTCAAAACGGTTGATGGGCTTGGGATGCTTCTACATCAGGCTGTTATAGGATTTGAACGGTGGTTTGGAATAAAACCACAGGTAACAAAAGCGTTAAGGACAGCCATTTTAGAGGATATGAGTGAAGAAAAAGAATGAAAATTATAGGATTAACCGGATCAATAGCTATGGGAAAATCAACAGTTGCTGATTTTTTCAGACAAGCGGGTATTTCTATTTTTAGTGCTGATGAGGCGGTACAACAACTCTATAAAAGTGAGCCAGTTTTGCCACTCATAGAGCGTATTTTTCCTGGAGTTGTTGAAAACGATGAAGTTAATCGTTTGAAACTTTCTGAAATTTTGATTGATGATAAGGAAAAATTACAAACATTAGAAAAAATAATTCATCCTTTGGTGCAAGAAAAAGAAAGAGAATTTATTGATACAGCGCGCAAACAAGGGGAAAAATTAGTTATTCTTGATATTCCACTTCTGTTTGAAACAAATGGTGAAAATCGTGTAGATAGCGTTATTGTTGTTTCTGCTCCACCAGAAATACAAAAAGAACGTGTAATGATTCGCCAAGGTATGAATGAGAAAAAATTTGCCTTTATCAATGCCCAACAAATGCCAGATGAAAAAAAACGAGAACGTGCTGATTTTATTATTGATACAGGGAAAGATTTAGAAAATACCCGTCAACAGGTTTTTGATGTGATAAAAAAATTGCTAAAGAATTAAAATCATGCGTGAAATTATTTTTGATACAGAAACAACAGGTTTAGATAAAGAGAAAGATCGCATAATCGAAATTGGTTGTGTAGAAATGGTTGATCGTTATCTTACAGGGCGCCAATTTCATGTTTATTTAAACCCTGAAGGCGTTATTATTCCTGATGAAGTTGTAGCAATTCACGGATTAACCAATGAACGCCTAAAAAACGAGAAAAGTTTTAGTGATATTGTTGATGAATTTTTGGAATTTATTAATGGCGCGACAATGATTGCGCATAATGCGAGTTTTGATATTGGTTTTATTAATGCAGAATTAAAACGCGTCAATAAGCCGCTCATCAGTGTTGATAATATTCTTGATACATTGGCTATGGCACGGCGTAAATTCCCTATGGGCCCTAATTCTCTTGATATTTTATGCAAACGCTTTGGAATTGATAACAGCCATCGTGTTCTTCATGGTGCTTTACTTGATGCAGAGATTTTGGCCGATGTTTATATTGAATTGATTGGTGGAAAGCAGGGCATATTGGGTTTTGATAACAGAAAGAGTGTTGATGAACATACTCGAAGTGACAAAGATATGCCTTATGCAGTTAAATTTCGCCCACAGGCTTTACCTTCAAGATTGAGTGCGCAAGAAAAAAGCTTGCATGCTGATTTTATCAATAAAATGGGTGAAAAAGCTCTGTGGAATAACTTCAAAGTTTATGAATAATATTCTTATTTTTTCTCTAAACAAGCTATTTAAGGTTAAAAAATATAAAATTATGGATACCAAAAAAACGGTCGTTGTGGGGAGGGGAACACCACAACGACCTTGTCGCTACATTGTACCTCAGCTATCATAGGAGGAGCAAAATGAAAGCTATTAATCCTGTAACAGCAAAGAAAAGCTCTAGGTACTTAATATAAAGTGCAACGACTTCATGTCTTATGGAAAGAAAAAATGGCTTTTTAGAGGCAAAATAAAAAAATAAAATAAAAATGAAAAAAATATATACAGGTAATTTGTTTTTTAGCTGAAATGGAGAAATAAAATTGTCATGAAAGCAACAGATCATCTTTTGTTGGTTGACGGATCAGGCTACATTTTTCGTGCTTACTATGCTTTGCCGCCTTTAAAACGTAAAAAGGATGGACTACCAATAGGAGCGGTAGCTGGTTTTTGTAATATGTTATGGAAATTACTTTGTGAAGCTCGTAATACTGCTATGGGTATTGTTCCAACACATTTTGCTGTTATTTTTGATTATTCATCTGATACTTTTCGGAAACAAATTTATCCTCAATATAAAGCGAATCGCGCTGAACCTCCTGAAGATCTAATTCCTCAATTTTCTCTGATACGCCAAGCAACAAAAGCTTTTAATTTGCCTTGTATTGAAAAGGAAGGTTTTGAAGCGGATGATTTAATTGCTACTTATGCAAAACTGGCAACGAAGGTTGGGGCAAAGACAACCATTATCTCTTCTGATAAGGATCTTATGCAACTCGTAAATACGCATGTGTCCTTGTATGATGGAATGAAAGACAAGCATATAGGTATTTCAGAAGTTATAGAAAAATGGGGTGTTGCACCTGAAAAAATGATTGATTTACAAGCTTTGATTGGAGATTCAACGGATAATATACCGGGTATTCCAGGCATTGGTCCCAAAACTGCAGCCCAGTTGTTAAACGAATTTGGTTCTCTTGATCTTTTATTGCAACGCGTAACAGAAATTAAACAAACAAAACGGCGTGAAAACATTCAAGCTTATAGAGAACAAGTTAAAATGTCTCGTGAACTTGTTAGGCTTAAAACAGATGTTCCTATGGATAATGATTTAGATGATTTTGTTTTGGAGCCGCAAGATGGTCCACGTTTAATTGCTTTTTTGAAAGCAATGGAATTTTCAACATTAACGCGTCGCGTGGCAGAGGCAACGTCATGCGATGCAGCTGTTATTGATGCACTTGATATAGATGTTGAATGGGAAAAAACGAGCTATGGACATGATTCTGAAATCAAGAATACTGAGCGCGTATCTTTTCATAATTTTTCTGAAAATTCTCCACAAGTTTTTGCACAAAAACGTAAAGATCAAGCACTGTCTCAAAAAATTACAAGAGATACTTACATAACGATTCTTGAGGAGGAAACTTTAAAAGAATGGTTATGGCAAGCGCAAGAACAGGGCTTTTTTGCTTTTGATACTGAAACTACATCTCTTGATCCGATGCAAGCAAAGCTTGTTGGTTTTTCACTCGCATTACAACCAGGAAAAGCAGCCTATATACCACTTGAACATTTTGAGGAAAAAGAGGACCTTTTAAGGGATGGGCGTATTGCCTCGCAGATTGAGACCCAAAAAGCTTTAGCACTTTTAAAACCGCTATTAGAAGATTCAGCGGTGTTAAAAATTGGTCAGAATATAAAATATGATTGGTTGGTGATGAAGCAATACGACATTGTTATACGTTCTTTTGATGACACTATGCTTTTGTCATATGCTTTTGATGCTGGAATTTTAACCCATAATATGGATGATTTGTCTGAACGTTGGCTTGGACATAAACCAATTGCCTATAAGGATTTAACGCATAAAGGAAAAAAAATTACTTCTTTTGCACAAGTAGATTTAAAACAAGCTACCCTTTATGCGGCGGAAGATGCCGATATAACGCTACGCCTTTGGCAAGTTTTGAAACCGCAACTTGTTGCTCAGAAAATGGCAAAAATTTATGATCGCCTTGATCGACCACTCATAGAAGTTCTTGCAAGAATGGAAGAACGTGGGATTCTTGTTGATAGGCAGATTTTATTGCGCCTTTCAGGAGAATTGGCGCAAGCTACTTTGATTCTAGAAGAGGAAATTTACAAACAAGCTGGTGAAAAGTTTAATCTTGCTTCACCCAAGCAATTGGGGGATATCCTTTTTGGCAAAATGGGATTACCTGGAGGCGCTAAAACCAAGGGCGGACAATGGTCAACTTCTGCACAGACCTTAGAAGAGTTGTCTGCTGAAGGTCATCTATTACCGCGTAAAATTATTGAGTGGCGTCAACTTGCAAAGCTAAAATCTACCTATGCCGATGCTTTGCCTTCTTATATTTTACCAAAAACAGGGCGTGTTCATACGAATTATTCTTTGGCAATAACATCAACAGGGCGATTATCATCATCAGAGCCAAATTTGCAAAATATTCCAGTACGAACTGTTGAAGGACGTAAAATTCGAACAGCTTTTATTGCTCCCAAAGGGCACGTGTTGCTTTCTGCTGATTATAGTCAGATTGAATTGCGCATTCTTGCACATATTGCGGATATAAAAGCGTTAAAAGAAGCTTTTGCTAAAGGACACGATATTCACGCTATAACGGCGTCACAAATGTTTGGCGTTGCGATAGAGGGAATGCATTCAGATATACGACGGCGTGCAAAAGCGATTAATTTTGGTATCATTTATGGTATTTCAGCTTTTGGCTTAGCCAATCAATTAGGAATTTCACGCCAAGAAGCGGGTCGTTATATTCAATTGTATTTTGAAAGGTTTCCAGGAATTAAAGATTATATGGAAAAGACAAAAAACTTTGCACGTGAAAATGGTTATGTAGAAACAATTTTTGGACGTCGTATCCATTATCCAGAAATAAAAGCAAAGAATGTAAAAATTCGTTCCCTTAATGAACGGGCAGCGATTAATGCCCCGATTCAAGGCTCTGCTGCAGATATTATTCGCCGCGCTATGATACAGATGGAAGATGTTTTAAAAGGAGAAAATCTGTCAGCAAAAATGTTGCTGCAAGTACATGATGAACTGATTTTTGAAGTACCAAAAGAAGAGAGTAAAAAAACCATGGACGTTGTTAAAAATGTTATGGAAAATGCTACAATGCCGGTTTTATCTTTATCTGTACCCCTTGAAGTAAAAGTCATGACAGCTCAAAATTGGGATGAGGCACATTAACTTTTTTTATTTATTTTATGTTCAAGAACGTTCATGGCGTTGGCAAGATTAAGGTAGGCTTTTATAGGCAAATGATCTGAGGCAATACGTGCAAGTGGTGAATGATGATTTTCAATATTTGTTACCAATTGGTGGGGAAAAGCAAAAACGCGATCAAGGGCTAAAAGAGGAAAACGCGAAGGAAAGCTTGGCACAACTTCAAGCGTGTTATCAAAATAGGGAGAAAAATGGTTCAAAGATGAGCCTTTTCCTATCCGCCATTCATTAAAATCTCCAATGAGGAGTGTAGGCATAAGGGAGCGTTTTTGCAAAATTGCAAGGAGCATTTTTGTTTGTTGTTTACGAGAATAACGTAATAAGCCAAAATGAGCCGCAATAATACGAATAGGGCCTGCTTGCATTTCCAATTCTACAATTACAGCCCCACGTGGTTCAATACCAGGAAGAGTGACTTGTAAAGTTTCATGTACATATCCCTTTCGCAAAAAAAGAGCGTTCCCATGCCAACCATGACCATGAGGTGACATGGTATTGAGAGGCACAGGAATCAAGCCAGTTTCAGCTTTTAATAACTGAAGATTAATCAAACCAACGCGCTCTCCAAAACGTTTATCTGCTTCTTGAAGAGCAAGGATATCAACTTGTAATTCATTAATAACACGTACAATACGTGTAGGATTAAAAATTTTATCAATACCTACACATTTATGCACATTATAGGAAGCAACGGTTAGATCATAATTATCATTTGGCTTGATGATGTTTGGTTGATGATGAGAGCGGCTATAGATTGCCTTTAAAAGGGAATTATGGAGCTTTTGTTGGATAAAACCGGTAAACCAAGGAAACTTTTGCTTGTAAGGTATTTTTGTCATTTTGCGAAAAGAATATAATCTCTAAGAGGCAAAGGGTAAAAACTTACACTAAAAACAAAAGAACCTTGTTTCTTTTGGAAACAAGGTTCTTTCGTTAAGCGATGATCTTTTAAAATCAATCACGGTTTGAACCAAGAAATTGTAGCAAGAAGACAAACATATTGATGAAATCAAGATAAAGATTCAATGCACCCATAATAACTTTACGTCCTCTTGTGTCACCTTCATCTCCTTCGTAATACATCAACTTAATGTTTTGAGTATCGTAAGCTGTTAAACCAGCAAAGATAAAAACACCAATAACGGAGATAGCAAATTGCAAAGCACTTGATCCAAGAAAAATGTTCACAATCATAGAAAGTAACAAACCAATCAATCCCATAAATAAGAATGAACCGATTGCTGTAAGATCACGCTTTGTTGTGTATCCATAAAGTGAAAGAGCTCCAAAAGTTGCAGCGGAAATAACAAAGGTTTGTACAATACTTTCTGTCGTATAACGCAAAACGATTGAAGATAGTGAAAGACCAACCAGAGCAGCATAACCAAAAAAGAGGCTACGAGCAGTATTTGTGCTCAGTGTATTAATTTTAAAACTGAGGAATAAGACCGCTATGAGTGGTGCAAACATAACAATATAAGAGAATGGTGATGTATAAAATGTTACTCCAAAAGATGTTAAATAAACACTGCTATTGATTTGAGCTGCTGCTTGACTCATATCTGTTGTCGTTGCTAATGATACAATTGCATAAGCGGCAGCAGCTGTAATAAGCAAACCAATGGCCATTGTATTGTAGACACCCAACATATAGTCGCGCAATCCCAGATCAATTGATGCATCGGCATGAGAAGCAGGCGCCGAACGTAAATTTTTAAAATTAGCCATAATATAAAATCCTTTAGCATATGTTCCGTCAGATATTGGGGTTTAAAAGTATCTCTGTCATTACAGATACACACTTCGTATAAGCCTTAAATTGGCTAACACAAAAACCCTAAGAATCACTGGCGGAATTCCAGCATATCTGCTCTTATTATGGAGATTTATTTAAAAATTACAAGAGATTTATCTGAAGAAGGAACCTTACAAATTGGTAAGGAAATAGTTTATTTTGATGAAATAATATTTCCATTTTTTGCCATATTTTTGCAAGATAAAAAGACTATACTTAAAATTTTTTTACTGTTCATAGAAATTGTGTAATACAATTCTCTATAAGGTATCAACTATCTTTGCTTTGATGAAGAGAGAGGCAAGTGTCGTCGCACTGTTTTTCAACTTACAATATTACATCATTGCATCTGCTCTATACGGTTAGAAGACCTATTGAATTGAACCTTTTTATATAAAAATTGATATAAATAATAAATTATCGTTTTGTATGCTAAATTCTTCTCCGAATATCGTAAGATTCTCTGATGACAAATTTTCTTATATTAAATCAATCAAGGTTATTTATTTGCTTGCTCCACACAAGCAAGATTGGTGTGTAAAAGACATGGTTTTAATTAATTCAACATGCGAAAGTTCGAAATAAAAGAAATTTAGGGTTCTCATTCAATATACAAAATGGTAAACTATTATTATATATCAATATGTTGTATTATCAATAAAACATTGAAAATAGTTAAAGGATATTGCTTATTAAGCAATATAAATAAAAGAGGGGTGTTTTTACACGAAGCGCTTAAGAAAAACACTGTAAAAATGACGCCTGTAAAAACTAAAAAACATATGAAAAGCAATTGTTTTAAGCAAATGAACAGAATTTAAATGCTGTAAAATATTTCCTCTCAGAATGGGATATAGGACATATGAGTAAAAAATTATTGGTTTCTATTTGAGTTCATTCCTTTTACACGGATCAAGTATATAAAGATCAAGTGAAAGTAAGGTCTTATAATTCCATGAAAAGAAACACATGAAATTATTAGCAAGAAGAATTGATCAAGAGAAATCAATTTGTAATCAGGCTTATGATGATCAAGAATCTCTGGTTTTTAAGGCGCTGAACATATCAATGAGAAGATGTGTGGTTGGAATGACGTTTTGCCTTCATCCAAGTACGCAATTCTTCAATAAGGATGGCAATAACACCAAGAGTGATAAAACTATCTGCAAGGTTGAAAATAGCAAAATGAAAGATATCATCAATATGAAAAAGTATATAATCAGTGACATGATGAAAGCGAATACGATCAATGAGATTGCCGATTGCTCCCCCAATAATAAGGATAAGACCAAAGCGCATAAAAGATTTATTATATTCAGTATTTTTCCATAACCATAGAAGAAAGATAATCACAATGATCGTGATGGCGATGATTCCCCAGTGAGAAAAGGAAGAAAAAAATGAAAATGCAATGCCAGAATTGCGCACATGATAAAGGGAAAGAAAAGGAATAAGCGAAATTTCTGTTCCTAAAGGCATATTGTGCATAACCCAGTATTTGACAGCTTGATCAAGTACTACTGTAAAAGCCAAGCCCAAGAGAAGAAAAGGGAGTGATTTACGAATCATGTTTTTCCTCACATGGTTCCAGTATTAAATAAGGGCGACGGATTTCATAAAGCATAACAGCTGTTGCTACTGCTAGATTAAGCGAATCAGCACGTCCACTTTGTGGAATACGCGCGAGTTTATTACACCGCCTTGTAAGACGATCTGATAATCCCTGTTTTTCATTTCCCATTAAAAGGATAACAGGACCATTTTTGAAATCAAGTGTCCGATAATCCAGAGATCCTTTAAGATGCGTGCCAACGATCATGCCTTTAAAGTGAGCAGACCAGTTTAAAAAGGCGCTTTCATCAAAACGATAAAGCGGTATAGAGAAAATTGATCCCATAGTTGCACGAACTGTTTCAGGCGAGAAAGGATCTGTTGTTTCGCCAATTAAAATAACACCTTTAGCACCTACGGCATCGGCAGTTCGGATAATGGTACCAAGATTTCCAGGATCACGCACACGATCAAGCGCGATATAAACATCTTTAGTCTGTTCAGTTATCATTTCAAGAGGTTGCCATTTTTGTTTAAAAATACCAATAACTGTTTGTGGATTATCGCGTCGGGTAAGTGATTCCATAACCTTTTGTGAAGCTTTAATCACAAAACCACCATTGGCTACAACGCGTGCAGCAATATTTTCGATAGCAGCATTACCGATTTTGCTTTTAGAAAAAATAAGCGTCTGTATTGTCCAGCCGAGATCGAGAGCATCAATGACCAATTTCAATCCCTCTGCCATGAAAAGACCCTCTTTATTACGATTTTTCTTTTGGCTGAGCGCTTTAAGATCTTTTATAATAGGGTTGCTAAGAGAAGTAATTTCTTTCACTTTGCCAGTTTTAGGTCTAAACATATTCAAGCAATCCAACGGCTAAAAAGGGAAGTAGAAAGAGCACGTCCTGCAACTTCTTCACGCAAAATAAGTTCTCCTGATTCGACCGTACCACCAAGATTTACAAATGCATCACGCATTAAAGCATGAAGTGCAAAGAAGGAAGCACGAATAGAATAAGCTGTAAGCACAACAGAAAGCGGTTTATCAGAGAGAAGTTTACGACAATTTGTGATCATATCTGGTAAATGATCAAACAGTTGCCAAACTTCACCATGGGGTCCACGCCCATAAGCAGGGGGATCAAGGAGAATCATATCATAGCTTTTCTTACGACGCAGTTCACGCTCGACAAATTTCACAGCATCATCACAAATCCAGCGAATAGAATGATCTGGTAATCCTGCTCTTTCCTGATTAGCTTTTGCCCACGCAATGGCTTTTTTAGAAGCATCAACATGGGTAACGTTCGCACCCGCTCGTGCTCCAATCAAAGAGGCAACACCTGTATAGCCAAAAAGATTCAACAATTTTATAGGACGTGCGGCTTTAAAAATTTGTTCTTCTATAGAGCGCCAATGGGCATCTTGTTCAGGAAAAACCCCCACGTGACGAAAAGAAGTAAAACGGCCTAGAAAAGACAGTCCATTCCAAGAAAGTGGCCATGTCTCATTAAGTGGCTTTTTAGGAAAATGCCAACGACCAACCCCTTCTTCATCACGGTTTCCCGTGAAAATAGCATCCACATCTGCCCATTGTTTCTGTGATAAAGCGGGTTTCCATAGCGCTTGACCTTCTGGTCGAATAATGCGGTAAGCTCCATAACGTTCTAATTTTTGTCCATGACCAGAATCAATAAGGGCATAATTTTCACTTATGGCTGTTTCTAAAATAAGAGGCAACTTTTCCTGCGGATACTGATTAGTGTGGGAGGATTGAAAGCATTGTGCAGGCATGTTTTGTATCATGGTTATGAGGTATAAAAATTATATTATAAAGCTCTTAAATGTTTCGTAAAAGTACAAAAAAGCTAACGTCAATTAAAACATGTATAAAAAAAAGAAAAAGAGCACTTTTAAACTCCGTATTAATATAAAATACAGAGAGAAAAAGATTTCATTAAAATACCATTACACCAGATTTGATATAGTCGTTTTCAATTTCTCGATCTCGGCTTTACTTTTTTTGAGAGCTTTTTTACATTTGTGATAGGAAAACCAACGGATCAGATTTCCTAATAAGATACCAAAACCAAAGAAAATAAAGAGCCATATAAAGAGGGGAGCATGATAAGTAAAACTTTCAGAATTTGCTCGAAAAGGATCAAGGTTTAACGGAACCATTTGACGATTAGCTACGATAAAAACAATCAAAAACGCTGTGAGAATCACACTGATACTTGTTAGAAGAATACGTTTAATAATCATAAGTTTCTCATTGATTAAGACGGTCACGTAAATCCTTGCCAGTTTTAAAAAAGGGAATCCATTTTTCATCAACAGTAACGGCTTCACCTGTTCGTGGATTACGTCCATTACGAGCTGAACGGCTCTTTACAGAAAAAGCTCCAAATCCACGAAGTTCAACGCGATTGCCATTTGCAAGTGCTGTTGAAATTTCCTCAAAAATAGCGTTCACAATATTTTCCACATCTCTTTGAAAAAGATGCGGGTTATGACGAGCAATAATTTGCACAAGCTCTGATTTAACCACAATAGCCTCACTTTCACACAAAAAACTTTTTTATAATTGTGCACTCCATGCATATTACAATATATAAGCGGATAAAAGCAAAATAAAACAAAGAAAAAACAAATTGCAAGAAACAAAATTTTAAAATACCTCTTATAAAGGTTATACAGATTAAAAATGCGGAACATTTAAGAGATTAGGAGAATATGTTCGTACACAAACCTTATGAAGTCTTTTCTACGCGATCATCTTTTGGAGATGTTTTTAAAAAAGCATCCCGTCATTCGCGTCGCATTAGCATATTAAAAATTTTTTTACCTTTCTTAGCGTTGGTTTCAGCGTTGGTTTTTTGCTGGTTTACGTTTTTCTCAGTTCCTGTTACTTCTAATTCTATGCCTTTGAATAGCGAAGAGAGTGAAGTGATGAATTTGACGATACTCAATCCAAAATTAGAAGGGTATACGCGTGCTCATGAACCTTATTGGCTTAAAGCAGAAAAGGCATTTCAAGATCATACACACTCTGGAATAATTAGGTTGCAAAACATTACGGCTAAAGCGTCTATGGGCCAACAAAGACAGGTTTTTCTCGCAGCACAAGGGGGAGTTTACGATAATATTAATGGTTTTTTACAGTTGGATAAGCCATTCACTGTTACAACAAATGATGGGATGATAGCACAATTTATATCCGCTAGTATTAATTTATCTGAGGGGCAGTTAAAAACAGATCAACGTGTTAATATTCAGCGAGCTGGTTTGCATCTTGCAGCAAATGCTTTGCAAATTCGAGAAAAAGGAAAAAACATGTATTTTCATGGTGGTGTGCATTTAGTGCTTCAAAAGCAATGACGGAATATCAATACGAATCTTTAAAGTGGATATTTGTAAAGAAAAGTATGTGTATATAAACATGAAGAATTGAAATCATGAGATCATACAAAAGATGGATAGGTATGGCATTAGCTTTTAGCATGGGAATGTTAGAAGGAGGGATGGTTTTAGGATATGCTGAAGGGACTCATTTGGGAATAAGTCTATCAAGCGACAAAGAACCAGTAGAACTTCATGCAGATTCTTTAGAAATACGTGATAAAGAGGGGATAGCGCTTTTTCAGGGTGATGTTTCAGTAGTGCAAGGTGAACGTCTTTTACGAGCGGCAAAATTAGTTGTTTACTACGATAAAGCCTATAAAAAAACGGATAGAAACAAAGAATATACAAAGGCATCACCTGTTTCTTTATTGGGTTCGTCAAGCATAAAAAAAATGGAAGCTTTAGGAAAGGTCTATATAAAAATTGCTACGCAAATTGCTACAGGTGATAAAGGCGTTTTTGATGGAAAGTCAAAAATGATGAGTTTGACTGGGAAGCATGTTGTGTTAACTGATGGTGATAATGTGGCAACGGGGTGCAAATTAACGGCAAATATGGAAAGCGGAAAGGCTTTTTTAGAAGGTTGTGAGACGCCTGAGAAAAAAGGCCGTGTTTCTATTATTTTTAAACAAAATCAAAAGAATGGCCATTAAGATTTCATGTTTGGAATCAAAAGAAAAAAACAGACTGATAGGTATGACCTTGCAAGTGAAGCTTCAAAAAAGCGCTTAAAGGGGACCTTGATTGCCAGTCATTTAGTTAAAGTTTATAGAGGAAGACGAACTGTTAATGGTGTTTCTTTTGGCATTCGTACAGGAGAAGCTGTTGGTATTTTAGGGCCCAATGGGGCTGGTAAAACAACTTGTTTTTATATGGTTATGGGGCTCATAAAATCTGATGGAGGCTCCATTAAGATTGATGGATTTGATATTACACATTTTCCGATGTATCGACGTGCACGTTTAGGTATTGGATATCTTCCGCAGGAGGCCTCTATTTTTCGTGGACTTTCAGTAGAAAATAATATTAAAGCTGTTTTAGAGGTTGTTGAAAAAGATCGCCTTAAACAACGTGAAGAGTTAGATAGCCTTTTACATGAATTTAAAATTGATCATTTACGTAAAATGCCTGCACTTTCTTTATCTGGGGGTGAGCGTCGGCGACTTGAAATTGCGCGCGCTTTAGCGTCTCGTCCCAATTTTATGTTACTTGATGAACCATTTGCAGGAATTGATCCTATCGCTATTTTCGATATTCAACAACTTATTCGTCATTTAACGAGGCGTGGCATTGGTGTTTTAATAACGGATCATAATGTGCGTGAGACATTAGGACTTGTCGACCGCGCTTATATTATTCACACAGGTAAGGTGTTAGTTCACGGTTGTCCTAATGATATTATCAACAACGTTGATGTACGCAGAATTTATTTGGGAAATCAGTTTTCTCTTTGATTTTACAATTTTCACGAGTTTCCATTTAAGTTTAACCGAACATTATTAATTACTGAAAATCTCCTTATTTATGCCAAAACTTCTTTTATGACTATAATCTTAAAATGTTTTTATGGAGTGGTGCAGAAAGCTTCATCACTATAAGGTGAATTTGTTGCTTTATTGGTTTAGATTACGCATGATTGTATCGTAGAAAAGATATCACTAGATTAACTTGATAATGAGTGATAAATGAGGCTGTAAATAAATGTATGTGTTATTGAAAGGTAAGAGATATTCACCATATTTTTTTCTGTCGAATCAAATAACATATCGATAATGCTGTTTTGGGTATTTTGATGGGAGCACCAATTATATATTGCGGTTATTCAAGAGGGATTGTCGTGTTTTATTGGTTTGTATGGCATATTTCAAAATAGGAGCTCGTCTGTAGATATCAGAATAGATCTATAAATCTTTTAAAACAGTCATTAATTTTCTAGAAGCCTTTAGATTGTTGTCATAAGGCAGTGTTCAAGCTATACCGTAATTGTATAAAGTAAAGGTCTATTTCGCTCAGTATGTTTCCCATGTTATTAAGAGCTCGTTTTAAAAGAAAGAAAAAATTTAATTGGGAATTGTGCATTAACTCTTGTGATAAGTCTAATAAATTTTATCAATAATGACCTTTTCTAGTGTCTTAAGGAAATTAATTTTATGAGCAATTTTATTTCTTTTTTTTCTCATGCTGTTAATGAGGAGCTAAATATTATTTATTGTTGTGTTAAAAGTGATATGACATGTATTAAATCATCACCCATTATAAATTGAAAAATAAAAACACATGCAATGATGCATGAAAGTGAAAGAACTTTAAGTATCTATACCGTTTATAGGTTTATTGATTGAGCATTTGAGCGTGTAAGAGGAAAATTAAAGGATGAATTTGAGTGAGTTAATAGCACCAGAAGCAATCATTCCGACCCTTAAGGCTAATTCAAAAAAACAGGTTCTGCAAATTTTAGCCGAAAAAGCGTCTCAGCTGACAGGTCTTAGTGAGCATGTGATTTTTGATGTTGTTTTGCAACGCGAGAAGCTTGGTTCAACGGGTCTGGGTGGTGGTATTGCGATTCCTCATGGGAAATTGCCAGATATTAATCGTATTATTGGTATATTTGCACGTCTTGAAAACCCTGTTGATTTTGAAGCTCTCGATGATGAACCTATAGATCTCGTTTTTCTCCTTTTAGCACCTGAAAATGCTGGTGCAGATCACTTAAAAGCTTTATCGCAAATTGCGCGTGTTTTGCGTCACGCTGATGTTGTGCAAAAATTGCGCAATACGCATAATGCCAATGCGCTTTATGCTTTATTGATTCAAACTTCAGAATCAAATGCAGCTTAAAAGGTATTATGAGCGTGTAAGTTGCGAGGTATGCGCTACAGAGTGTAGGAAATAATATAATTTGCATCTTAAGACTAATAACAAAAGGTTATGTCATGAGATTTAAGAAAATCACTTCTAAGTGAATCTTCTTTTTAAAAAGCAAGCAACAAAAACGGAGGGCTTGTCCTTTCTTGTTCTCGTATATTAAAGCATCTAATCATTATGTTCGTGGATTCTTTTATCCTATTATACTGTAAAAACACGATCATTTCAGATGTGGTAAAGTAAAGTATGTAAGTTTCTTTAATATACTAAGTGCTTTTAGAATGTGTGGTAAATATTCTTAAAGCAGGACTTGCTTGTAGAACCTTGAGTTAACTTAATTTCATGAGTGGAAAAACAAGAGGAGCTGCGCTCGACTAAGAATCTAAACTGTTCATAAGCCAAATTGGATTAAGAATTTTCGTCCTTTGAGGGCGGGGAAGAAATCAGCGGGAAAGTTTATTTGTGCATTGAATTTTTTCGTAAGTTAATTTTGAGTATCTATGGATAATATTATTAAGGTTCAAGCTGAAATAAGGGATATTGCGTCCTTTGTATGAGAGAGGAGAGAGATCAACTATTTTAATAGATATGGTTTAGATGCCAGCTCATACTAAACAATAATTTTGCACGGTAAGAATGAAAATTATAGCTTTGGGTTGAGTGAAAGAGCTTTGTACATGGGAAGCTTTATTCAGATCCACTTTAATTGATTAAAATATTGTTTTAAAAACGGTAATGTTAGAACTGCTATAGAAAAAAGTTTTAAATTTCTTTTTATAAATTTACTTAGAAATAAGATAAGGAGACTTTCCAAAAGAGTTCTTAAGAAGTTTTTTATAACAGAAAGAAAAATATCGTCTAATACATTAAAATAATACGATTAAGCTATTATAAGCGATTAAAACCATTTTAGAAATTAATAATTGGAGATGAAATATATAGGGAAATAAGATCAAAAGAAACAAAGTTGTATGTGATTATTAATATAGAATCTAAATTCTTTATGTTTTATTATTAATATCTTGATAATATTTTATTATTTTTACAAGGTATTTTGAAGATTGAGAAAAAGTGTTATCGGGACGATATTGAATACGAAATATGAATGCACTATAATGAGTAAAAGGTGGAGTATTTTGTGAACATAAATGTATTGAATGCATAAAGTCGAGAAGTGATATTCGTAAGGCGATTAAGCTTTTTTGCGGGGAGTTCGGGGTGTATTTTCAAAATTTTGCATCAGATTGCTTGTGATATAATGCTTGTGATATAAAGAGTATGGTTTATTTCTTAACAGAGTGATGGTATATTTTTATCTCGTTTTGAAGTTCTATAGCTTAAAGAGATCGTTTTTTATACAAAAACGAAATAAGTAGCGTAAAATGAAGATGTTATTTTTTAATGTGGTTATTGAATAAGAAGTTTATGTTTTGGTAACGATTAAAAGGTCACAATGAAACGTATAAATCTATTTTGATTAGTGTGAAAATATTTCGCTTATTGAAGGAATTAGGACAATAACACATGAATATCGAGGAGTTTTTATTGAACTTTTCCAATGAAGAAATCTTGTTAGAGACTAAAGAAGTGAGCTAAATGAAGATGTTTGAAAAGACTGTTATTGCTGCATCTGTAATGGTTCTTGTTACAGCGGGAGTGGCATATGCACAAACGCCAAGCCGTTTAAATCAATTTGAAGCGTGGGGAGCCTATTCTTATAAATCGCCCAAAAATACGATTTGCTATGTGTTATCGGTACCTTTGAAGGCTCTTCCAACGACAGTTAATCATGGTGATAACTTTTTCTTGGTTACCAAGCGTTCTCATTCTCCTATTTCGTTTGAACCGCAGTTCATGGCTGGTTATACGCTTCAAGAAGGGTCTAGAGTGACAGTGACCATTGGAGGTAAGGACTTTGATTTTTTCACGAAAGATTCCTCAGCTTGGTTGGCGTCATCAGAGCTAGAAAAGCAGCTTGTTTCTGCTATGCGTGCTGGAAGCGATATGACAGTGAAAGCGATATCAAAACGAGGAACGCATACCACTTATACTTATTCCTTAAAAGGGGTTACTGCTGCATTAAATGCAGTTCAAAAGTGCCATTAAGGTTTCGATAACTCTAAAATAGTAATGTAAATTGGAAAGCAATGGCCATTTCCTATGACCTTAGACCAGTTGGTTCATGTTCAGCACGAAAAACAGATAATGTGGTCGTGAAGGAGAGTTCAAAGCTTTCTTTAATTGGTTTATCGCAAGATGAAATGGTGCAGGCATTAAAGACCGTTGGTGTACCAGAGCGTCAAACACGTATGCGTGTACGCCAGCTTTGGCATTGGCTTTATGTACGTGGTGTTTCAAATTTTGATGAAATGCTGAATATTTCTAAAGCAATGCAAGAAACACTTAAGTGTCATTTTTCCATTGCGCGCCCAGAAATTGTTGGAGAACAAATATCAAAAGATGGTACACGTAAATGGCTCTTACGTTTTCCTGCACGTGGAGCTGGAAGGCCTGTTGAGATTGAAACGGTTTATATTCCTGAGGAAGGGCGTGGTACTTTATGTCTTTCATCGCAAGTAGGGTGTACGTTAACCTGCTCCTTTTGCCATACGGGAACACAGATGCTTGTTCGCAATCTGACTGCAGAAGAAATTTTGGCACAGTTATTGGTTGCACGTGATTGTTTGGGTGATTTTCCTGATAAGAATACTCCTGATGGAGCAATTGTTCCCATTGAAGGGCGCAAAATTACCAATATTGTTATGATGGGAATGGGAGAACCTCTTTATAATTTTGAAGCTGTTAAAAAAGCTTTATTGATTGCTTCTGATGGCGATGGACTTTCTTTATCAAAACGTCGGATTACGCTTTCAACCAGTGGGGTTGTTCCTGGAATTGTCCGAACCGGAGAAGAAATTGGTGTTATGTTGGCGATTTCACTCCACGCAGTACACGATACATTAAGGGATATGCTTGTTCCCATTAATAAAAAATATCCGCTTGCTTTACTAATGGATGCTTGCCGTAATTATCCTGGTCTTTCTAATGCAAAGCGAATCACATTTGAATATGTTATGCTAAAAGATATCAATGATAGTTTAGATGATGCAAAGCGATTGATTCAGCTATTGAAAGGGATTCCTGCTAAGATCAATTTAATTCCTTTTAATCCGTGGCCAGGGAGTAACTATCAGTGTTCTGATTGGGATCAAATCGAGCGTTTTGCTGATGTCGTTAATCGAGCGGGTTATGCTTCTCCTATTCGGATACCGCGTGGACGCGATATTTTAGCTGCATGTGGACAGCTTAAATCGGCTTCAGAGCGCTTACGGAAATCTGAACGTTTACGACTTGAAAATGCTGTTGGTCATTAGTTAATGCAATTTTCAGCTATATAGCGAAGCGATATAAAGTCTGTGCTTTTTTGTTTGTAAATTAATATCCAAACCTCGTGCGATAGCATATGTGAGATAGAGATTAAGATTGGATAAATTCTAGACAAACAGTTTCAACTTTATATGCTAAATAGAAAGAAAGATATTGTATATAGTCTGTTTGCGGAATCTCTGAAATAAAGAGGCAGCCTATTTTAGAGGAAATATGAAGTTTTAGGGGGGGGGCGTAAAGAATTTGCACCTTATTATCATACTCTCTAATTCGGCTTTATGGTTTTTAAAAGCATTGACGGTAATATCTTTTAAAGAGTGGAAATATACAATGCCTCATGTTTTTGTTTGTTACATTTTTTAACAAGATCACGGTTTATACATAAAACGGCGTGTCTAAAATATAAATTCCCGTGTCTAAAATATAAATTCCATTGTGTTGTCCATTAAAATGTTTTTAAAAAAATATTTTTTAATGTACTCCCCATCTCACGACAATGCCTGCGAAAAGTATAATACAAAATCCTCTGTGAAATATATGATACTTTAATAAAGCTGTAAGTTGGTGGCTGCATTCTATTTTTAGCTTTTCTTGTGATGTACAAGGGAAAGCTATTGTTTAATTCAACATAAACAGATTTAAAATAATAGAGTTGCACAAATATATAGAGTTATCATTTAAATTAAAAACGATAAATTACACCTTATAAATCAATTTTTTGTAACGATAAGAAGATGGAGGGCAAAGCTGGTAAAAATACCTGCAATAAGCCAGTCGAGAAAGCGAAGATAAAGAGGGTTCTGTTTAAGGATTTTGGTAAGTTTATGCGCTGTAAAAACGATTGCAATTGTAATGGGGAAAGAAATAGGAATATAAGAGAGTCCTAAAAAGAGTAGCTTTTGTGTTGCCATAGGATCATTCGCATTGATAAACTGTGGTAAGAATGTCGCGTTAAAGAGTATGACTTTAGGATTGAGAAGATTAATTCCAATACCAGCAAGATAGTTACGTTTAGAGCTTTGAGGTTTAGAAAATGTTGGTTCAAAGGAAAGTGTTGAGTTTCTCCATAACGCTTGAAAGGCAAACCATAAAAGATAAAAGGCGCCAACAATTTTCAGAAAAACAAAAGCGTGTGGCGCAGCAAAAATAAGCGCTGATAAACCAAGTGCTACAGCTGTAACCTGAATGGCAAATCCTGTTGCACTTCCCAAGGCGCACATAATTCCAGCTTTTTTGCTTTGTGTAATGGTTCGTCCTACAGAAAGCATCATATCAGGTCCTGGAATAAGTGCTAAAATCAACGATGCTAAAGCAAACTGTACAACAATAGACCACTCCGGTAGAAATGACACGTCGATCTCCTCTTATTTTTAAGTAATGTTCATTATTTATACTTTGAGGCGTCTTTATTTATGCTTTTTGAGTCTTTTTAATGTTGTTTAAAGAGAATTTATTTTTATATTTCTTGTGTCGTTTTAATTTTTTAGAAAAAAAGAACAATTCGTATAGAGCTTTATAATGAAAAAGTGGCAAAGTATTAGAAAAGTTGTTTTGGCTTATTCGGGGGGATTGGATACGTCAATTATTCTCAAATGGTTACAAAGTGCGCTAGGCGTTGAAGTTGTGACTTTTACAGCAGATTTGGGGCAGGGAGAAGAATTAGAGCTTGCTCGTCGTAAAGCTGAAATGCTAGGTGTTAAAGAAATCTACATTGAAGATTTGCGTGAAGAATTTGTGCGTGATTTTGTTTTTCCGATGTTTCGAGCCAATACCGTTTATGAAGGGACTTATCTTTTAGGAACATCAATTGCACGTCCACTTATTTCAAAACGTCTTATTGAAATTGCTAAGGAAACAGGGGCAGATGCCATTGCTCATGGAGCAACGGGCAAAGGCAATGATCAGGTACGCTTTGAACTTTCTGCTTATGCACTTAATCCTAATATAAAGATTATTGCTCCGTGGCGTGATTGGGATTTTAAGAGTCGGACAGATCTGTTTGAATTTGCGCGTATGCATCAAATTCCTGTAGAAAAAGATAAGCAAGGCGAAGCACCTTTTTCAGTGGATGCAAATTTATTACATTCTTCATCAGAAGGAAAGATTTTAGAAAATCCAGCCCTTCCTGCTCCTGAATATGTCCATATGCGTACTCTTTCGGTGGAAGATGCTCCAGATGAAGCAACCAGAATCACTCTTGGCTTTAAAAAAGGCGATGCAGTTTCAATCAATGGAAAAAATTTATCTCCTGCAACTTTACTTGCAGAACTAAATCATTATGGGCGGGATAATGGTATTGGTCGGTTGGATTTGGTAGAAAATCGTTTTGTAGGTATGAAATCGCGGGGTATTTATGAAACACCAGGAGGGACCATTCTTTTAACAGCTCATAGAGCAATAGAATCTTTAACACTAGATCGTGGTGCAGCGCATTTGAAAGATGAATTGATGCCACGTTATGCAGAACTCATTTATTATGGCTTTTGGTTTTCTCCCGAACGTAAGATGTTGCAAGCAGCGATTGATTTATCTCAAGAACATGTTGAAGGTGAAGTCACGTTAAAGCTCTATAAAGGGAACGTGATTGTTGAAGGGCGCCAAAGCAAAAAATCACTTTATTCAAGTGAATTGGTAACTTTCGAGGATGATCAAGGTGCTTATGATCAAAGAGATGCAACTGGTTTTATTAAATTAAATGCCCTACGTTTACGTACATTAGCAAGGCGTCATCAAGGTGATAAAGAAAAGAAATAGAAAGTTACGGTGACAAGTGTAATGTGGATTAGTGCTTTTGTATGAAATGCCTAGTTTAAACATTTTTCTGTTGGTTTTTACCGTTCTTTCGTTCAATACTAGAAGCTTATCTTCTGCGCTAATAAATATAATAAGCAAAACCCATGATAATAATAGCAATGAAGGCTCTGATAATCAAAACAAGACAATTTTGCTTTATAACGTTCAATGTTTTTGATTTTTATCAGAACAAAATATGTTTATAACGAGGGTGGTTTTTGTATTGTGACTTAAAAGTATAAAGAAATTTACATCTTTTTGCTTGCTATTATTGACGAATAAATTCAAGAACCATACACCCTATTTTGAAAGATTATAATTTTTAGGATAAATAATGATGCGTAATCAGTGTGATGCCCTTAGCCTTACGCCTGAATTAAAGGATGCGGCTGCTCAATCGAGAACTTGGCCATTTGAAGAAGCACGTAAGATTATCAAACGGTATGAAAAGACGGGTTATCCAGACAGTGTAATATTTGAGACCGGTTATGGACCTTCTGGTTTACCGCATATTGGAACTTTTGGGGAAGTTGCACGTACAACCATGGTGCGTCATGCATTTCATATTCTCACAGAGAATAAAGTAAAAACAAAATTACTTTGTTTTTCTGATGATATGGATGGTTTGCGCAAGGTTCCTGAGAATGTGCCTGATCGCGAGAGGATGGAACATTATCTTGGTCAACCGTTGAGCCGTGTACCTGATCCTTTTGGAGATGATTATCCTTCTTTTGGAGCGGCAAATAATGCACGGTTACGGGCTTTTCTTGATCGTTTTGGTTTTGATTATGAATTTGCAAGTGCTACGGATTATTACAATTCTGGTCGTTTTGATGAAACACTTTTAAGAATCCTTGCTTGTTATGACAAGGTGATGGCAATTATTTTACCAACATTAGGTGAAGAACGGCAAGCGACCTATTCACTCTTTCTACCGATTTCTCCCTTTTCTGGAAAAGTATTACAGGTACCGATGATTGCGCGTAATGTTGAAAAAGGGACAGTTACTTATATTGAACCTGAAACAGGAGAAACCATAGAAACAGAGGTTACGGGGGGCAAAGTTAAGTGTCAGTGGAAGGTCGATTGGGCTATGCGTTGGGCAGCGCTTGGCATTGATTATGAAATGGCAGGAAAAGATCTTATCGATTCCACAAATCTTTCTTCTAAAATTTGTAAAGTATTGGGTGGAAAGCCTCCAGAGGGATTTAACTATGAACTCTTTTTAGATGATAAAGGGCAAAAAATTTCCAAATCCAAGGGAAATGGCTTAACCATTGATGAATGGCTTACATATGCTCCAACAGAGAGCTTAGGGCTTTATATGTTTTCAAAGCCCAAGACAGCAAAACGGCTTTATTTTGATGTTATTCCCAAAGCTGTGGATGAATATTATGCGCATCTTTCTGCCTATGGTCGTCAAAGTTGGCAAGAACGGCTTAGTAATCCTGTATGGCATATTCATAATGGTTGTCCACCGCAGGTTGATTTACCTGTACCTTTTGCGATGCTTTTAAATTTGGTAAGTGCTTCAAATGCAGAGAATGCAGGGGTTCTTTGGGGTTTTATTTCTCGTTACGCTAAGGGGGCAAATGCGCAAACTTGTCCAGAACTTGATCAATTGGTGAAATTTGCCATTAAATATTTTGATGTTTTTGTTAAACCAAACAAAAAATTTCGTATACCAGATGACAGCGAACGAGCAACATTAGCACAAATTGATGCAAAATTAGCCAATTTGCCTGAAACTGTTGATGGCAACACACTACAAAATACACTTCTTGATGTTGCGCGGTTAACGGAACGCTATCAAGATCATAGCAAAAAAAGCCCTGAAGGTGGGCCTGGTGTTTCCAATGTTTTTTTTCAAATGTTGTATGAGGTCCTTTTAGGACAAGAGCGAGGTCCACGATGGGGATCATTTATAGCGCTTTATGGGATTAATGAAATGCGTGCACTGATTGCTGAAGCACTTGCACGACCTATGGAGGAATAATGGAACGAAGAGTACAGGAAGTAAAGCGGCGCCGTACATTTGCAATTATTGCTCACCCAGATGCTGGGAAAACAACATTGACGGAAAAGCTTTTATTGTTTGGTGGTGCTATTCAACTTGCAGGAGAAGTAAAAGCCAAAAAAGATCGTATTCAAACTCGTTCTGACTGGATGAATATTGAGCGTGATCGTGGTATTTCCGTTGTGACTTCTGTGATGACGTTTGAATATGAAAATCATATTTTTAATCTCCTAGATACCCCAGGCCATGAAGATTTTGCAGACGATACTTATCGCACGCTTACAGCGGTTGATAGTGCTATCATGGTATTGGATGGGGCCCGCGGGATTGAGCCTAGAACATTAAAACTGTTTGAAGTGTGTCGGATGCGGGATATTCCTATTGTTACTTTTATCAATAAAATGGATCGTGAGGCGCGTGATCCTATAGAGCTTTTAGATGAAATTGAGGAAAAACTTGCGCTTGATACCGCACCCATAACATGGCCCATTGGGACGGGTAAAGATTTTGTTGGGACTTTTGATCTCCATCATAACCGTTTTCGCCAAAAAGATGATGAGATAACACAGCGGATCGTTTCAAATCCCAGTGAGGTTGTCCATTTACTTCCAGAGTATCAACGTTCCACTTTTCTTGAAGGAGTAGAACTCGCTCAAAGTGTTTGCAAGAATTTTGATCTTCAAGCTTTCCGTGAAGGTCATATGACACCGGTTTATTTTGGTTCAGCTTTACGAAATTTTGGTGTTCGTGATTTGATCAATGCGCTTATTGATTTTGGTCAAAGTCCCCGTGATCAAAGTGCAGATCAGCGCAATATCATAGCAACTGAACCTAAAATGACGGGATTTGTTTTTAAAATTCAAGCGAATATGGATCCTAATCATCGTGATCGTATTGCATTTTTTCGGGTATGTTCGGGAACACTTGAACGTGGTATGAAGACAAAATTGGTCAGAACAGGAAAACCGATGACACTTTCGGCTCCACAATTTTTCTTTGCGCGTTCGCGCCAAATTGCTGATCAAGCCTATGCTGGTGATATCGTAGGGATTCCTAATCATGGAACATTGCGTATTGGCGATACTTTGACTGAAGGAGAAGATATTCTTTTTAAGGGAGTACCCAATTTTGCACCAGAGATTTTGCGTCGTGTTTGTTTGGGCGATCCAATGAAAGCAAAAAAGCTCAAAGAAGCTTTGCAACAAATGGCTGAAGAAGGGGTTGTGCAATTGTTTATTCCTGATGATGGGTCGCCTTCTCTCATTGGTGTTATTGGTGCTTTGCAAATTGATGTTTTAAAAGAGCGATTAAAAATAGAATATTCTTTGCCAGTGAATTTTGAGTCTGCACGCTTTAATTTATGCCGTTGGATTTCAGCGCAGAGCAAAGATGAGTTGCAAAAGTTTCTCAACAATCATCGCTCTGCTCTTGCGTATGATTTAGAAGGTGATCCAGTTTTTTTAGCGGAGAACCATTTTTCATTAAATTATGAAGCAGAAAGAGCTCCTAAGATAAAATTTTCTACTTTTAAAGATTATCAAGTAAGCTCTTAATGTAAAGAAGAATTTTTTATGTAACAATTTGGTTGATAATGATTTTTCATATTGAGTTAGGGATCTGAATATTGTTATTTTTTTCTGAAAACAAAAGGAATATGTAAAAAACACTTTCAGATTGTGTTATATAAAGAGAGAAGTAAATTTATTTATAATATTCAATAAGTTATAATATATTTGTAATTGTAACGTCTTTTAAAATTTTGATATATTTTTTCACAATAGCTTAAGCCAAGGTTATATATTTAAGTATTTTGAATGTCAGCTAAAAATCTCCTGTATAAATAGAGCTTTTCAGTTTTTTCTTGTATGAAAATTGTATACAGTCAAAATAAAGCAAATAATCAATAAGATGAAATTTGTTATTCCCAATATGAGATCATATGACTTATAAGCCACGTGTCTTTTCTATATCTTCTGGAACGGCTTTTTTGCCTCACTTTGTTGATGCACTGCTCTCTGGTACCCTTATTGATAATTTCGCTCCCAATGGAGATATTCAAACTGCTCTTGCTGATAGCCTTATTTATGTTCCGACACGTCGTGCTGCGCGCGCTTTGCGTTTAGCTTTTGTTGAAAGAAGTGATACACAATCAACCTTTTTGCCAACTATTCGTGCTCTAGGAGATGTAGATGAAGACAGTTTTCTTTTTGTTGAAAATCATACTAGCGCTTTAAATCCGCCCATTGGTGAAAGTGAACGCCTACTGCTTTTAGCGCGCCTTATTCGTCCATGGCGTGAAAATTTGCCTGCGCATCTGCGTGCCATGTTTGGTACAGAAGATGTGCTTATTCCAGCTCATAGTGCTGATGCAATTTGGCTTGCTCAAGATTTAGCACATTTGATGGATGAAATTGAAACAGAAGGAGCAGATTGGTCGAAACTTAAAGATATTGCACCTGACATGGTCGCTGAATGGTGGCAGATAACGCTCGATTTTCTGACTATTGTTACGCAAAATTGGCCACAAATCTTGACAGAAAGACAACGAAGTAATCCCGCTGAATGGCGTAATCAAGCACTCACAATGCGTGCAGAGACTTTACGACGTATACAGCCTGATAAACCTATCATTGCAGCTGGTGTATCAGGTTCTATTCCCGCTGTTTCTCATCTTTTAAAGGTTATAGCTTCTCTGCCAAAAGGGGCTGTTGTTCTTCCTGGACTTGATCTCCATATGGATGAAGAACAATGGAATGCACTAAGCACAAGCAATAAAGAAAAAACAGCTTGTGATTTTTTTAATCATGCAGAAAATGTTTTTAGTCATCCTCAATATCATTTAAAAAAACTTCTTTCTCTCATGGAGTTTCAACGTCGTCATGTTTGCGAGATTGGCCAACAGAGTAGCACAAAGAAAAGGCGAATGGCTCTTTTATCGGAAGCACTCCGACCAGCTTCTACAACAGATAAATGGATACAAATTGACCGCGATGATTATGAGAATCTTTGTGCAGACTGGTCATTTATTGAAGCTATAAACGAACGTGAAGAAGCTCTTGCTATTGCTGTTGCTTTACGCAAAGCTATTGAAAAACCCCAAAAAACCGCAGCTCTTATTACAAATGATCGTAATTTAGCACGTCGTGTTTCCGCGGAATTACAGCGATTTGGAATTGAAGCAAATGATTCTGGAGGTATACCACTTGCACAAACATTGCCTGTAACGCTTTTGCGACTTATTTTAGAAAATGTGTTGCAACCTGATGATTCCATAGCTTTTCTTTCTCTCCTTAAACATCCCCTTACAGCACTCCAACAAAACCGCCATCGTTTACGGGAAATGGCAGAAAATTTTGAACTTTTTGTTCTTAGGGGGAACACAGGGCACATCAATCTTTGCGAATGTGATCAGTTTCTTGAAAAATGGATTGAAACATATTTCCATGATCGTTCTGAAATAAAAGCCCTTGATCAACAGAAATGTGAAGAAGCACATCTCCTCTGTCATCTTTTGAAGAAAGCTGTTGAACCTTTAACATCTCTTATGAAAAAAGAGAAAGAATGCACTATCAGCGAAGCCGCAATAGCAACTGTTGAGGTTTTTGAAAATTTTGGTCGCGATGAGGATAACTCTCTTGCACATCTCTATCAACACGAAGCAGGACAAGCCTTATCAAATTTTTTGCGTGAATTGGTCAGTGATCAATCAGGATTAACATTTCATCTTTGTGAATGGCCTGCTATGTTTTCTGCATTGATCGCAATGCGTTCCGTTACACCTTCTCCTGGAGGACATCCACGTTTATTCATCTGGGGTACTTTGGAATCACGTTTACAAACGGTTGATACAGTGGTTATCGGCGGTCTTAATGAAGGATCATGGCCGATATCAACCCGAAACGATGCTTTTTTATCGCGACCGATGAAAATGATGTTAACTTTGGAACCACCAGAGCAGCGTATTGGTTTTTCCGCGCATGATTTTCAATGGGCGATGGGAATGGATAAAGTGGTGATGAGTCGCGCATTGCGCGTTAATCATACCCCTTCCATTCCTTCACGTTGGCTACAACGCATAGAAACAGTTGTAGGAAAACAGGTTTGGAAACAAATCCGTGAACGAGGTGAAATACTCCTTCATTGGGCAAAGATGCTTGATCATACAAGCATGATTTCTGAGGTGAAACGTCCCTGCCCTGTACCACCTCTTGATATGCGTCCACGTCATTTTTCAGTTACTGAAATAGAAACATTGCGGTATGACCCTTATGCTATTTATGCAAAAAAAGTCTTACGGCTCAAACCTCTTAAAGCTCTTATTCATGACCCTAGTGCTTCTGAACGTGGAACACTTTATCATGCTATTCTTGCAGATTTTTGCACAAAAATAAAAGATCCGAATGCTGCAAATACATTAGATGTGTTACTCGCTATTGGACGTAAAGAATTTGATAAATTCAATTTTCCATCCGATATTGAAGTCATTTGGTGGAATAGCTTTGAAAATCTTGCTCCACGCCTTATTCAATGGGAACAAAGTTTAGGACCGCGAGAACGATATCCAGAAGTGGTATCACAAAAAATCCCTATAGGGGGAACAGGGGTAACCCTTTCCGGACGTGTGGATCGTCTTGATATTTTGCCAGATAAAACGGTTGAAATTTTAGATTTTAAAACTGGAACGCCTCCTTCATCAAAACAGGTTCGCGAATTATTATTTCCGCAATTGGCTTTAGAAACAGCTTTGCTGATGGAAGGGGCATTCCCAGATTTTCAAGATTTTACCCCCTCAAATTTATTTTACATTCCCCTTAACGGAAAAGGTGAAATTAAATCCCAATCAATTCTTTTAAAGAAAAAAGAAGGAAAAACTCACTTAGATGCTGTTAAGCTTGGTGAAATTGCGTGGAAAAATCTTATCACACTCATAACTTATTATCAAAATCCACAACAAGGCTATCTTTCACATGCCGTTCCTATGTCAAAACGATATGAAGGTGATTACGACCATTTGGCGCGGTTGTGGGAATGGTCAAGTGGTCTTCATAAAGAAGAACAATCATGACTTTTTTTTCTATTCCTGAAGTCGCTCTTGATGCACAAGAAATGGCAACACATCCCCAAAAAAACGTGTGGGTTTCTGCAAATGCTGGATCTGGAAAAACGCATGTTTTAAGTGAACGTGTTATCCGTTTGCTTTTAAACGGTACACCTCCAGCACGTATTTTATGCCTTACTTATACAAGAGCTGCTGCTGCTGTTATGCAATCACGTATTTTTCGCACGCTTTCCAGTTGGAATGAACTCGATGATGCACAGCTGCAAGAAACCTTAACACGGTTTGAAAATAAACCCGTCAATGCGCAAAAATTAACTTATGCACGACAACTCTTCGCGCGTGCTCTCGAAACACCTGGTGGCTTAAAAATCCAAACGATTCATGCTTTTTGTGAATCTCTTTTGCATCAATTTATGTTAGAAGCCAATATTGCAGGGCATTTTGAACTTCCCGATGATATCAGTCGAAAAAAATTAATACAAGAATCGCGTCGTCAACTTTTAGCGCGTCATGATGTGCAACCCGCTTTACAACAGTTACTTAAATTTATCAGTGAACATACTTTTAACCAATTGCTCTATGAAGCAACGGAAAAGCAACATAAATTGTCTGATTTTTTATCTTCCCTTCTATCTGAGAATGGAGAAGAAAAATTGCGTGCGCTTTTTAACTTAGCGCCCGATGAAACAACCCAATACCTATTGGAACAAATGCAACAGATTGCGCGCCTTCCCCTTTATGCTCTTAACCATTGTGAAACCAATGGCAGTCAAAGCTTCAAGGATATGGTGGCAAAACTTTCCCAATTAGAAGAGGTACATGATGAGACAAATATTCTCAATAGTATTTCTGATATTTATTTTACAACAAAAGGTGAGCCACGGAATTTCTCAAATTTATCTCGTAAAAAATCAGACGAAATTTGGCCTTTTATTCAACAAATGCTTGAAGATAAACAAAGCGAGCTTTCTATTCTTTTAGAGAAATATCAATGCGCAAAAGTTGCGACCCTCAATATGGCTGCTTTTCAGCTCTGTGCCGTTTATCTCAAAATATATACGAATCTAAAAAAGGCTAATAGCTTCTTAGACTTTGACGACCTTATTGAGCGTACGCTTCATTTGTTACAGCGCAAAGGTGCAAGTCAATGGGTGCATTATAAACTTGATCGTGGGCTTGATCACATTCTACTTGATGAAGCACAAGATACCAACCCCGAGCAATGGCAAATTATTCAATTGTTGGTACAAGAGTTTTTCTCAGGTTATAGCCAACGAACAAATATACGTACTCTTTTTGCTGTTGGAGATGAAAAGCAATCTATTTATTCTTTTCAAGGCGCTGCTCCAGAAAATTTTGCTGCAAATGGACGAATTATTCAAAAAAAAGTGCAGCAAACAAATCAGCAATTTGAAAAAATACAATTGCATTACTCTTTTCGCTCTACAGCAGATGTTCTTAAAAGCGTTGATCTTGTTTTTGAAACACCAGAAAATTATAAAGGGCTTTCGGCAGAAAATACAAAAACAGTGCATGAAGCTATTCGTGTTCATAGTCCGGGTGAAGTTGTTATATGGGATGCTGTTTCTAAAGAAACGAGTGAATTTCCTCAGGATTGGCATTTAAGCGTTGATCATTTAGATACACCTGAAGTCCGTTTAGCAGAAAAAATTGCTGAAACTATTGCTAATTGGTTACAAAGAGGCGAAATGCTTCTAGCAAAAGGGCGCTTAATACGAGCAAGTGATATTATGATTTTGGTCCGTAAGCGGGATCAATTTGTCTCAGCGCTTTCTCGTGCTTTTAAACACCGCAATATTCCTGTAGCAGGGGCTGACCGTTTACAACTTACTAAACATATTAGTATCCGTGATTTAATGGCACTTGCGCGTTTTGTTTTGCAGCCACAAGATGATCTTTCTCTTGCTTGTGTTTTAAAAAGTCCCCTTTTTGCTCTTAGTGAAGAGGAACTCTATCTGCTTGCCGCACACCGCACTGGCTCTCTTTGGCAAAGTTTGTGTACGCATACATCATCGCGGGTATCTTTTAAAGATGCTTTTGAAAAGCTGAACCATTATCGTACTTTAGTAGATCAAATACCGGTTTTTGAATTCTATAGCCATATTCTGAATAATGATAAGGGAAGACAAAAAATTCTGTCTCGTTTAGGATCTGAAGCAAATGACGTGCTCGATGCTTTTATGGATTATACGCTCACTATTCAAAAGACCGGATTACCAGGATTACAAGCTTTTTTAGAAACATTAAGTGCAAGCGAACCAGAAATTAAACGTGAGTTTGAACAAAATAATGAAGAAATTCGTATTATGACTGTTCACGCCGCAAAAGGACTAGAGGCTGCTGTTGTGTTTTTAGTTGATCCCGGTAGTGCGATTTGGCATCCTCAGCATGCCCCTCACTTGCTTAAAGTTCCTTTAGATAAGGCACAAGTGAATGGACAACAAGCTTTTATTTGGCGCCCCAATGAAAAGTTTGATACAAAACTTTCTAAACAAGCAATTTCACATTTAAAAGAGCGTGCAGAAGAAGAATATAGGCGCCTTCTTTATGTAGGAATGACACGCGCTGAAGATCGCTTGTTTATTTGTGGATATAAAAGTCAGAAAACGCCATCTCATACATGGTTACAACTGGTAAAAAAAGCTCTTGAACCTCATGCGGTTTCTATAAAAGGCCCTGCGGAAGATATTGCAGCTTGGCGTTATTGCATTACACCGCCTTCTTCTACTTCTATAATCTCCGAAATCGCCTGTTCTGAATGCCAAACTTTACCGCCTTTGCCTGCTTTTTTCTCTCATAAAGTACCAGCAGAACCAATTCTCCCAAAACCGTTAAAACCCTCAGTAGCGAGCCTTTCTATTGAAGCTGATACAGAACCTTCCTCAAGTCCAAAACAATTTACTATTTCACCTGTTTTAGGAGAAACGAACACAAACAGAGCTTTTTCCATTGAATATGGTAATCTCATTCACCGATTGTTACAATATTTACCCGATTGTCCCCCACAAAAACGTCGAGATTATGCTCGAAACTATCTCAATATCAAAGCCTCTCATTGGCATGAGAGCCAAAGAGAAGATGCTCTTTGCCATATTTGGAAAATATTAGATCATGTTTATCTCAAACCCCTTTTTTCTGAGCATTCACGTGCTGAGGTTTCCTTGATGGGCATTGTAAAAATTCGTGGAAAAGAACAAGCAATCTCTGGTCAAATTGACCGTCTCTACATCACGCAAAACAGCATTATCTTTGCCGATTTTAAAACGGGAATCCCACCAGAAAATGAAGCAGCTATTGCTTCTCATCATTGGTTGCAAATGGCTCTTTACCGAAAATTGTTGCAATCCATTCATCCTGATAAAGATGTTCAAGCTCTGCTTATCTACAGTAAAGAAGCCAAAATTTTCAAACTTTCTCCAGAAAAACTCGAGGCATTTCTTGGTGAAATTGCTTTATAAGTTGTTTTTTCCCTTCAAAGCATTTTAAGGCTTTTTTACTTTCATAAAATCGCCAATAAACATAATGCATAATCTCAGGTGTAAAAGAGTCTCTTAATAATTTATCTTTGCAATAACTTGATATGAATTGTTACCATACCAATGTATAGAAGTGAATATAAAGGATAAATTAATGACATGTATAAAAATTGATAAGGACAATTTCGAAAGTGAAGTTTTAACCTCTTCCACCCCTGTTGTGGTTGATTTTTGGGCAGAATGGTGTGGTCCTTGCAAAATGATTGCTCCAATTTTGGATGAAATTTCAATAGAAATGCAAAATCAAGTTAAAATTGCCAAAGTGAATATTGATGAAAATCCGGAACTTGCTACCCAATATGGAGTGCGCTCTATCCCTACATTATTAATGTTTAAAAATGGAAATGTTTCATCGAATATGATTGGCGCTGCCCCTAAAGGACGTCTTTCTGAGTGGATAAAAAATGGCCTTAGTTAATGCCATACACAGTAACGATAAAGGAGAGAAATTTTAGTCTCTCCTTTTGATTTTTTTTAAACATTCTTTTCTGTAATACATTGTAAGAGCAATTCAATTGAATCAAATGATTTTAAGAATCCACACTGTTATACGTGATTCAATAGATCATTTTTTATCAAAAAATTGTCCTGTATGAACAATGTAGGCAATTCCTTATTTATGTGCGCGCCAACAAATATTAGGTGACGGATATTTTTTTTGGATAAGGCTATCGAGATAGGGGGGACAATACATAAAAAAGCAAATACCACTCTAGCAATAAAGAGGTTTCTGCTTGGAGTGTTTGGCAATAACAGAAGGAGATTTTAAGCAAAAATTTTACAAATTACTTTTCTAAAGTTTACAATTTTTAAGGAGAAAGAAGAAAGCAATTCACGATTGGTAAGTTAATGCTCTTCTGAGAAAATGATCACCTTGATATAAAATTTTCTTACACGTTTCTCTAAAATCAAAAGAGTTTTTTAAAAAAACAATCTTTAAAAGAAACGGATTAATTCCTACCAATTAACTGATGCTCTCTGCGAATTGTGCTATTTTTATAAAAGTATCAGTGTTTTGTTTCATCTTCATGGTTGTTGCATCCAGCAGGGCTTCTTTATTTTATTCATCATCTCAAATTTCATAGGTACTGAGGCATCACAAACTAAAAAATGATGATATCCATGATCCCGTCTATGTTTTTTTAAATGTATGAATTGCAAAAGCCTGTTGCAAACGTTTAATGGAATGTGGTGCTGATCTAAGTGTTACATGGCGCCCATGAACTTCATATTGTAAGGTAAGCGCGAAAGTGGCAAGCTCTAAAAGGGCTACATTTCTTTCTGGCCATTCAACAAGTAAAATATTGTTCTCGCATGCTTCATAAAGCCCTAATTCATCAATTTCTTCTTCCATAGAAAGGCGATAAAGATCAGCATGAATAATTTCAAACTGTGGAAGCTGATAGCTTTGCATAAGAGTAAAAGTAGGGCTTGGAACATCTATAGTGTTATCGTTTGCAAGTGTTTGGATGATTGTACGTGCAATGGTTGATTTTCCGGTTCCAAGATCTCCTTGCAGTGTTATAAGATCTCCCGGCTTTAAAGAAAGGGCTAAATTTTGTGCAAAAAGCTTTGTTGCCTCTTCATTTTCAAGAAAAAAACTAAAATTCATTAAGAGTTCCATGAGATGGATGAAAAATTTTTATTATAATAAAGGCTAAAATTAAAAAATCTTATCTCCTTTGGAGAGTGGGAAAAAACATTTAACTGTTGTTCCTTTTCCAGAACCGGTAAGAATTTCAACATGTCCACCGTGTAGTTCAACGAAACTTTTTACAAGGGAAAGGCCAAGACCTGCTCCCGCACGCCCACCATGGTGTGAATGAGAAGAAAAACGTTTAAAAACACGATCAAGAATGTCTTTAGGAATATCAGAGCCCTCATTGTGAACGCTAAAGACAATACTATCATCTTGTTCATCGACGCAAAATTCAATAGTACTCGCCTCCGTTGCAAAATTAATAGCATTACTCAGAACATTCACAAAAATTTGATGCAAACGTTTTTCATCAGCAGAAATAGAGTTTAAGGAAGGAGAAATTTGTTGTAAAAGCGTAATATGACGTCCATTAAGACGATCTTCTACACGTGCTACCGCTTGTATCATAGCATCGGCAATGTTAACCGATTTTATGTCCAACGTCATAATGCCTGCATCAAGGGTGGCAAGATCAAGAATATCGTTAACAATATTTAAAAGAGTTCCTGATTCTGAATGAATATGTCCAAGATATTCTTGTTGACGTTCATTGATAGAGCCGAAAATTTGATCACGTAAAATATCAGAAAATCCAATAATATTGGTGAGAGGTGTACGCAATTCATAGGAAACATGTTGGACAAATTCATTACGCAAACGATCAGCACTTTCTAATGCTTCATTTTTTTCTTGAAGAGCACGCGCAACATGGACAGTATCCGTAACATTCACAAAAGTAAGCATCGTTTGTCCATCGGGAAGAGGGACCAGAGTATAATCAATAATCATATCATTTTTAAGATCTATACGACCAGAATATGTTTCACGTTTTTCAGCAAAACCAGTAATAAATTTGGTAAATTGATTCCATTCTTGTCCCAAGGTTAAGGTTGAACAATGGCTTTCTAACTGCGTAATATGGGTCCCTTCTACCAGTAAATTATAAGGAAGCGACCACAATTTCGACAAGGCAGGATTAGATAAACGAAGGCGTCCATCAGTACCAAAAACGACTACGCCTTCAGAAAGTTTATCAAGTGTTTCACCTTGTATTTTAATAAGTGTATTATAACGGCGTTCAAGATCAATTTTTTCTGTAAGGTTTTCGTAAAGCCAAGTGACACCTCCTTGTGGATGAGGGTTTGAGACAACACGCACCGTACGCCCATCTGGAAGATTCCAAATTTGTTGGTTTGATTCTGTTTGTCGATAGGCTTTAAAAAGTTCTTCTTTCCACGTGCGCCAATCAGGGTGTTCAGCAATGAGACCCTTTTCACGTAAACGTTCAAGAAACAATGTATGGCTTGGTTCACTTTCTAAAAAGGAACTCTCCAACGGCCATAAAATTTTAAAAGCGTGATTGCAGAATTTTAATTTTTGGTTTGTATCAAAAATGGCTACAGCTGTTGAAATTTGGTCAAGTGTTTCACAATGGCTTTGAAGAACATATCTTAATTCATGGGCAAGATTTTCATAGGCGCTGTCATCACGTGCAAAAGCTGCCATCCCTTCGGCCGTTGTAATCCGTGTGAGATGAAAATGGTGTCGTTCTCCATCAATAACTGTGTGAACGTGTTCTTGAAAAATTGTTTCTGTTTCATTTGTTTTGCGTTGTGTGTTTTCATTGAAAAGATCCCTCACTTCATCACTGCCTTCACGAAAGTTTGTCATCTCTCTAAAGGCACGGTTGACAAAACAAACTTTTCCTTCACAATCTTTTATCCATACGGGCTCTTGAATAAGATCAAGAAGATTGCGCTGCATTCTCAGTTCAGTAAGAAGGCGGGCGATATCTTTCTGTAAACGAGCGTTTTCACTTTGTTGTTTTGAAATATCTTGAAAACGAGCAATGGCAACTGTTCCTGCGATGACCCCTGTAACTTGCAGCAGCACATTGTTTGTGGTGGTGATAGAAAGTTCAAAAGGGTGACATTTACAACGGAGTTGAGTCAATGCATAATCAAGTTCTCGCAGAGAGTTTTCTTCAACCCAGAGCTCAAAACGCTGAAAATCTTTCTGATCGATTCCTATTTTTTGCAATGCAGAAAGAGCACCAACGACATGGGGTAAGGTTGTTGGATTTTCCCAAATAAGAAGGAATTGCTCAGTTTCTTCCAGAAGCCATTCATAATATTTAAGTTTTTCAGAAAAATCTGCCTGAATTATCTTCAAAGGCTTCTGTGCAGTTTTTTTTGCACGCATGATAACAGCTATGCATACGAGAAGTGAAGCGCAAGAAATTCCTCCACATAGCGCTACAAGCAGCCATGGACCATTTGGCAAAGTGAAAAAAAATGGTAAATAACCTTCCAATGACTGAGCAACAGTGCATGTAGGAGAAAAAAAGAAAAAAAGGCAAAATATATACGTATAGATTCGGATCATTTTCTGAGCTTTTTCTTTGGGGGTATAGTCACCAAAGCTGAGCACGATATCTTTCCCTTTTTTAAAACCCAAGGAAGCATTTTAGTAACGGTAATGGTTTGGTTTATAAGGTCCTTGTGGTGTGACTCCAATATAAGCGGCTTGCTCTTCTGATAAAACAGTTAATTTTATTCCTAACCGATCAAGATGTAGGCGTGCAACTTTCTCATCAAGATGTTTAGGCAAAACAGTGACTTCATTTGTATAGTGTTCTGTACGGGTAAAAAGTTCAATTTGCGCTAAAACTTGATTGGTAAACGAAGCTGACATGACAAAAGAAGGATGCCCTGTCGCATTGCCGAGGTTTAACAATCGTCCTTCAGAGAGCAAAATAATGCGTTTTCCATCGGGAAAGGTAATCATATCAACTTGTGGTTTAATATTTGTCCATGGCAAATTTCTAAGGGCTGCGACTTGGATTTCGTTATCAAAATGACCAATATTTCCAAGAATACACATATCCTTTACTTGTCGCATATGGTCTAAACGGACAACATCTTTATTGCCTGTTGTGGTGATGATAATATCAGCACTGGAAGCAGCATCATCCAAATTAACAACTTCATAGCCATCCATAGCTGCTTGAAGAGCGCAAATAGGGTCAATTTCTGTCACTTTAACACGAGCCCCAGCACCTGAAAGAGATGCCGCGGAACCTTTTCCTACATCACCATAACCACAGACAATGGCAGTTTTACCAGCGATCATTACGTCTGTTCCACGTCGAATACCATCGACCAATGATTCTTTACATCCATATTTATTATCAAACTTTGATTTAGTGACGCTATCATTAACATTAATTGCAGGAAAAGGCAGAAGCCCTTCTTTTTGTAATTGATAAAGACGGTTTACACCTGTTGTAGTTTCTTCGCTTACACCTTTAATTGCTGCGCGCTGTCGGGTAAAAAAACCTGGCGTTGCATCCATACGCTTTTGTATTTGTTTGAAAAAAATTTCTTCTTCTTCTGTTTTGGGACGCGAGAGAATATCTTTATTTTGTTCTGCATGACTTCCCATTAAAATATAGTTTGTGGCGTCAGCTCCATCATCTAAAATCATGTTGGAAGGATTGCCATCAGGCCATTGGAAAATTGCATCTATATAAGTCCAATATTCTTCCAATGTTTCACCTTTAACGGCGAATACAGGAATACCAGTTGCGGCAATAGCTGCTGCTGCATGATCTTGCGTAGAAAAAATATTGCTAGAGCTCCACCGTATATTGGCGCCAATCGCTTTTAATGTTTCAATTAAAACAGCTGTTTGAATTGTCATATGCAATGAGCCAGAAATACGTGCTCCACGCAAAGGCTGACTGGAGGAAAACTCCTTGCGACAAGCCATCAAACCGGGCATTTCAGTTTCAGCAATGTCAAGTTCTTTACGACCATAAGCGGCAAGTGCAATATCTTTGACAACAAAATCTTGAGCTGCCATTCTTCATTCCTTTAAGATAAGTTTTTCCAAGACGGTAGGAGAAATTAAAAAAAAATGCAAGACAAGAAGAGGACTTCTTTATGTGAAAAAGCTCTTTTAAAATCTCCATAAATTTGTGCAACAAATATGCATTTATGAATCTGAGTAATGATGTTACTGAGAAGGTAAGAGATTTCATGATAAGTTTGGTTATATAAACAAAATATATCAAAAAATTTTTAGTTTTCAAAATGTAAGAAATGCTAATCAATAGCATCAATTAAGAGAAAAAGTTATAGAAATATGCTTCAAGTATAATTTTTTCCTATTAAACATCCGTGTCATTTCTTTAAAGGAACGCATAATTGGTAAGAAAAGAAGATAATTACTTTGTAGAGAGATAATGGATTTGTTCAATAATTTTGTGAGTTATTTCATAATAAAGGTACACAAAAATCTGTAATGCTCTTATATCTTCTTTTGATATTCTCTAACCAAGAAGTGTTTATATATTATCCTCAATTTGATCTTTATGAAGACGACATAGAGGACACATACAAACACCCATGAGATGCGTTAATGTAAAGTAAAAGATGTTCCTAATGTCGTTTTGCTGAGTAAGTGATAAAAAGCTATGCCAACATAGCGAGGACATTTTCATTTTTATAGAGTTATTTATTTAACAAACTCTATGCGTTAAGTGTTATCAAGTATTGTCGTAAATTTCTTTCAATCTAATTTTTACGAGTATGACGCAAAAAATTTATACGACCACCTGTAAGGATGAGAAAATATAAATTCAAATGTGTTATAGCCATTATTTTTGCAAAGCATCTGAAAAATCCGGAATATTTTCTCACTTCATAATAGCTGGTATGTTTTGTGTGGTGTTGTTTTCTTCATAAAACTTATGCTTTGGCTGTTATGTATAAATTAACATTTAACTTTAAGGCAATTACATAGTTAAAACAAATATTGAAATGATTAAAAACGCCCTATAAGGAACTCCAACTTTATTATATGCCAGAGTAGGGCAGATAATTATTACTGATATCTTTTCAGTAATCTCTAAACTGAAACACAAGCTAATTTAAAAAATATAAAGACATAAAGATAAAAACAAAATTCTATTCTTTTAATAGCTTTACAATTTTTAAAAATCTCTAAAGAAATATCTTTTAAATAATAAAAAATCATGTATTGCGTCATAATTTTTATATCGATTTTTTATGAGATAATATCAAAAAGAGTATCCTTTATCACTCATGCGATTATTGAAAAAGGTATTGTTACCTTTTTTAATCTTATTATTAAGCTTTTTAGCAAAATAATATAATACAGAATTATAGGTTATCATCTTTATATTTATGAATATCTAATCCAGAATCGGCTCTTCTGGATTTCAATGTTGCATCTGCTCTTACATGAAGACAGTTTATAAGAGGTGCTTTTTCTTTTTTCCAACAGTTTTTATAAAAATACTATAGATGTGCGAGGAAACATGTTTTGTGATACTAAATGGAGCATTAAAAATGCAAAAATATCACTCTAATTTAAATTTAACACTCTGACTTTAAAACAGTTAACAACAGGATATTAATCACAAATCCAATAATTAACTAGGTTCTAGGAGAATTTATTCTAGACGAGTAAGTTTTGGGAAAATTGACCATGTGGACGAAATCGCCAGAGATAACTTGGCAAGAATGCTGCCATTGCTCTAGGAGTAACTCCTACTCCTTCTAGCGTATATCCATTTTCAATAGCTTCTTGAGAAACTATATTGTCCGTTTGCAAAAAGCGTATTTGATTGGCTGTTACGAGTGTTGGTACAAGAGGCAACTTACCAATCGTTCCTAAAACTCCTCCAATCAATAGACCGACAGAAAGAGGCATAGATAGGATTGTTTTTTTACGACGAATGATTTTAAGTATATTTTCAAGAGCATTTTGGAGGGTGATAATCTGGGGACCACCAAGATCATATTTTTTTCCCCAAGCTACCTGTCCATCTAAAGCACGCGCGATAAACTCAGCAACGTCACCAACATACACGGGTTGCAATTTGCTTTGTCCACCTCCAAAAAGAGGCATAATTGGTAAAAAACGTGACAAATCTGCTAAGGTGTTAAAGAAACAATCTTCTGGTCCAAAGATAATGGATGGACGTATAATAATTGCTTGAGGATTCTTGTTATGAATGATTTGTTCACCCATAAACTTAACACGTGCATAAAGACATGCAGCGTTCTCGCTAGCCACAAGAGTCGACATATAGATAAGAGGAATACCAGCTTCTACTGTTAATTCAGCAATATTGTAAGCACCATCAATTTGTGTGCTTTTAAAATTCGATTGATTTGCCTGTTTTAAGCTACCGGGTAAAAACACTGCTGCATCAGCTCCAAGCAATGCGCGTGCAACAGAGGCACGATGCTTGATATCTGTTTTAAGCATTTGGGTTTGTCCTACTTCTCCTATTTGGAGCATGTAATAAGCTTTTTGTGGACAACGAACAGCGATGCGAACGCGATATCCCCGCTTAGTCAAAGTTTCAACGACATGTCGTCCTACAAAACCAGATCCGCCAAAAACAGTAATGAGTTTAGGATGTTGATAAAGTGCACAATCAAGTTGCATGATTAAAAGGTCTATCTTTCAAAGCTTTAAAAATAGCTAATTATCTAGCACGGTGGTGTTTTATTGTCACGCAAAATATCACCCGCAAGATAAAGAGAACCACTAATAAGGACAATAGCCTCTTTATATTCCATTTTAATTTTATGCAAAGCATCTTGTAGATGTGCTTGTGGAGTAGCAAAGATTCCTGCTTTTTGGGCTGATTCAGCTAAGTTTATTGGAGAGAGACTGGCATTATTGTCAAGCAGCGGTATCGTATATACTTTATCGACAAGGTTAGCTAAAGGACGAAAATAACCGACAGCATCTTTGGTATTAAGCATGCCAGCAATCATAATAATGGGGCGATCTGTTTTTTTTCTCCATTGTGTAAGTTCTGCCGCAATAACTTTTCCTGCAGCAGGATTGTGACCACCATCTAACCATAAATCAATATCAGGAGATAGTTGATCAACCAAAAGTCCTTGGGTAAGATGCTGCATTCGTGCGGGCCAATAAATATTTTTCAAAGCGTCATTTATGGTTTGTTCTGAAAGTTGAAAACCCGCTTGATAAACTGCTTCAAGAGATGCACCAGCATTAGCAATTTGGTGGTCTCCAATAAGGTTAGGAAGAGGAAGATCCATGAGACCTTGATGGTTTTGAAAAACCATACGTCCATGTTCTTTATAGCTTTGATAATCTTGATCAAAGAGAGCATAAGATGCTTTATTTTTATCGGCAAGGGGTATTAAAGTAGCAAGAGTTTCTTCATAATTTTGCTTTCCTATGACCACTGGAACGTTTGGTTTTATAATCCCCCCTTTTTGAAAAGCGATTTGAGCAATTGTATTTCCAAGAAAGCTCTCATGATCATAATCAATGGGCATAATAAGCGATACAGCTGGTTTGTTAACGACATTGGTAGCATCAAAACGTCCTCCCAATCCAACTTCTAAAATAACAACATCAGCTGGATGTATACTAAACAGCATAAAGGCAGCAGCTGTAAAAATTTCAAAAATAGTAATCGGCTCTTGACGATTTACTTTTATAATTTCATGGATTGTCTCAGCCAATTGGTTTTCTGTAACAAGTTGACCACCTCCTTTTTGACCTAACCGGCAGCGTTCATTCCAGTTGACGAGATGGGGCGAGCTATAAACATGAACGCGGTATCCTGCACTTTCCAAAAGAGCACGGCAAATTGCTGAAGCAGATCCTTTGCCATTTGTTCCAGCGATGTGAATAACAGGTGCAAGTTTTAAATGTGGATTACCAAGACGCTCTAAAAGGTGAACAATACGCTCTAAAGAAAGATCAAATTTTTTCGGATAATTTTTTAGTAAATCATCCACCACCCTTTGTATTTGACTTTGTTGCATAAACTTAAGCTGCTTTTGTCCTAGAAAGCGATGTTTGAGAATCTGTAGGGGATGGATCATAAGGGTTAAAAACAGCAGGGCGTTTCATCATCAAGCGTAAAATACGCGCAATTGTTGTTTTCATTTCTAAACGCGATACAACCATATCAATCATACCATGTTCAAGCAGATATTCACTACTTTGAAAACCTTCTGGTAGGGTTTCGCGTATCGTTTGTTGAATCACACGCGGACCAGCAAAACCAATCATAGCGCCAGGTTCGGCAATGTGAATATCACCAAGCATGGCGTAAGAAGCAGTAACACCACCAGTGGTTGGATTGGTTAGCACAACAATATAGGGAAGTTTTGCTTCTTTCAACATTTCAATCGCTACTGTTGTACGGGGCATTTGCATCAATGAGAGTGTTCCTTCTTGCATGCGTGCACCGCCAGAAGCAGTAAAAAGAACCAAAGGGCATCTTTCGGCAATGGCAGTATCAAAAGCTTTGATAATAGCTTCTCCTGAGGCCATACCGAGTGATCCCCCCATAAAGGCGAAATCTTGAACGGTTGCAATAATTGGCAAACCCTCAATCGTACCGCGTGCACTCAAAATATTGTCCTCAACACCGAGTTTAGAACGGTACTCTTTTAACCGATCAATATAGCGTTTTTCGTCGCGAAACTTTAAAGGGTCTGTCACAACTTTTGGATTTTCAAGAGCTGTATAAACACCATCATCAAAAAAATGCATGAGACGATTTTTGGCACTGATACGCATATGATAGCCAGAATTAGGAGCCACAAATTGATTGGCTTCCAAATCTTTATGGAAGATCATTTCACCACTGGTAGGATCTTTAATCCATAGATTTTCTGGAATTTCACGGCGTCCCAATATAGAATTAATTTTAGGGCGAACATAATTTGTAATCCAGTTCATCTTTATAACCTTCCTTTAAAATATTATACACCTTTTGCATGATTTGAAAGAATATAGAATTTAAGCAGTCACATTTGCTTTACCGGCTGACCAAACGAGTCTATTTAATACTTTTATCAGTATACGTATAGCTCTCACCTCACTGTTTTTTAATTTTTCCAATTTTACAACAATCATATGCATGAAGAGTATTTCCTATAACAAACTTCTCAGAAGTTTTAAGAACTGACATGTTTTTATTCTTTGATTTTTGTATTAAAACTCACTCCTTGCGCTCATTAACAAACGCCTTATTTTCTTTTAATGAAAATGAACATCCAGTTAATCATTAATATCAACAATTTTTAAATCAAGAAACCTTATAATATAAGCCACACTCATTCATTAAAGATAATGACTATGATAATGTTATGTTAGCGAAACGCCAACACCAGAGCAATATTTTTTCAGAATGGTCTTTCAAAGTGCACGCTTTTCACATAAAATAGAACGTCAAAAACAAAATATTGTTCTTGTTATGTATTCACGCGTTGCTAGATTTAACAGTCTCAATATTCCCAAAACTCTCTTATGACGGTACCCATGAAGAGTATAATAATCATTTCTCTATGAAGGGTATAAAATACATTATGCTCTTAAGGTACAAAGCGGCACCATCATACTCTTTTCCAGTTCCAATGTAACAATAATTCTTGCATTGAGAGGGGGCATGAGAGGTATTTTATATCTTTTTAAAAGTTCTTTTATCCATACGACCGCCTCCGTTTATGACATTTCAACAAACGATTTTAAGTGATTCAACATGAATAGGTTAAAATAAGAAAGCTTTATGATATTTAGTTTTTTTACTTATGTCATAAAATGATAAATTATCATTATAAATCAATATATTGCCTTAATAAAAGGAAAAGCATAAAATTTTATATTATGCTTTTTGGGGCTCACAAGTTTTGTTTGATTTAAAGTTAAGGAGCATTATTTTTGTGTGATGTGTGCTATGGTTTTTTGGGAAAGCATTTTGTGTAAATGTGTCATAAAGGCGGCGGCAAAAAGCGGTGTTGCTAGATTAATAATAGGAATCGAAACAAAAATCGCTATCAATAATCCTGCGCCAAAAACTGTTGTGTAATGAGTATGTAAAAAAACACGCGCATTTTGCTCTGTTCGAAAACGGTAAGCAGCAAACAAGAAATATTCATGACCAAGCAAATAACCATTAATAACATAAAAAGCAATCAAATTAACCCCGGGTATGAAGAATAAAATAAAAGCAATTCCATTCCCAAGAAGGCTTAAAATAACAAATTTAAAGGAAATAATAAGAGAACGCCTAAATGACAGAGCTTGTCCAATAGGCTCGTTTGGATAATCCTCCTTTTCAATGATTTCAGCAGCAGAATCAATGAAAAAACCACCAATCATAGCTGTGATGGGTGCAATCAAAAAAGCCAATAAAAGAGCCAACCCAAGATTAAAGATGATAAGCATGCTAAAACCAATCCATCCCGCCCAACTAGGGAGTCCAGGAAGAAATTGAGCAATCCAAGGCCAAAAATAAGACACAAAAAGTTGGTGCACACATAACCATAGAATGGCGAGCACGAAAAAAGTAACACCCAATGCTTTTAGTATCATAATGCTGTATTGCGAGGTCAGAAGGCGTTGTAAAGCACGATAGGCAGCAGTAAAAATCATAGATTAGTAAATTAAGGAAAGAAGCAAAAAAAACAAGAAATATATTTATTGTATGATTTTTTCTTTCTTTGAATTACAAGCTCTATTTTCAATAACATTATAAAAAAACGGCTAAGGTTTCTTCATTTAAAATAAATTTTGAATAAATAAAAGTTTTGACTTTTAAAAACCAATAAGAATTTAAGAGGAAGTTATTGTAGAAGAACTTTCTAAATATTTTTGTACAGAGTTTAGATGATTGCGCTTATATGATATATAGAAAAAATTAAGGGAGTAGAGTTATTAGGGAGGGGATTTTTTTGCTTTCATTTATCTAGTAGAGCTGTTTAAGTTTGTTTATCTGCGTCCTTACTTATTTTTCAACATCTCTAATGTTTTGTAATTTTCTACCATTTGGCTGCATGCCTTTGATTCTCGATTCTATTCAAAACAATATTGAGGTTAATGGAATAAGGGTAACATAGTCGTTCTGAAGATATTCTTGTTTTGGGCGATGGAATGATTCATGGGATATAGCAATAAGGAAGAAAAGAAGCTTCAATGATTTACTGTCCATATTCCATGGCAGAGCAGTTTATTGGGGAGAAAAAAGAAAGATGTCACTAATGATTAAAAATGGTGAGATTTTTAATTTTAAGAGCGATCAATGCAATAAAGTAAGAATTCATTGAGGCATTTTTTCATACAAGAGGTGCATTGTATCAAATAATTTTTAGGTAATAACACCATTAATTTATGAAGAGAATTGATCATTTTCAACTTGAATAAGAATCCAAAATATAGAAATATTCTTTAATTTCAAAGACTCTATTCAACATCAAAAAATTATTTACTTGCACATTATAGGCGAGACCAATGTATGGATACAAAGCTTTCGATAAAGGAATAAAAATGCTTCTCATGAAACATCACAATGTGAGGATATCATGGATAAAATTCTAGTTTTTGTGGTCTTGGTATTCTGGAGAGAGGACACAGACATTTCATCTTAAAGACTGATCATTGAGGAAAATAATAAAAGCGTTAATTTCATAAACTTATAGACAGTGGTACAATGAATTTTGTCTACACTCTTTATGAGCGTCAGCATGAAGTATGCTTAAAATTGCATTGAGATATTATAATATATTGATTTATACATTATTTTCATAGTGAATAAGAGCTCCAAATAAATTTGCCATATTTTCTTATTAGCTGCTCTCATCATGAAACAATCAAAATCATTTATTCGTATATCATAAATAGGACCAATATGGGGATAAAAACATTGAAGAGAGAAAATGCTTTTTATAAATTTTATCCAGTGCAAGAGCTTTCTCAAAATTGATGGTAGGCAAAGTGAATGATAGCTTGTTTTTTTATAAGCTGGCGAGACAGTGGTGCAATAGATCCTGCTTTTATGAAGGCTAGGGTGAGATAGGATTTTTTAAAAAACATTTCCCAACGCTCATCACACCCATTTCGCAACAGCGTTTGTGAATGGTCTATGGGTAAAGCTCTCGTGAATAATATAAAACTTATAGGGCATCACTAACTTTACGCTTAATAAAAAGAGCACGCTGGCACCATCATCCTCAGTGTTGTCTGAGACAAGCTCTTGGTTCTTGAGACGGTCCATTATAAGCGTTTTTAGTTCTTTCTTAAACGTTTTGTATTCATACAGTTATCCTTGTTTACAACGTGTAAGAAAATGATTTTTATTGATTCAACATGAGAGAGATTGGAAATGAGAGAATCTTACGATGTCTGGGATTCTAATAATATGAACAATGCTAGGTTATCATTATAAATCAAAATATTATATACTAATCGAGATAGATAGACACCTATCGTCAGTTCTATTTTATAGGTTTTTTAATATCAACGCGTTTGAAGAGTTATTATTTGAAATGGGGTATATTTTCCTCATGAGGAGTAGGTGTTTGGGGGGCAAAAAACGATACAATCACGTTTGCTAATTTTTGCGCTACGTGTTGTTTACTCATATGTTGCCATTGTTCAACTTTTTCTCTACTCACAAGATAAACTTGATTTGTATCAGAACCCATGACACTTGTACCATCTACTTGAAGAGAAATATCATTAGCAAGAATGAAATCAGCTCCTTTTTCAACACATTTCTTTTGCGCATTAGCAATAATATCGCATGTTTCAGCAGCAAAACCAATGACCAATGAGGGGCGATTTGGAGCGTGTCCAATCGTTGCTAAAATGTCAGGATTTTCAACCATGTGAAGGGATGGTGGTGTTTTATGAGCATCCTTTTTAATTTTGTGTAAAGATTGGGTTTGACTACGCCAGTCACAAACAGCGGCAACAAAGATGGCACCATCAGCAGGCAATGCGGTTTGAACGGCTTTTAACATCTGTTGTGCTGTTTCAACATGAATTGTTTTTACTTCTTGTGGGTCTGCAAGATGAACAGGTCCACAAATAAGTGTTACTTTTGCACCCAAATGTGCAAGAGCGGTTGCAATGGCATGACCTTGTTTACCTGAGGACCGATTAGCAAGATAACGTACTGGATCAATTGGTTCATGGGTAGGGCCAGAGGTAACAATGAAATGGCGGCCAAAGAGAGGTTTTTCATGCACATTCAAAAGATTCTCTATAGCAGCGACAATGGTTAAAGGTTCGCTCATACGTCCATATCCAATCTCGTCACGTTCAGCCATCTTTCCGATTTCTGGTCCGATGATATGAACGCCATCTGCGTGCAATTGTGCAACATTACGAATAGTTGCTGGATGCACCCACATGGCTGGATTCATGGCGGGTGCAATCAAGAGTGGACAGCGTGCTGCTAAAAGGACACAATCAGCCAGATCATCTCCTATGCCATGGGCTATTTTTGCAATGCGGTTGGCTGTAGCAGGAGCTAAAATAATCAGGTCAGCATCACGTGCTAATCGGATATGTCCGATATCATGTTCTTCTTCGCGTGAAAATAAATCAGTATATACAGTACCACCGCTTAAAGCTTCAGCGGCTAAAGGCGTAATAAATTTTTGCGCTGCTTTTGTCATCACAACTTTTAAATGTGCTCCACGTTCTTGTAAACGGCGAATCAAATCAAGGGCTTTATAGGATGCAATACTTCCACCAATAATAAGAAGAAGTGATTTTGATTTCAATGATTGCAATTCAACAGCACTGGCATGAAGGGGTTGTGTGGTGAGAGGAATGGGATTGCTTAAAAGGCGTCGGACTTCTTCTTCCATAGAAATACCATTTTGCGCGGCGCGTATGCGTAAAGCTTCTTTGGTTTCAGGAGACAGGTTACGAATGGTAATACTGGCCATAAAATACCTCCAAGAAATAAAATGATTGCAATGATTTCATTGTTGATATTTTTAGCATATTAAGGAGATTAGAAAAGATGAAAAAAGTAAAAAGTAAGACAAGCGCAACAAAGTGCAATGATAAAAAGACTATAACGACCATAACGGTTTCTATGACTTTGTTCCACAGCAAGTTGTTTGAGGGTAGCAGGAGAAAGATTAAAACCTGTTTTTCTCATTTGATTGAAATCTTCTTCTATTCGTTGGAAATTTTGAACCAATTGTGGTGTTTTGCGTGCCAGTGAAAGGAGAGCTTGTGCTCCTTCACTAAAGTCTTTTGCAATGCCTACGGGTCCTAAATTTTTACCAATCCATTCTTTGACAATGGGTTCAGAAGCTTTCCACATATTAAAAGTGGGGTCTAATGTGCGGGCAACACCTTCCACGACAACCATCGTTTTTTGCAGCAATAAAAGTTCAGGTCGCGTTTGCATGTCAAATAATTCAGTGACTTCAAACAATAAAGTGAGCAATTTAGCCATGGAAATGCTTTGTGCTGATTGTCCGTGAATTGGTTCGCCAATAGCGCGGTTGGCTTGCGCAAAGCTTTCAATATTATGGTGTGAAGGAACATAGCCTGCCTCAAAATGGGCACGTGCAACTCGATGGTAATCGCGGGTAATAAAGCCGTAAAGAATTTCAGCAAGGAAATGCTTTTCTTTTTTGCCAAGCCTTCCTGTAATGCCTAGATCAACAGCGACAATACATCCTTTTTCATCTACAAATAAATTACCAGGATGCATATCGGCGTGAAAAAAACCATCACGCAATGTATGGCGAAGAAAAGACTGAATAAGCGTAATAGCGAGCGCCTTCAAATCAAATCCTGCTTCTTTGAGTTTGGAAGTTTCGGATATTCTTATACCATCAATCCATTCCATTGTAAGAACATTACGTCCTGTCCGTTCCCAGTCAATACGTGGAACCCGAAAGCCTGTATCATGTTGAATATTTTCAGCCATTTCAGATATAGCTGCTGCTTCTAAGCGTAAATCCATTTCAAGCCGTGTTGTTTGTGCTAAAGTATCCACTACACAAACAGGACGAAGCCTTCGAGAGGCAGGGATATAGCGCTCTTGTAAATGAGCAATGAGATAGAATCCTCTAAGATCTTTAGAAAAACGTGCTCTGATATTGGGACGAATAACTTTTACAGCACATTTTTTCTTATGGCCAGTTTCATCACTGTATTCAGCTGGATGAACTTGAGCAATAGAAGCGGCGGCAATGGGGGGATAAAAATTTACGAATAAATCATCAATAGAGCGACCAAGAGAACTTTCAATTTGAGCAATAGCGGCGGTGCAAGAAAATGTTTGGACGCGATCTTGTAGTTGTGACAAATCTTCCGCAATATCACGGCCGACAATATCAGGCCTTGTTGCAAGAAATTGACCAAGTTTTATGTAAGAGGGTCCAAGCTTATTAATGGCATATGAAATATTTTCAGATCGCTGTTTCTTTTTTGTTTTGCGTCGTGCTAATGCACGCGCTATACGATGACATAGTGCTGGAAATCCTTGAAGATCATCATGAGGAAGAGCACTTAAAACACCTTCACGTGTTAAAACCCATCCTGCACGCATCAATTGAAAGTAAGGGGAAATTTGCACCATTTTTAAATTTTCCAACCTGAATGCAGCGCTGCAATCGCACCGGTGAGATTGCGGTACGATACCCGCGAAAACCCCGCATGCTTGATCATATGGGCAAAATCATCTTGCTTAGGAAATTTGCGGATAGATTCAACCAAATAACGATAAGCATCACCATCATTTGCGATAAATTGACCCAGCTTAGGGATAGCATGGAAAGACCAAAGATCATAAATTTTATCCAACCAAGGCATCTCAACATTTGAAAATTCTAAACATAAGAAACGTCCACCGGGCTTTAAAACACGAAAAGCTTCTCTAAGAGCTTGATCAATATGAGGAACATTGCGAATTCCAAAAGCAATCGTGTAAGCGTCAAAGCTTTGATCTTCAAAAGGTAGATTTTCTGCATTGGCTTCAACAAAATCAATCAGAGGGGAAAGACCATTTTTTTGTGCGCGTTTTTTACCAACGCTGAGCATTGAGCCATTAATATCAAGCACTGTAGCATGGGCTTTTTGGCGTGAAGCATTAAGAATACGAAAAGCAATATCACCTGTACCGCCAGCAACATCAAGAACTTTCCAATGGGAAAGTGCTGGTGGGGAAAGCCATGCAATCATGGAATTTTTCCACACACGATGTAGCCCCAATGATAGGATATCATTCATCTTGTCATAATTTTCAGCAACAGAATGAAATACACCATCCACCATGGATTGTTTTTGTGTTTCATTAATTCTTTTAAAACCAAAAGAGCGCTCCATGCCACCTTTGGCTCCTACACGTTCTGTTTCAGCTGTCATATGGATGACCTTTCTTATTTTTCTTTTATCGTAAATGAAAGAGAGAGGGAATGTTCAAATACGAAAAAATAACGTGTAAAACTGCGATGTTTATACAGCCAAAAACAGAAGAGTACCTTTAGATATCAAGATTAGCAACGCTTAAGGCATTGTCTTGAATAAAAATACGTCTAGGTTCAACTTCATCACCCATGAGACGAGAAAAGAGTGAATCTGCATCAGTTGCATCATTAATTTTTACTTGTAAAAGAGAACGTGCATTGGGATCAAGAGTTGTTTCCCAAAGTTGTTCAGCATTCATTTCCCCAAGACCTTTATAACGTTGAAGAGTAACACCTTTTTTACCGCTTGTAAAAATGCTCTCTAAAAGGCTCATAGGACCAAAAATACGCTCTGTTTTATCTTTGCGACGTAAAAGAACAGGAGGATGATATATGTCGATAAAATTTTGGGCAATGCGATCAATTTGACGTGCATCGGTTGAGTTTATAAGTCCTGCATCGAGCGTAATAACATCTTTAACGCCACGCAAAATGCGTTCAAAACATAAACTTCCATCTGCTGTATATTGTCCACTCCAACCTTGCTCCATATCATCAGCAATCAGATTAAGGCGGTGTGCTACAGAATCTACTATTTTTTGCGCTTTTTCTGGTGTTGCAAGGGCTTCGAGATTAAAAGCACCAACAATTGCTGCTTGCTCAACAATATTGCGATCATAACGGGTATGAAGACCATTTAAAAGTTGACGTAATATACGAGCATCTTTAGCGAGTTGATACAAATCAGCTCCTGCACGAACTTCTCCCGTTGAAAGCTCAAGTGTTGTTTCTTCTAATCCAGTATCGATCAAGAATTCTTCAAACGCTGCTTCATTTTTAATATATTGGGAAGATTTTCCACGCGATACTTTATAAAGAGGAGGCTGAGCAATATAAAGATGTCCACGTTCAATCAACTCGGGCATTTGTCTAAAAAAGAAAGTGAGCAGCAGAGTACGAATATGGGCTCCATCAACGTCCGCATCCGTCATGATAATAATCTTATGATAACGTAATTTATCCGGTGAAAATTCATCTTTACCGATAGAAGTTCCAAGAGCTGTAATAAGTGTTCCAATCATATCAGATGAGAGCATGCGGTCGAAACGTGCTCGTTCAACATTGAGGATTTTACCACGAAGGGGTAAAATTGCTTGATTTTGACGTGAGCGCCCACTTTTTGCTGAACCGCCAGCCGAATCCCCCTCGACAATAAAGATTTCTGATTTTGCAGGATCTCGTTCTTGGCAATCGGCAAGCTTTCCTGGTAGAGAAGTGATATCAAGCGCTCCTTTTCGCCTTGTGAGTTCACGTGCTTTGCGTGCTGCTTCACGTGCTGTTGCAGCTTCTACCACTTTACTAATGAGAAGCTTTGCTTCATTAGGATGTTCTTCCAGCCATATCGAAAGCCCTTCATTGACCAAACTTTCAACAATAGGGCGCACTTCAGAAGAAACCAATTTGTCCTTTGTTTGTGAAGAAAATTTAGGATCAGGAACTTTGACAGAAAGAATAGCTGTTAATCCTTCACGGCAGTCGTCACCAGTTAGGTTCACTTTTTCTTTTTTGGCAATACCTGAAGATTCAGCGTAGCCATTAATTTGTCGCGTAAGAGCACTTCTAAAACCTATCAAATGGGTTCCACCGTCACGCTGAGGAATATTATTGGTAAAACACAAGACCTTTTCATGGTAGGAATCATTCCACCATAGGGCAACATCAACGCTCATACCATCTTTTTCACTTGCAATGTAAATAGGCGTGTCTAGGAGCGCTTTTTTTGATTGATCAATATATTTAACAAACTCTATTAATCCGCCTTCATAATGCAATTCAACTGATTGAATGTCAGCATGACGCTCGTCAACAAGAAGAATATGAACCCCAGAATTTAGAAAGGCCAATTCCCGTAAACGACGCTCTAAAGTTTCAAAATCAAACTCAACCATAGTAAAGGTTTCAGAACTTGGTAAAAATCTAATTTCTGTTCCACTTTCTTGATCACAATCTCCAACAACTTTTAATGGAGCATCGGCCACCCCATGGGTAAATGATATTTCATAAATTTTACCATTCCGTCTGATTTGTAATTTAAGCCAAACAGAGAGTGCATTCACAACAGAGACACCAACACCGTGTAATCCACCTGAAACTTTATAAGAGTTTTGATCAAATTTCCCGCCGGCATGAAGCTGTGTCATGATAACTTCAGCGGCAGAAATACCTTCTGTTGGATGGATATCTGTTGGAATTCCACGTCCATTATCACGAACAGAACAAGAACCATCAGCATGGAGTGTGACGTTTACAAGAGTAGCATGACCGGCTAAAGCTTCATCGATAGCATTGTCTACAACTTCATAGACCATATGGTGTAAACCCGATCCATCATCAGTGTCACCGATATACATCCCAGGACGTTTGCGTACAGCATCAAGACCTTTGAGAACTTTGATAGAAGCGGCATCATAGTCATGGCTTTGTGCCGGTGAGGTTATTTCATCACTCATAAGTTAGTCCATTCCTGTGTTCAATTTCAATATTTTATCCGCTTTTTTAAAGCTCAATGTTCTGATCAGTTATTTATGGAATAACCACATTAAACATTTACCGTATATCAGATCTAGATTCAATATCTGTCGATATATAATGAAAAGAATGATGAAATGATATGACACCATTATACAGTAAAATACCGTCATTTAGGGTGATAATATAAGACAAGTAAGCACCTCTTTGGTATATTTAAGTATTTTTACAGTGCGTGGTGAATATTCAGGGCAGGGCTTGAAAGCCTTCAGTCTAAGTGAATCACTATGGGAAGATTAAAGAAATTAAAAGCGTAATTTATCGAGAGAAGCCGACTGTTTACAGAACAACGTTGGTACGAATCCTTTTCCTTTAAAATTTGGGGACGAGGTCAATTATGCTTTACGTAAACTTTAAACGTAAATTTTAAAATTATGTGAAGAGTGATATTATTGTCTATTTTTGCATATGCATAATATTTCAAAATTAGTTGTACATCTTTATGTTACACTAACGAGACTTTTACTTTCTTACCTATAAATCAATCTTCAATCTTAATGAAGTTAATATTACGCGTTCTCTAAGTTTTTTAACTTTTTGTATGTTAAATTGAGGTGAGAATATTGTGTATATTTGTTTGTATTATTCCTGTCCATGGAGGTTACATTTCTTATTCAAAATAAAACGCCATTGTGTGGCTTATTCACGCACTTTTTTTAAGAAGCATTTTCAATGTATTTTAAAAAAATATATGAAAATTTTTAACAGTTTTAGAAAAGTGCAAGAATTTTATTGATTAAGCGCCAGATATTTTGGTGAAGTGCATTAGATAATAGCTAAGAAGAGTTACATCTTAGCTTTAAAATGGGGGAGAGATTTTGAAAATAAGAAAACCTATATGTGTAAAACAACTTCAATTGCGTTTACGGTACTTTTTACTCAATAATTTATACAATATTTTTATTCGTATTTTATTTGTAGCAGGGGGCTTTCTATTTTTCTCTTATGCAGAAGCTGAAATAACTGGAAACTTGCCTTCTTTTTTTGATTCGCATGAATATTTGATACAACCTGATACAACGGATATTGTTCGTTTGCGTTTTGTAACAACTTTTGATTTTCCTCCTTTTAATTTTCTTGATCAAACGGGCCATCTTGCAGGTTATAATATCGATTTATTGCGTGCTATTTGCTCAAAATTAGAATTAGAGAAGTTTTGTGAAGTAGAAGTTGTTCCTTGGAAAGAGCTTGTAGAGCATGTTAAAAATGGTAGTGCAGAAGTCATTATTGCAGGTTTAAAAAAAACAAATAAAACCCAGCAAGATCTTATTTTTACAAAGCCATATTTGCGTTTTCCAGCGCGATTTGTTGCTACTCGACGTTTAAATCTCGACGAGCCAATAAGCGATCAATTGGTACATTTAACCAGTGGTGTTTTATCTAAAAGTGTTCACGAAAATCTCTTTCATCACTATTTTCCTGAAGCCAAAGGACAAGAATTTAAAGACAGGACGGAGCTCTATAAAGCGTTACAGGAGCGTAAAATTGATCTTATTTTTGATGATGGATTTGCTTTATCTTTATGGCTAAACGATTCAAAAACTGCGAATTGCTGTCATTTTGTTGGGGGGGCATATATGGCGCCACAGTTATTGGGGCAAGGAATGCAGCTTGCTGTTACAAAAAAGAATGAAAAATTGGTTGATATACTCAATTATGCGCTGAAATCTCTAGAAGAGGATGGTAAACTTACAGAACTTTATTTGCGTTATTTTCCAATAAGTTTTTATTGATGAATAGTTTTTTAATTAAGGGTTGTTAATCTTTCTGTACCTAGTCGATAGGAAATAGCTTCTGCGAGATGCTGGCGTGCAAGATTATCTGATCCGTCAAGATCAGCAATTGTGCGTGCAACTTTGAGAATACGATGATAAGCACGTGCGGAAAGGTGCATTTTTTCACTTACATCGCGTAAGAGTATGGCTGCACTTTTATCAGGAATGGCAATTTGTTCTATAATTTTGGCAGGGCAATCGCCATTGGTACGAATATGATCAAATCCCAATTTTCTAAAACGCTTAGACTGAATGGTACGGCACCGTGCGACGCGTTTGGCAACATCGCAGCTTTTTTCTGATTGTTCTGGTTGCATAAGGTCCATAGCCGTCAAAGCAGGGACATCAATCCGTAAATCAATTCGGTCGAGCAGAGGACCAGAAATACGGGACTGATAATCGATTTGACAGCGTATTCCTTTAGAGCAAACATGGCCTTTTTCGCCTGCCATACCACAACGGCAAGGATTCATTGCGGCAATGAGTTGGAAGCGAGCAGGATAGCTGATATGATGATTAGCCCTAGCGATAACCGATTCCCCACTTTCTAAAGGTTGACGAAGAGAATCAAGAACTTGCGGAGAAAATTCAGGCAATTCATCAAGAAATAACACACCATTATGGGCAAGAGAGATCTCTCCCGGTCGTCCTTTAAGTCCTCCACCAATCATTGCGGCCATGGAAGCGGAATGATGTGGGGAACGAAAGGGGCAATGAAGTGAAATACTATTATGAACCGTTTCTCCTGTAATAGAAGCAATCAGACAGACATCTAAAAGCTCACGGCTATCAAGAGGTGGTAAAATGGAAGGTAAGCGTTGAGCTAACATGGATTTTCCAGCACCAGGAGGACCTACAAACAAGAGGTTATGGCGTCCAGCAGCACAAACTTCTAAGGCACGTTTGGCTGTTTTCTGTCCTTTTATTTCGCAAAGATCTGGAAGTTCAGTTTCAATAGTATATTGGCGCGGTTGTGGACGTTTTTGAATTTGCGTCCCTTTAAAATGATTAACTATAGTGAGCAGAGTCTCTGGGGCAAGAATATTTATTTCTGCATTTGCCCATGCTGCCTCAGGTCCACATTGAAAGGGACAAATCAGTCCTTTATCGAGTGATAAAGCTGTCATGGCGGCTGGTAAAACACCATTAACAGCGGTAAGTGAACCATCCAATGATAATTCTCCTAAAATAACATAGTCTTGTGCTACTTCAGGAGGGAGGATTCCCATAGCAATCATTAAGCCTACGGCAATTGGCAAATCATAATGTGATCCCTCTTTAGGTAAATCAGCTGGTGCAAGATTAATCGTAATTCGTTTGGTAGGCATAGAAAGTCCACAAGCATGGAGGGCTGCTTGTACACGTTCTCGGCTTTCTGCTACTGCCTTATCGGCTAATCCAACAATAGCCATTCCTATTTTACCGGATGAAATCATAACCTGTACATCGACAGGAACGGCTTCTAGACCGCGAAAAGCAACAGTTGTAATATGTGCGATCATTGAGTTGTTTCCCCCCTTTAGATTTAGGAAAGACAATCATATCTATACATAAAAATCAAGAAGCATTTCTATGGTTTTTTTTATGGAGAAATCTATATACATACGCAGGTTTTTGTAGCGTTTTCATGGTAAGTCATTTGTACAAATTTAACCATGATAATATGTTGTGCAATAAAACAGTTATAAACATTTATAATAAGCTAAATAAATGTGTTAGGAAAAAGGAATGAGGCTGTTCGTGTTACGCAACAGTGCAGAATTTTGTGAAGATATAAGGGGTGGGTTACGTTATGTATCGCAGAGCGTTCTTTGATGTGATAAAACGTGTAAAATATGCAAAGTAATTATATTTACCTTTCTTATTTGTATATTATTTAAAGCGTAGTAGATGCAAAGTGTATTAAAGGTATCTGATTTTATGGTATACCAGACAAGAATTTTATTAAAATCAGGAACTGTGCGCTGTGTATTTATGGGCTTGTGTTTTGCTTTTGCTTTTCCACAGCCACTTGCGGCGTTTGATTTTTTGGGTCTCTCTCTTTTTGGTCAAAAGAAAACAAATTCTCCTTCAAATAATGTCAAAAGTACAGAGCGATTTTATAAAGTTGATGTTGTTGCTCCGCCAGGGGCACCATTAGAAGGTGTAAAAATAGTTAAATCTGTCTCTTCTCTTGTTGCTGATAAAGAAAAATCATCTGCTAGTTCTTCTGGTTTGTTAGCCAAAGCGCGTTCAGATTATCGGGTAATTCTTTCTGCTCTTTATGCTGATGGACGCTACGGTGGTGTTATTAGTATTAAAATTAATGGTTTAGAAGTTGCTGATTTAAGTCCGGTAACTCAACTTCCAGCACAATCTAATATTGTTATTACGATTAATGCTGGTCCACAATATGTTTTTAGTATTGCAAATATTGATAAAGTTGCTCCGTTTGCAAAACATCAAAAGCATAAAATACCCACAATTGAAGAATTGGACTATAAAGTTGGAGCTATTGCCAAATCTGAAACTATTTTGAAAGCAGAAAAATGGGCGGTAGAAGGATGGCGCCAACAAGGTTATCCTAAAGCTAAAGTTATAAAGAGAGAGATTGTGGCTGACCATGCTGCGTTGCGTGTAGAAGGACGGATTATTGTTGATCCTGGACAAAAGGCTTATTATGGTCCTTTAAGTGTGCGCAATATCAGTAATAAACCACGTGTAGATTCAGCTTATATCGCATGGATGACAGGATTGAAACCAGGACAGCAATACGATTCTGATGCATTAACCAAGGCTAGTGAGCGTCTTGCGCGCCTTGGTATTTTTCGTGCTATCAATATACGTGAGGCTGATACAATTAATCCTGATGGACGTTTACCACTTACGCTTGTTGTACAAGAACGCAAACCGCGTCGTTTTGGTATAGGTGGCGGCTACTCAACATTAGATGGTGCTGGTTTTGAGGCTTATTGGATGCATAACAATCTTTTTGGTCATGCAGAAGTCCTTAAAGTTGAGACGAAAATAAGTGGTGTTGGTAGAGATAAAAAGCAGTCATATAATTTTAAAAATTTTGATTATCTTTTGGGTGGCACATTTATAAAGCCTGGTGTATTTACTCCTAATACGGACTTCAGATCAGAATTAAAAATACAGCAAGATATTCTAGAAAATTATACGACAAAAGCGATAAAAGGGAAATTAGGTATTACGCATATTTTCAATGGTAATCTATCGGGACAGGCTGCTGTAGAAGTTTCGAATAGTTATTCACGTGATATCTATTTTGGGAACCGTAATTTTACAACAATTGGGTTTCCTAGTGGTTTGATTTACGATAGTCGTAATAATAAGCTCAATGCAACAAAAGGTTTGTATGGTGAAGTTCTGATTGAGCCTTTTTATGAAATGCGTTTTAGCAATTTTGTGACAAAAATAACGGCAGAAGGTCGTTCTTATTGGGCGTTAGATGAAGGTGGTCGTTTTGTTTTTGCTGCGCGGGCAAAGCTTGGGACCATTCTTGGGAATGAGACAGCACAGGTTCCTGCGGATACGCTTTTTTTTGCTGGTGGTGGAGGCTCTATTCGTGGTTATGCTTATCGTAATATTGGTATCAAAACAGAAAATGATGCTATTGTTGGTGGAAGGTCACTTATTGAGGGATCGGCAGAATTGCGTGTTTCTTTAAATGATAAGATAGGATTTGTCAGTTTTCTTGATGGAGGTCTCGCAGGGAAAAAGGCGAATTTTGATTTTTCTCAAAAAATTAAATGGGGAGCTGGTATAGGAGGTCGTTATATGACGGGTCTTGGTCCTTTACGCGTTGATTTAGCCTTTCCTTTAAAGAGAGAGCAGGGCGATCCTCGCATTGGTTTTTATGTGGGTATAGGACAAGCATTTTAATGAAAAAAGGTGTACGTTTATCAGTTTTCTTCTTTGGATTTTTGTGTTTTGTGGTGGGGAGTTTTGTTTTTGCGCAAAGAGGAGGAAATCTTTTCTCTAACGAGATGAAAACAGATGATCACTCATGGTTTGTTTCTTTAATTGAACGCAAGCTTTCAGCACCTAATTGTCAAGTTCGTTTACACAATATGCAAGGGACTCTGTCTTCTCAAACGTCCATTGATGCTATTACTATCAGTGATAAAAAAGGAGTTTGGCTTAAAATTACCAATGCTAAAATGGATTGGAATCGTCTAGCGTTGCTGAGAGGGCGGCTGGATATTAATCAACTTTCGGCAGAACAAGTTACGTTTTTACGCAAACCGCAAGGCAATTCTTCTCTTGTTTCTTCCCTTGAGATGGGTAAGTTTTCTCTCCCAAAATTGCCGCTTGCTCTTTCTATCAATACGCTTACAGCTCAACATATAACGTTTGAACAGAATCTTTTTGGTTTTTCTGCTGATATGTCTTTAGAAGGCAATGTCACTTTAGATAGTGGTGATTTTAATGTTGATATAGAGACACATCGTTTAGATGCACCTGGTTCTTTTTCTATTCTAACGAAGATATCTGATAGCAATCGTACAGCCAAAATTGATATTTCTGCTAATGAGCCACAAAATGGCATTTTAGCGAATGTTTTCAACATTGAAAAACACCCAGCATTAAATCTCGCCATTAAAGGTGAAGGTACTTTTGATGATTTGGTTGTTAGACTTTCGTTGGAGGCTGATCATTCTTCTGTTTTAGAGGGCAATATTATTTTTGCAAATATTGCAGAAGGACATAGTTTGTCTACGAAACTAGTGGGCAAACTGAACCCTTTAATGCCTTCTCAATATCGTGACATCTTTGAGTCTGATGTAACGTTGAAAGCACAAGCAAGAAGGACAAGAGAAGGTGTGATGCATCTTGATCAGATGGTTATTCAGAGCAAGGAAATGAATGTTTTAGCCAATGCTGAAATAACAGCTGATGGATTTTTGCGGCGGCTTTTTGTTGATGGAAAAATGGCTCTTGAGAAAGAAAAAGGATTTGTTCATTTACCAGTATCAGAGGCACATAAGCATGCGAAGAATATTTCTTTGAACATTGACTATGGTCGTGAAGGGCAACAATCTTGGAATGGGCAGCTCCTTGTACGTCATTTAAGCAATAAAAATATTTATATTCATGATGCGATTTTTGATATGGGGGGAGTGAGTGAAAATCTTGATAATGCAGCTTCTCGTCATGTTGGTATTCAGATTAATGGTAAGCTTCAAGGGATTAAAAAGATTAAGGGGTCATTAGTAGAAAATTTAAGCCAAGTGGTTCATGTGCATCTAGATACGGATATTGTTTCTAGAAAACCAATTTTGATTCATGATTTTAGTATGACGTCTCAGGGTTTTTCTTCTTGGTTAAAAGGGACGATGGAGCATTTTATTTTTAAAGGCGATCTTGGTTTAAAAGCTCAAACATTAGCTCCTTTGGAAGTATTCAGTAAGCAATCGTTCTCTGGTAGTGCAGATATTAAAGCCAAAGGAACTATCGGTTTATTGAGTGGCATTTTTGATCTCAAATTATCAGGAATGGCTAACAATATGCAAATAGGTGTGCAGCCTTTTGATCGTTTATTCAAAAATAATATCACTCTTTCAGGTGAAGCTGCTCGAAATACGAAGGGTTTTATTTTGCGTCATTTAAATTTGAAAAATCAATATGCAAACATAAAGGCTGATGGTTATTTTTCAGATGAAAGTGCTAAAATGGACTTATCTGCTCAAGTATTTGATCTAGCTCAATTAGATCCGAAGATAAGTGGTGCACTTACAATTCAAGGTACGGCGAGGGGGCGCAATAGCCATATAAAACTCAATACACGTGCTCATGTGACTGAAGCACTCTTTGTGGGGAAGAAACTTCAAAACACAACACTTAACATAGAGGCACTTATGGATAATACAGCACCGATTACTTCTTTAACAGGAGTTGTAAAAGGTGAAGGAACTTTTGCTAAAAAGCCTTTGTATTTATCTGCTTCTTTTCAAAATTCTCAGAAGATGAGAAAACTTAGAGATATCGATATTAGAGGGGGAAATGCAAAAATAACCGGTGATCTTTCTCAACAACTTGGAGGTTTTGTGAAAGGAGCGTTGCATATTGATGCCGATGATATTTCAGTGCTTTCAGCGTTATTTTTGCAGGATGGTAGTGGAAAAGTAAAAGGAGATTTTATTTTTGATGAACGAAATGGCAGACAAACAACCAATGTGAAGGCATCTGTTAACCATTTGAGTTTTGCCAAGAATAAAATAAAAAAATTGGCAATAGATGCTGACATATTCGATCCTTTTGGCATGACTCAGTTTGAAGGATTTATCAATGCAGAACATATTCAAACACCTTTGGTAATGGTCAATCGTTTAAATGCTCACGCTGATAGGAATAATGGACAAACGGTTTTTACTGTCCAGGCGATGTTGCATGATACTCTCAATGCACGGTTTTCTGGTCGTTTAATGATTGAGGAAATTGCAGACAGTATAAAACGAGAAGTGCAAATTGAAACTGTGGACTTAAAACAACATACTTTTCATGCAACATTGCCGAAGCCATCCATAATTGCTTTTGATAAAGATGGAATGACAATCAATGAATTAGGAATTGCAATAAATGGAGGCAACATCATCCTTGCAGGGAATATTCAAGATACTCTGAATTTGCAACTTACAATGAATGCACTTCCTGCTACTTTAGTCAATCTGTGGAAATCCGATCTCGGAGCAGCAGGGAGTGTAACAGGACAGGTTATGATTCGTGGTCATTTAAAAAAACCTGATATAACTTACGATATAAAAGGTGAAGGACTGACAACCGTTGCTTTTCAAGATAAAAAAATTATGCCTTTTTCTCTCTCTGCTACGGGAAAAACCGTAGATCAAAACCTTACTTTGAATGCAAATTTAATAGGAGAAGGAGTGCAAGCACAAGCACAAGGACGTGTATCTTTAGATCAAGCCAAGCTTGATCTTCATATTAATTTACAAAATGTATCTGCGCGCTTGGCGAATAGTTTTATTACAGGACAAGCGTTTGATGGGGCGGTGATAGGCACGGTTGATATTGGTGGAACAATAAAGGGTCCATCTGCTCATTTCGAGCTTTCTGGCCAAAGTTTGACCACTATGACGCCTAAAGGACCGATGTCAGTCAATATAAATGCTCGTGGTTCTTACAAAAAATCGACATTTCATATCGAGAATATGGTAGCTACTGGAGATAAAGGGTTAGATCTCTCCATCAATGGTCCTGTTTCTGTCAATGGTTTAGAGGCAAAACTAAACATTAAAGGGATAATGCCTCTTGATTTTATTAATCTCTTACTAGCGAAGCGTGGTGCATATATAACGGGTACAGCAAGAATTGATACAGCTCTTAATGGTGCGTTATCAAAGCCACAATTGATAGGAAATATTTCTATAGGCGACGGGAGCTTTTTTGATTCACAAACCAATGTAGGATTGAATAATGTAACACTTGAAGGCAAATTAAAAGGCGATCATATTCTTATAGAGAAAGCTTCAGCTTCTTCGTTTGATGGGGGGGGGATTTCTGCTTCAGGTCGTATCTCTAATGATCTAGAGGCAGATTTGATCTTTCATCTTGATAATGCCAACTATAATGATGGTTCTATGATTCTTGCAACATTGTCAGGTAAGATGACAATGACAGGTCATTTTTTGAGTGATCTTGTTATTGGTGGTGATATTATCGTTGAAAAAGCTGAAATTCTGGTTCCTGATCATTTTAAAAGTGCTAAGTTTCTTGATGTCAGAAATAAGAATTTAACCAAATCGATTCAAACAACACTTGAGCGTGCTGATGTTAAGAACGCGACCAAAAGCCGTGTTGTCACGCAAGAATCTTCATCTGTTGTGCTATCAAATATGCGCGTTACAGCACGCAATCAATTTTTTGTACGCGGAAAAGGGTTAGATGCTGAACTGGGAGGACGCATTAATTTAGCGGGCCCATTGAATGATGTACATCCAGTTGGTGAATTTAGAATGATTCGTGGACGTTTTGATATTCTTTCGCAACGTCTTAATTTTGATCAAGGACAAGCGAGTTTTAGTGGTAATCTTAATCCTACGGTTTATTTTGTAACCAACAATACCAGTGGTGATATTCGCGTCACTGTAACTGTAAGTGGGACAATTGATAATCTTGATATTAATTTTTCTTCACAACCGAATTTGCCACAGGATGAGATTTTAGCACGTTTGATTTTTAATCGCTCTCTTAATGAACTATCACCATTTCAGATTGCTCAACTTGCGGCAGCAGCAGCTGATCTTGCGGGTGCTTCTAATACATCTTTGTTGAATACTTTACGAACTAAAATTGGGCTTGATGATCTTGATGTTATGGTTAATGAAAAGGGTAAGACAGGTTTACGTATTGGACGCTACATACACAATAATATTTATTTAGGCTTTGAAGCAGGTTCTGATGGAACGACGAAAGGGACAATTAATTTGGATATTTCGCGTCATCTCAAAGCTAAAGGAGCCATAGGAAGTGAACAAAATTCTAGTATTGGTCTCTTTTATGAAAAAGACTATTAAAGATTAAATTTTCAAAAAACCAATTTCTTCGTTTTTTGTCTCTCATTTCTAAGTCTGAGGAAGGAAGCATAGGCTAGAAATCCTCTCAAAGAAGAGGGTTTTTATTGAGGCGTGAAGAGAACTATCTGAAATATTTGTTTTTTTGTTTATGACATTTTTCTAAAGAGACAAAATCTTCACGAAGGACTGTATATTATCCTATTATGCCGTAAAACACCGTTGTTTAGAGCGGTGATATAAGACATAAAAAGCTTTACATATTAAGTGTTTTCTAGATATCGTGATTAGTATTCAGGGCAGAGCTTATCTGTCGCGCTTTATAAAGTAAACCGTGTGAGTGGTCAGCAGGTAGGACACGCAGAAAGAAGCTAGACTGTTGACAGCCCGATGGCTGGTTGGAATCTCTATCCTTTGAGGTGTGGGAAGGGGAGGATAATTTACTATTGTATACTTATTTTAGAGAAATACCTTACTTGAGTTTTCAACTTCATTTCATGCTATTTTTTGAAGTGTATAATGTAGAATTCATAGAGTGCCAATTTTATTTCCAAAAGCATTTAAAACAATATTTTTTAAGTAATGAAACTTACTATTTCACATTTTTGTTGATTATGTTCTTTAATAAGATCACTTTTCCTATAACGAATAGCCTCCCAAACGGAACACTCCAAAATATAATACTATTGTGTTGCGAGTTTATGTGCTTGTTTTAAAGAAGCATTTCTCAGTGTGCGCTTGAGCCTATTTCATAAGATTGCTTGTGAAATGGTATAAAATACCTCTTATGAATGGTATAAAATCCATACTACCGTTATTAATAAAGGTATAAGTATTTATTAAAGATATAAGCCGGCATTATTATCTATTTTTTAGCTTGTCATGTTGACGATAACCTTTGCACTTGAAAGCATAGAGGTATTTTTATTGCTGATCTTAAGAGTTTTTATGAACACGCTAATGTCTCTTATGGCGTACAACAAGTGCTTTGGATTGATTCATCCTCAATATAAAGAAGATTTGCAATAAGCAAATTACATCGTATTTTTTATTTGAGATGTAAAATAATAAATTATGATTATAAATAAGTGTTAAGATGTATGTCGACAGATATTTTTTGTAAAAATATTTATCAGAGTTATATGTCGTATTTTTCTATTTTAGCGGTTAAAAGAAAGAGGAATGCCATTTTGCTTTTCATCTGTTTTTTTGCATATTGAATCATAGCCTTATATAAGCATTAACGTTGTGCATTTATAAACTCTTCAAGCAGTTAAGGTATTGGAGGAATATCATTTTAGTTTCTAGATGTAGAAAAAACAGCAAAGCTTGCTTTAAAGCAAGCTACAACAGTAAAAAAGTTTTATAAAATCCTCTCTTATTTTTTCAATATTTTTCTTTTACATGGAGTGTATCTATAATTTGCAGCACAATTTATAATTGTTAGCTTATCCTGCTGTGCCATAAAAGATCATCATTTGAGGGTGTGGTAAAAGGTATGGAAGCCTCTTTGACCAAATGTTTTGAAAGCCTGTGGTGAATATTTAAGGTAGAGCTTGTTTGTTGAGCCTTGTATAGTGAATCGCATACGTCGTTATCAAGTGAAACGAACTCGATAAGAATCTGGATTATTTACAAATCAAATTGAGTAGGAATCTTTGTCCTTTAAGGTGTGTGGAGGAAAACATTGTCAGTACAAGGATTAAACACGAAAAAAGTGATCTCAATTCATCATCATAATCTGCAGGCAATTTTTTCAAAATTTGATGTTTCTCTCTTTGAGGATTCATAATACTTACGAATGTTTCATCATTTGTTTGAGTAAAGGAGAGGATTTTTGTTCTCAAGTTTCATTGTTAAAATTAATTGCATTCAACAAAATAGGAGGTAGAATTTCTAGTTTTCATCTAAATGCAAGAAGTTTATTCTTAATACAGCATCACTTCTTTGCCAATCCTTGATTGAGGGAATCCTTTTCTTTGGTAACATTTCTGTTCTACAAATGGAGTGTTATCTTCTATCAATTTCTTATTTCAAATTTTATGTAAGTATCTAGAAATTATGACGTGTGTTTTTTGAATTGAATATTATGAAGTTTTTTATAAAATCCATGTTCTTTTGCGAGCAATTCTTTCTGAGTACCTTGTTCAATTAGTTGTCCATTTTGTATGACCACAATTTTATGAGCACGAGCAATCGTTGAAAGGCGATGAGCAATAATGATCGTTGTGCGTCCTTTAGTAAGGTGGTGAATGGCTTCATTAATTTGTGCTTCGGTGTGTGAATCGAGCGCACTCGTTGCTTCATCAAGAATCAGAATTTCACTATCGTGAATCATTGCTCTAGCAATAGCAAGTCGTTGCTTTTGCCCCCCTGAAAGAGTACAGCCATTATCACCTATCTGTGTATCATAACCATTTGGCAAACTCATAATAAAGTCATGAGCATTTGCTGCTTTTGCTGCTTCGATAATTTCGTCATCACTAGCTCCTTCTTTTCCAAGCCCGATATTATATTTAACAGTTCCTTGAAAGAGAAAAGTATCCTGTCCTACATAGGCCATCAGGTTTCTCAGAGAGCGAAATGTTGTGTAGCGAATGTCTTGATCATTAATCAATATGCGTCCTTTTGTGGGGTCATAGAGGCGCATAATAAGGTTGATAAGGGTTGACTTTCCCGAACCGGATGGTCCCACCAAGGCTGTCATTTTGCCAGCTTCTATTTCTAGGTTGATGTCTTTTAATACTATTTTGTTATCAGTGTAGGCAAAAGAAACATGTTCGAAACGAATAGCTCCTTGCGTTTTATTCAGATCTTTAGCGTCTTTATGTTCTATAACGGTAAGGGGACGATCAAGTATTTCAAACATCGTACGGATATTGACCAAACCAGATTCAATTTTAACGCGTACATTTGCTAGTCTTTTTGCAGGCTCATAAGCTAAAAGTAAAGCAACAATAAAAGACATAAATTCACCTTGAACACCTGCGCGTTGAGTTGCAAGGTAACCGGAAAAACAGATAATACCAGCAATGGCGACACCCGTGAGTGTTTCCATAATCGGATTGGTAATAGCTTCGAGTGTTGCAATATGATTTGTTTGTTTTTCAACATCACAAATGGCTTTATCCATTCTTTTTTTCATGACTTCTTCTAGTGAAAAGGCCTTAATAACTCGAATGCCAACAGCCGTTTCCTGTACGATTTTGATAATTTCACCAAGTGAAAAGAGCTCTTTTTCCATAAGGTTGCGAATTCGTTTTAAAGCCATTCGAACGCCTAAAAAAGCTAGTGGTCCTACGAGTAAAGTAATGGAGATTAACACAAAGTTTTGAATGAACATGACAAGCAACAGACCACTAACGGAAAGCAAATCACGTACAAAAGTTGTGATAATAGTATCCATGATATTACGTACGGCTGTAGCATTGTGAGTTACACGAACAAGAAGATCAGATGAAGTGTTATTATGATAAAAAGAGACTCCTTGTTCCATAAGTCGTGCAAAAATTTTGCGTTGTTGTTCAGCAATGATACTATTGCCTGCTTTATTCAGAAAATAAGTTTGGGCAAAAGTTGCAACTCCTTTGAGAATAAAAATAAAAGCAATGAAGCTAGAAATCAAAACAATCATAGGAAAATTTTGTGCATCAATAATCTGATTAACAACATCCCGCATAATCCATGCACTGGTTGCTGTGGTACAAGAAATGATGATCATTGAGAAGATAGCCGCACTGTACCAACGCATATGTTTACGAAAATTTTCTCGCAAAAGGCGGATAATAAGATGTTTGTCAAAAGAGGAAATTTGTTTTTTAGCCATGAAGAGCTTCTATATTCTCTCATTATTTTATGCAAGATTGAAACACTCTTAATTAAAAAGCCCCTTAATCTTTTTTACAAAAATAGCTTTCTCTTTCAAGGTTCATCACATCAATTTCACAACGGTGAGAGTGAAGAATGTAGTGCAAAGTTTCTGTGAAAGGTATAACGAAAATTCGTTGTTCATCATTATTTTTAGTTTTCAATAAAAGGTACCGGCGAGTTTCACTATTGTATTTACCAATTTCCATATTGTGATAGCCTTTGGCACTTGAAATGGTTCACAAAACATTTCTGCTTTTTTAATAATTTTATGTATCATCTCCATTTGTGATGTGTAAGCAAACAATTTTGCCGCATTGCATGATAAGAGAGCTTAAAATAAGAAGACCTTACGATGTTTGAGTTTTCTCATTTAATATGCAAAATAACGAATTCTTCTTATAAATTGATAAAGCATTATTAAACTCTTAAAAGGATTTATACACATTTATAAAACCTTAAAAGCACCACAAAAATTCTATGTGGTGCTTCTAAATAATACTATACACATCATTTTGATGAGTTGCATGCGAATATTATTCCAATGCAAAACTATTTAGGTGCTATCACCATCATCATTTGCCGGCCTTCAAGCTTTGGCTCCAATTCGATTTTGGCAATTTCACTTGTATCTTCTTTCACACGCTGAAGAAGCTTTAATCCAAGATCTTGGTGAGCCATCTCACGACCACGAAAACGCAAAGTAATCTTTACTTTATCACCATGATCAATAAAGCGATGAACAGCCTTGAGTTTGACTCCATAATCATGGACATCAACATTTGGGCGCATCTTAATCTCTTTGATTTCGATGACTTTTTGCTTCTTACGTGTTTCAGCAGCTTTTTTTTGGGTTTGATATTTTAATTTTCCCAAATCGATGATTTTACATACAGGTGGCTCCGCATTTGGTACAATTTCAACCAAATCAAGTCCCGCATCTGCAGCCATAGCAAGAGCTTCTTGTATCGCAACGACTCCCTGATGTTGTCCCTCATCATTGATAAGCTGAACATGAGGTACCCGAATATCCTGATTTGAACGTGGTCCGTCTTTTTGGGTAGGTGTCATTTTAAACGGTTTACGAATGGTTTATGCTCCTTAAATTTTGATTCAACTACAGTTAATTTAATATACAATTATGCACCTAAAAACAACTATAATTCGTGTTATTTTCATTATTTGATTTATTACTTTTTGGAATGATTTAGATTATAAAAGTTTTTCTCTTAATTTAAAGAAATTGTTTTATGGAGGATAAAGAATCATGGATCAAAATATTCCTTGCCAGTTTTTTTCGTTTGAGAACACCGCACTTGCGGTACGCTATCGCAAGGGGCGCCAATCTCCAGGTTTGGTTTGGCTTCCTGGCTATCAATCCGATATGTTGGGAAGTAAGGCAACATTAGTTGATCAGTTTGCTCAGCAGAATGATTTATCTTGTTTACGTTTTGATTATTCTGGACATGGAGAATCTGAAGGTGATTTTTTTCAAGGAACAATTTCGCGTTGGGTTGAGGAAAGCTTAGCGGTTTTTGAAACCTATTGTGAGGGGCCGCAAATTTTGGTTGGTTCCTCTATGGGGGGGTGGATTGCGCTAAAGCTTGCTATGATGCTAGCACAAAAAAATAAGAAGCTTGCTGGCATGATATTGATTGCTCCAGCGCCTGATTTTACACAAACATTGGTAGAACCAAAATTAGGCCCAGAAGAATGGAAAATTTTGGAAGAAAAAGGCTATATTGAACGACCTGCTGTTGGTGATACAGAGCCAATGCCCTTTACAAAAACATTGATTGAAGATGGACGCGAAAATTGTGTTATGAAAGGATGCATTGATGTTGGGTGTCCAGTTCATATTCTACAAGGGATGGAAGATGAAGAGATACCCTATCAGCATACATTGACTTTACTTGATCATTTACCTCTCCATGATGTAACATTGACACTTGTTCGTGATGCAGATCATCGCTTTTCTCGTCCACAAGATTTAGATTGCCTTGAAACAGTATTGAGATCTTTTATTAATCAGATTAATGCAAAATAAGGGGTGCATTTATTTATTAATGATGAAGATAAGAATATATGAGCATTTCTGAACAACATTTTATTTTTTCTGATCGCTCTGTACCTGTACGGGTGCAGGAAAATAAGCACGCGCGCCGTCTTACCTTACGTATTGATGCCAGAAGTCAGGAGATTTGTGTAACAACACCACCAACGATAAATCTCTATGCTGTTGAAAATTTTATTGAAAAACATCGTTCTTGGATAGAGTCACGTCTTGCGCGTGTACAAATCTCTCCTGAAAATACTTCTCTAAAAGAGGGAGCGATGATTCCTTTATTAGGTGTTTCCCATACCATAAAGCATAGAGAGGGACGTGGGATAACAGAAATTATTACAGCAGATGCAGAACAAGGACCTAAAATTATTGTTTATGGTCAATTAGAATATCTTCCAAGACGCGTTGCTGACGTTTTGAAAAAACAAGCAGCACTTATTATAACACCTTTGGTGGCGCATTATGCTCATAAGGTGGAGCGTAAAGTCAAATCAATTTGTTACAAAGATACGAAAAGTCGTTGGGGGTCTTGTTCAATAGATAAGCGCCTTTCTTTTTCTTGGCGCCTTGTTATGGCACCCAAAGAAGTTGTTGAATATGTTGTTGCCCACGAAGTTGCTCATCTTGTTGAAATGAATCACGGACCAAGATTTTGGGCTCTTTGTGAAGAACTATGTCCTGATAGTAAAACGTATCGTGCTTGGTTGAAGGAAAATGCTCATAGATTGCAAGCAATTAATTTTGATTCATATAAATTAGAGGCGTAAAAAACTTTCAAATGAAGACAACATTTAACGGAACTTTTTGTTGAGTGTTTTGTTGAATGTGTGCTTGCTCATGCATAATGAGGAAGCCATTGAAGCTCTCAGCACGATTGTTCTCCCCTGCTTGGTTTGCTGAGTGTCTTCAATGTTTTGCTTTATCTTTTTTGTAATTCAGCGTAATAACCCTAAGTTCCGATGACTTATAAAAAAATGGGAAGGTTTTTTATGTCTGTTCTTACAGATCCACTTCAGCTATTACAGGCACTTATTCGTTGTCCTTCTGTTACACCTCATGAAGCAGGGGCTTTATCAACTTTGGAACAATTTTTGAAAAAAATGGGATTTCACGTCGATCGCCCTGTTTTTACGGATAAAAATACAGATAATGTTGAAAATCTTTATGCAAAAATGGGAAGTGAAGGACCCCATCTTATGTTTGCGGGTCATACGGATGTCGTACCGCCAGGCGCATTGGAAGATTGGACTTATCCACCTTTTGAAGCTGTTATAGATCAGGGGAAATTATATGGGCGGGGTGCTGTTGATATGAAGGGTGGTATCGCTTGTTTTATTGCGGCTCTAGCGCGAGTTCTTGAGAAACGACCCATTAAAGGAAGGGTAAGCCTTTTAATTACTGGTGATGAAGAAGGACCTGCCGTTAATGGTACGGTAAAACTTCTCAAATGGGCAGAAAAAAAAGGCGAAAAATGGACTGCGGCTCTTGTGGGAGAACCAACAAGCGTAAAGACTGTTGGTGATATTATCAAAATTGGTCGCCGCGGATCGATTTCTGGTGTCATTACCGTGAAGGGTCGCCAAGGTCATGTTGCTTTTCCAGAGAGGGCTGCCAATCCCTTACCTTTGGCAAGTAAGCTTATTCAAGCATTGACACAAACCGTTTTAGATAAAGGGACAGAGAATTTTCAACCGAGTAATTTAGAACTAACAACCATCGATACTGGTAACTTGGCAGTCAATGTTATTCCAGCGCAGACAACGGTTCGTTTTAATATACGCTACAATGATCTTTGGACAAAAGAAACACTGATGGAGGAAATTGAAAAGCGCCTTGCTTTGGTGCAAGCAAAAAACAATAGTGATCAATATCCCTCTTATCAGCTTGAATGGATTCCAAGTTTAGGGGATGTTTTTTTGACTAAAAATGATAAACTCATTCAAACTTTATCCAATGCTATTAAAAGTGTAACAGGGAGTATACCAGAATGTTCTACTTCTGGTGGTACTTCAGATGCGCGATTTATTAAGGATTATTGCCCAGTGGTTGAATTTGGCTTACCAGGGCAAACGATGCATATGGTAGATGAGTGTGTATCTCTTGAAGCCGTGGAAACTCTTACTACTATTTATGAGCGTTTTATTATTGAATTTTTTGCATAAAGAAATGATTGCTGGTTCAAAAATACCTTTATCTTGTTGTGCCATAAGATATTGCCATTTAAGGTGTGGTGATACGAGATTCGTAAAACTTAATATATTAAATAGTTTTAGAGTGTATGGTGAGTATTCTTAAGTTGAGATTCTTGCCTGTAGAGTCTTTCGTTAAATGAATCTCATGAGTGGAAAGTCAAGTAGAATCTGTTTTAAGGAGCAGAACTGTGCGACAAGATTGTGTTAAAAATATTTGTCCTTTAAGATGTAGGGGGAAGTTAACACGCAAGCATATATGGAAAACAATGAACAGTTATATCACCAATTGTATGATGACAGATTGAAGCCACAAAGATATACAAAAATACGTTGCTGTTGCAAAAAGTTCGTACAACGTAAATGCATTCATTCATACCACATGTCTTAATATGATTTCTGCATGTTCATAAAATGCTTTCCTTGTTTCAATGAACTTCTCTTAAAATAAAGCCTATAGAAATACGCTTCAAGTTTATTTTATCCATATATTTTGCCATGCTCTTTTTACTCCAAAGAACCTTTATTGTAGAAAAAATCATTATGAGATAGAAAGTAAGCTTATCCAATCAGCTTTAATATTTTTGATGATAAAGATATATAGAAATTCTTCTATAGCATCACATTGACTTTTTTAGCCAAGGATTGTCCTATATTATTATTTTCAATTAGTTATAAAATAACCTTAAAGGACGTGTATAGATACCCATAAGCATGTACACATACAAGTAAGATGATATGCAACAAATACCATTTTGCTCGCCAACGAAGCAATGCCGATTCATATTTAGTATATTTGTGATTTTATGGCATTGTGTGTTTAATAAAATTCGTGATTTTGCTGTTACCTATAAATTAATATCCAGCACACAACGGCATGTCTCAAATATTGGTTCACAATTTTCTTTGTTACAACAGTTTTTATATGTCAGGGTGAGATAAAATGTTGCATGTATATCTGTTTTTGTAATCTCTTAAGATACATCACATTGATTTATAAGAATAATTCATTGTTTTGCATGTTGGGTAAGAGCCCTAATATTCGAGGATTCTCTCATTTCAAACCTGTTTATCTTAAATCAATCAATCATTTGCTTGCACATAACAAGCGAGATGAGTGTGTGGGTAAAAACTATAGAAGAAAGGAATACAAATGTCTCTTATGAACCGTCTCAAGTGCCAAGGGCCATCGCAACACCCACGAGCTGGCAAAGTTATGTGATGGTGCTCGGCTTTGCTTCTTCACAAGCAGATATACAGTCTCATTGAGGGAGGATATAAAAGCATAAAGGTGAAAATAAACGTACCTTTTTACTATCCTTTTTCATGCGATTTTACAGTTTTCAAAAGGATCTAGAGTAATATCTTTTAAATAATAGAGATTGTTTCATGTTTATGTCTCTGGTTCTTTAATAGTGCCACGATCTCATAAAGAACAAAAATCATCGTGTTATATATTCATGTGCTTGTTTTAAAGAAATTTTCTCAATGTTTATCACATTCGTGCTACAATGGTTCTTATGAATAGTGTAATATAGAATTTTCCGTGAAGTGTATAAAGTCTATAGTATTTCATCATCTTTGCGCTTATGAAAAAAGCTAGACCACTATACACTTTCCAGCTCAAAATATTGCGATATCTTTCATTTGAGAGTGTTCATAAAAGGTATTTTGCCTCTTTTTTATAGTTTTTATCCACATTCCCTATTTTTAAGGTGTAAGCGAATGGTTGTAATTAATTGACTATAAACAGATTTAAAATAAGGGAATCTTACAATATTTTAGTCTCGCTTTTGCTATAAAAAATGATCATTATGACTAAAATCAATATGTTTTTATGGAAAATTTAGTTTGCGAGCTGGCTGATGATGTGATTAAGAACAATACGTCCTTTGGCTGTTGCTTTTAAGCGTTGGTTATCGACCATTTCTATCAATTCTTGGTGTTGTAACTCGATCAGTTTTTCCATAGGGATGCGTTTGGGACTTAAGGTTTCATAGCGTATAAGTTCTAAGCCTTCGCATAGGCGTAACCCCATAAGGAGCATTTCATTTGCCTGTTGCTCAGGGGTTAATTGTTCTGTTTCAATACAGCCATGTCCTGTTGTTTCTACCAAATTAAGCCACTGTTCGGGATGCTTTTCATTTATTGTGACATAACGTTCACGGTTTTTAAGGTGTGATAATGATGTTTTTGAACAGGAAGAGGAATGATTTGGTGCATACTCAATGAAACGTCCATGTGCTCCTGGACCAAAGCCTGCATACTGGTGATAACGCCAATAAAGAAGATTATGTGCTGATTCAGCACCGGGCATGGCGTGGTTTGAAATTTCATAGGCAGGAAGTCCACGCAGTGCTGTTATTTCTTGGGTAAGATGATACAGATCTGCTGCTAGCTCTGATGGGGGGAGGATAAGTTTTCCTGCATCATGAAGGCGTTTAAAGGCGGTTCCTTCTTCGATCGTTAATTGATAAAGAGAAAGATGGTCTGCTGCCAAATCAATTGCTTGGGAAATTTCAGATTTCCATTCTTCGAGAGTTTGTTCGGGGCGGGCATAAATGAGATCAAAGGATAAACGTGGAAAAATTTGTCGTGCTAAAGCAATGGCACAAAGAGCTTGTTCCACATTATGGAGTCGTCCAAGTTTTCGCAATGCTTTATCATTAAGCGCTTGTATACCTAAAGATAAGCGATTAACACCTGCTGCACGGTATCCACGAAAGCGCTCTGCTTCCACACTGGATGGGTTAGCTTCTAATGTAATTTCAACTTTATCATCGACTATCCACTTTTTGGCAAGTGCTTGCAATAGGGCATCAACAGTTTGCGGCTCCATAAGGGAAGGGGTTCCCCCACCAATAAAAATACTTGTAATATGGCGTGGGCCTATTTTGGGGTATTGCGTTTCTATTTCGCGCTCAAACGCGGTGACAAAACGTGGTTGATCAACACCATGGATGCGAACATGTGAATTAAAGTCACAATAAGGACATTTAGCTGCACAAAAGGGCCAATGAATGTAAATGCCAAAAGGTTCATTCATGAGAATGTCAAAAGGTTTTTTGCCAAAAGTTTGAAAGCACGTGCGCGATGTGAAAGAGGGGGAATGTCATTGCGTTTCCAGCCATGTTTTTGCTCTGTTGACATTTCTCCAAAGGTATTTTCATATCCATCTGGTAAAAAAATAGGGTCAAAGCCAAAGCCTTTATCTCCTCGTGGAGGCCAAACGAATGTTCCTTCAACACATCCGCGGAAGTAATCTGCATGAGCATCAGGCCATGCAATGCAAATGACGGATATAAAACGGCATTTTCGTTGGCTTTTTTCTTTCGCTCCGACTTTTTGGAGTTTATTTTCTATTTTTTCCATAGCTTTTGGAAAATTACGTGTACCATCGGTTTGAATCGTCCAATCAGCTGTATAAACGCCTGGCGCACCATCCAATGCATCTACCTCTAATCCTGAATCATCAGACAGGGCAGGAAGTCCTGTCTTTTTTGCTGCTGAAAAAGCTTTGATATAGGCATTTTCTTCAAATGTTATTCCTGTTTCTTTTGGTTCTGGCAAGCCAAGCTCTTTTGCAGATTGTATTATTAAACCGAAAGGCGCAACCAAAGTAGTGATTTCATGCAATTTACAAGTGTTATGTGTAGCAATGACAAGTTTTTTATCTGTTATGTTTCTCATATAGATTTCTCCAAAAATGCAAGAGGAACTATTTCTGTGCTAAAAACCGGCTTAAATGCTCATATACACATATTCTGCTCGATTTTACATGATACGACCTTTTCTACATGTTTTATGATATTTTATTCAAATAAATTTTTTGTATTTTATGAAGATAACGATTGAAAAAGATACGAAAGACATGCCTTTTTCATGATAGCATTTTTACGGAAAATATCTAATTTTCTACTTGCTCTAAAGGACGAAAATTCTACTTACATTGGTTTTTGAACAATACAGTTTCTCTTAGCACGTCGCTACAGCAGACTACTTCTACAGCCCTCTGTCTTAAATATCCATCACATAACTCTAACAAACACTACCCAATGCATAATTATATGCCTTATATCATTGCTTTAAAAGATGGTATTTTATGGCTCAATAAGATAATATAGACTATTTGACCAACCCTTAGTAAAACTTATATAAGAGAAGAGTTTTTTAAGTAGTGAAACAATTGTGATGAAGCACAAAACTATTGATAATGAACTAAAATATCTTGATGAACGTTCGCGTGATATTTTTCGCCATATTGTTGAAGCTTATCTTAATGATGGAGAACCTGTAGGGTCACGTAATCTTTCGCGGCTTTTGCAACAGACATTATCACCTGCGACGATTCGTAACGTGATGAGTGATCTTGAACATCTTGGTTTGATTTATGCACCGCATGTTTCTGCGGGGCGAATGCCGACACAATCAGGTTTGCGCTTTTTTGTTGATGCCTTTATGGAAGCGGGTGATTTGCCAAATGAGGAGAGAGAAAATATTGAAATGCAAGTCAAAGAGGCTGGTCATGTGCAATCGGTTGAACATTTTCTTGTTCAAGCAAGCCGTGTTCTTTCAGATCTTTCACGTGGGGCAGGGCTTGTTCTAGCAACAAAACAAGAAGGAACATTGAAACATATTGAATTTGTGCGTCTTGATAGGGAGCATGCTCTTGCTGTTTTGGTGACTCAACAAGGTGAAGTTGAAAATCGTATTGTTCATTTACCCGAAGGGGTTACCCATGCACAATTGACAGAAGCAATGAATTTTCTTAATGCCCATATTCAAGGGCGCACACTAAGTGAAGCTAAAGGGGAAATAGCCCGCTTATGCGCAGAAACACGGGCTGCACTTGATGATTTATCGCATCATCTTGTTGAAACGGGATTAGCTCTTTGGGGAGGAGAAGATGCTGATCATAAAATACACCTCATTGTTCGCGGGCGCAGCAATTTGCTTGAAGATGTAAAAGCAGAAGAAGATTTAGAACGGTTGCGCCATTTGTTTGATGATCTTGAAACACGTGAGAGTATGGCACAGCTTCTTGATTTAACGGATGAAGGTTCGGGGGTTCGAATTTTTATTGGTTCAGAAAATAAGCTATTTTCACTTTCTGGTTCTTCTTTAGTTGTAGCACCTTATCGTGATTCACAACAAAGAGTCATTGGTGCTTTAGGCGTTATTGGTCCCACACGGCTTAATTATGCAAGGATTGTGCCCATGGTTGATTATACAGCTCAACTTGTGTCACAGTTATTGCGTTAAAACAATGCAGGTAAGTATTTGTGCTATAAAAGCTCATTATATTAATATACATCCATACCCCTTGATTTTTGTCTGTAAAATTTCGATATCGAGAATAACAAATCTTATGAAGGAATAAAATTTTTATGTCTGATGAAAAAAACAAATTTACTGACGCTTCATTTGAAAATTGCGATTTAAAAAATTCAGCAGATCGTAATACACTTAAACAAGCGGCCGATGAATTTTTAAAAACACATAAAACAGAATCACACGGAGACGTTGAAGAAGAAGGCAATGAGATCAGTGATCCTTTAGCATCTTTGCAGGATGAAAATAAAGAACTGAAAGATCAGCTTTTACGTCTTGCTGCAGATATGGAAAATCTTCGACGTCGTACTGCGCGTGATGTGGCAGATGCGAGAACTTATTCTATTGCTAATTTTGCACGGGATATGTTATCTGTTTCTGACAATCTCAATCGTGCTTTGGAAGCGATTCCAGAAGGTGCACGGGAGAGTGATACTGGTTTGAAATCATTGGCAGAAGGCGTTGAAATGACTGAACGTGTCATGATGTCAGCGCTAGAACGTCATGGGGTGCAAAAAATTCATCCAGAGGGGCAAAAGTTTGACCCTCACTTTCATCAAGCGATGTTTGAAATTTCTAACGCTGATGTTCCAGATAATACTGTTCAACAAGTTGTTCAGGCAGGTTATATTATTGGAGAGAGAGTGCTACGTCCAGCTATAGTGGGTGTAGCCAAAGGAGGAGCAAAAGAAACTTCTGTTGAAGATGATTCGGCTTAAAATACATCAATAACAAGTTTCCAATGTAAAATGCAGCATTCTCTGCAATTTCGCATGTGTGGGATTTTTCTCAATCAAAGAGCTTTAAAGGGTGTTATAAACACCCTTTTATCTTTGAAGCGCCCAACTTCCTTTTACAAGATATACAGCATTGCTTGAGGGGGATGGCGATGACAATAAAACAAAATGATCGACCTCAAAAGGATAAAATGAAGAATTCCTTCGAAAGAACAGATAAGGAACAAGGTCTTCAGGTTTAGTATCGATTAGTCGCGCAAGAGTAATATGCGGAGTAAATTGCCTTTCATCAGGCTTTAACTCTAATTTATTTCGGATATATTGCATCTTTTTATGTAAAAGATTGAGAGCTTCACAAGGTTTAACGCGAAGAACAAGAGAGGGAGAAGCATTTTCTGAACCAAAAATATCAAAACCCTCTATTTGTAGCATAAAAGGAGGAAGCTTTATTGTATCAAAGGCGTACATAAGTGTTTTTGCTGTAGTACTTTCAATTTTACCAAAAAAAGATAAAGTGATATGAAAATTTTGCGGGTTAATCCACTGCGCATTTGGTAAGCCATTTTGCAATGATACAAGTTGTTGGATCGTTTGTTGAGGAATCTGAAGAGCACCAAATAGACGGTCCATAATGTTATCTTCTTTATAAGAAAAGATGCTACTGCTAAGCGCAATAAATGAGAACCGAATTCTACCATAGAAGATAAGGCAATAATATAGAAAAAATATCTAAAAATGCTCACCATAATTATGAATGGACAAAGCTTATTCGTTTTAAGAAAATGGTTATGATACCAATAAGAATTGCATTTTCATGATCTGCATCACAAGAATGGGCAATGGAAGATTACTTGTGCACTATAAAGGCTATAAAGTTAGCAAAAAATAAGAAAAACCGATAGATTTCTGATATGCGAAATTATCCTATTATGCCGTAAAACACCGTTGTTTAGAGCAGTGATATAAGGCATTATAAGCTTTATATATTAAATGTTTTTAGACTATCGTGATCAGTATTTTAAGGCAGGGCTTGCCCGGAGAGCCTATGAAATGGACTACATGAGTAGTTAGCAGGAGGAACCCGCCGAAAGAAGCTGGACTGTTGATAGGCCAGTGGCTGGTAAGAAGCCCTATCCTTTGAGGTGTGGGGAGGAGGTCAATTTAACATTTTTTTAGCTTAAAATATATTCAGTACAAAGTGAAGAGTTCTCTTTTCTGTAAAGATTTAATTATACGATTAAGTTGGGGAATAGCTATAATACGCAAAACTATTCAAATTGGCCAAATAATATTAGGAGAAGAAGAAAAAATTTTGCATAACAAAATTACTACAAATATTTAACGTTTATGACAATTCTGCCAATCCATAGAGGATATGAATATTGTTATAAAAGTAGAAAAAACAATAAAAATTCAAATTAGTGATGGAAAATTTCTATTCTACAAGGATATTCATCCTTTTTATAGTCAGAGGTATTAATTTTCCTCTCCAAAATTGTTATTGATGAGCTTTTCAAGAGCATTAAGGGCATCTGTTGCTTCTGGTCCTGAAACATGAATGGTGAGGTTGCAACCAGATGAGGCTGCTAACATCATAAGTCCCATAATTGATGATCCGCCAACGATTTTTCCATCCTTTTCAACTTCAACAGTAACATTAAAATTGTCAACAGTTTGTACAAATTTTGCAGAAGCACGTGCATGCAACCCACGTTTATTACAGATATTGAAATGACGACTTATACATGGGGGGGTATCTTTGGAAAGCATTGGTATTTTATTATCCGCTATGAAATCATACTTGGCACATTAATATATTTACGTCCCGCTTCTTGTGCTATTCTTAACGCATCTGATAATGAAATATCAGGACATTTGCGAATAGAAATCAGTTTAATAAGCATGGGCAAATTAACACCCGCAATCATTTCAACGCGTCCTTTTTCAATAGCAGGAATAGCTATATTTGATGGTGTTCCACCAAACACATCTGTTAATATGATGACGCCATGATCTGTATCTGTATCGGTTACTGCGGCTATGATATCACCTCGGCGCTGATCTATATCGTCATCGGGATAAACGCATATTGTTGCGAACTTTTCTTGTGCTCCAACAACATGTTCCACGGCATGTAAAAATTCGACAGCCAGCTCACCGTGCGTTACAAGCACGAGTCCAATCATTTACGCAAACTCCTGTTAACTAATAAGATCCGACCATATTGGTGGGAAGGATATTTTACAAGGCTTTGTCTTGCTGCCAAGAAAAATTTGCAAAAAAAAGGCAAAAAATGTGATTTTTTTATTTTTAGAAAAAAATTAAACAGGTTTACGCCACATTTTTCTAAACAAGAATGCTTCAATAGCTTGACAAATGGCTGTACAATCGGCTTCACGAAGAGAGGGTAGTTTTAAAAGAGGAATGTGCAAATTTTCAAATTGAAAAGTTTTATTTGTGGAAAAACGTTCATATTCAGGACCGAGAGAAATAACACAATCGATAATTGTGTGTTTTTTAAATTCTATCATATAAAGACCAACACCACGAATCTCGATACCGCCCTCTAAGCTGTCAGGCGTGTACCCGTGAAGTTTTCCATTTTCCGCACGCAGCATTGTATAATCATCACTAACAAGTTTTGCTTCACGTTTTGACCACTCAGCACGGTCGATTAAAGAAAGGGTAAGGGTTGATTTTCCTGATCCCGATGGCCCTATAATTAACAGCCCCTTTTCACCCAGTTTAAGGCAATTTGCGTGGAGTATTTCACATTTTGTTTTCATGTCTTTTACTTTAGATAAAAGCTTTATTTTGCGAGGGGAAGTATAATAATAAAACGTGCACCGGTTTTATTCTTCCCAAGTGCGGGATCAATAATATTTTCGGCTGTAATTGTCCCATTATGGGCTTCGATGATTTGCCGACTAATAGAAAGACCAAGTCCAGAGTTTTGTCCAAAAGCATCTTCATTTGGTCGATCTGTATAAAAACGTTCAAAAATGCGTTCAATGTTTTCTGAACGAATACCTGGGCCATTGTCTTCAATGGTTAAAATAAGGGTTGAAGCATGACTTTTCATAGTGATGCAAATTTTGCCACGATCACGGGGAATAAAGGAACGTGCATTTTCAAGAAGATTTGAAATCACTTGTCCTAAACGGAGTTCATGTCCCAATACAAGATAGGCTTTTCCATGAGGACGTGGAATAATATTAAGGCTTACATCAATAGTTTGCGTATTACGGTATACTTCCTGAACTGCATGAACAAGACTTTCCAGCAGCGGTGTCATATCAACGATCTCTGCGGTTTCTCGTGCAAGTTCTGCATCGAGCCGCGATGCATCAGAAATATCCGTAATCAATCGATCAAGACGACGCACATCATGTTGAATAATTTCAAGTAATTTCTCTTGTGCTTCTTCATTTTTAGCTAGAGGGAGCGTTTCAACAGCACTGCGTAGAGAAGTGAGGGGATTTTTTAATTCGTGGCTTACATCAGCAGCAAAGCGTTCAATGGCTTCAATACGCATATAAAGCGCATTGGTCATATCACGAATAGAGGTTGAAAGGTGACCAATTTCATCTTCACGCATTGAAAAATCAGGAATTTCTACACGCTGATTATTGCCATTACGCACTCGATTAGCCGAGGCAGATAATTTACTTAATGGATGAGCAATCGTATGAGCTAAAAAGAGAGAAAGGACCAAAAGTACGCTGCCTACAACGGCAAAAACTTTAAAGATAACCAGTCTTTCACCCTTGACAATATTATCAATATCGGAGCCAGTGGTTGAAAGAAGAAGGGCTCCAACCACTGCGCGATAGCGTTGAACAGGAACGGCAACGGAAACAATTAATTGACCTTGTCTGTTGCGTCTTTTGGCGGTAGCAAGAGATCCGTTTAATGCGCGGTACACTTCTGGATAAGCAATACCGCTGGTTTTTGTTTGTTCTCTGTCCAGAGCAATACCTTTGCCATAAAAAATACGTGAATACCATGAAGTAAGGTGATCCCACATGTTTTGTTCTGTTTTTATTGGAGGTAAATCATAGCTAAAAACTTCTCCACTAGAATAAAGAACGCGTGAATCAAGAAGGAGAGTAGCATCACGATCATAGATACGTGCTCTTGTCGTTTTAGGTGTGATGAGACGCCGTAAAAGAGGGGCAACTTGTTCAGGGTTAATGGGGAAATCCCAAGAGTCGGTTGATTGAGGGGCGGGTGTAATGCTTTCTCCAGCCTGTAACTCTAAGAGCTTTTGGGGATCAATGAGGATAGAATTTGTATCTACGGTTGCAGAAGCAGCAATAGCCCCAGCGATAATTTTTCCTTGGGTACATAGACTTTTAATTTTTGCTTCAATTAAACCATCGCGAAATTGGTTAAGGTATAAAATGCCTGTAACCAGAACGGCAAGGGCAGCAATGTTTAATATAACAATGCGGCGTGTGAGACTGGAAAAAAGCAATTGTCTGAAGAGACGTTGTGTTTGAAGATGCAAACGAGCAAACATCAGAAATGGCGTTGAGGATATGCCGTTAGAGGCTGTTTTTTGTAGAGTTTTCAGTTGAGAATTGTTTGTCATCGATTTGATTGCCGTTCAAATTTTTGCGACAAAGTAGTTTTATACCTCGTGAAAACGATAACCTACACCATAAAGTGTTTCAATCATTGCAAAATCATCATCCACTTGTTTAAACTTTTTACGCAGACGTTTAATGTGACTATCAATGGTGCGATCATCTACGTAGACTTGATCACTATAGGCCGCATCCATTAAAGCATCACGACTTTTTACAACTCCTGGTCTTTGTGCTAGGGTTTGCAGAATCAAAAATTCTGTAACAGTTAGAATAACAGGTTTATCTTTCCATGTACAGGTGTGGCGTTCTTGATCCATCACAAGATCTCCACGTTTAAGAGAAGAGGTGGAAGCAGTTCCTGTAGAAGGCGGTTGGTTACGTGCATTGGAACGGCGTAAAATAGCTTTCACACGCTCAATAAGAAGACGTTGGGAGAAAGGCTTCGTAATAAAATCATCAGCGCCCATTTTGAGACCAAATAATTCATCAATTTCATCATCTTTAGAGGTCAGAAAAATAACTGGGAGATCAGATTTTTGACGCAAACGGCGCAAGAGCTCCATTCCATCCATTCGGGGCATTTTAATATCAAAAATAGCCAAGTGTGGGGGGTGAAGTGTGAGACCTTTGAGTGCAGATGCTCCATCTGTATAGCTTTCAACCCGATATCCTTCTGTCTCAAGCGCAAAAGATAGAGACGTCAGAATATTGCGATCATCATCAACAAGTACAATCGTTTGCGTGATTGTTGGTGTATCTTTCATGGTTTCTTAGACCTTTCTATTGCTGTGGTAGCAAATTACCCACACTTGTTTATATGGGAGTTCACATTTTTTTTGCAAAACAAATATGATACAAATTGTAGCAAAGTAAAAACCCTTTTGTCATTACTGTAAAATCTTGTTTTGCTTTCATAATTTATAATGTTTCTACGTCTATTAAGATCCCTTCGTTTGAGAGAAAATTTTCATAAAAGCTTTTTTTATCAAAGTTTAGTGCACAGTTTATTAGTGTCTTTGTCCCAGAATTGAACAGGTTTAGTTTTGATTGTTGAAGTTTAAAAAATCCGCCTATGTGTTTTAAGAGCAAAGAAAAGAATGTGGCGATATATACACAAAAATTTGTTTCTGTTACACGAAAGGAGGTCATAATGGGATTTTTTAATTTTATTAAAACTGTAGGGGAAAAGTTAGGTATTGGGGATCATGAACCAACAGAAAAAGACTTTAAGGCAGCATTTGATCATTTTCAACTCGGTACAGAAAAAGTAAATATTCAAGTTAAAGATGGCAAAGCTATTTTAAGCGGTGAGGTTCCAGATAGAGAAACACTTGAAAAAGCACTTCTTGTTGTTGGCAATTCACAAGGTATCTCTTCTGTAGATGTTGATCAATTAAAGGTTATAGATACGACGACTAGAAAGACTTCTCACTTTTATGAGGTTAAATCTGGTGATAATCTTTGGAAAATTGCTGAAGAAGTTTATGGAAAAGGGCAAGGTGATAAAAACACATTTATTTTTGAGGCCAATAAGCCAATGCTAAAATCTCCCGATAAAATTTATCCTGGGCAAGTTTTGCGTATTCCTGAAATTGACCATACTTAATTCATAAAAGGGATAATTTTGATTGATGGCATTAAACAAAACATAAGGAGCATGAAATTTTTTCATGCTCCTTATTTTTATAACATGTGTGTTTATAATAAAAGGAGTTTAATGAGCAGGAATGGATTTAGAAGGTGATATAGCTTTCATAGCATTTACAGAGAAATCAACATTAATGGTTCCTGCTTTTTCAAATGTCAATTTTGCACTAATTTTATCACCTAGCCTGAATGGTTGTGAAAGTCCCATAAACATAATGTGATCACCGCCAGGCTTAAGCGTAATTTCGCCATTTCCTGGAATTTCAATGCCATTGTGCATTTTTTCCATTTTCATAATATCATTAACAACTGCCATAGAGTGTATCTCTGTTGTTTTTACGCCGTTTGTTGAAATAGAAACCAAACGGTCTGGGGTATTACTATGATTAATAATGTAGAGATAACCGCTACCAACCCTTATACCTCTAGGTGTTTCTCGTGTCCAAGGATTGAGAATTTCTATGTCACCAAGTTGATATTGTTGAGCGTTTGCTGGCAGAATTATAGCAGAAAAGAGAAGAATACACACAATATTTATGATAACTTTTTTGTATGGATATTGTGCATGTATTGTATTCTTAAAGATGAGATTTATTATTTTCTTAATAATAGATGTCATCATTGATTCACCCTCCTTCATAAAATTCACATTTTAAATGTCCTTTTTTATTTTAGCAGAGTTCTCATTTAAAATAAAAGAGAGAATTATTAAACTTAAATTGATTTGAATATAAAAATAGAAATCATAGAATTTCAGGATTTTAAAAGAAGACAGTAAAGTTTACAACGACAAAAATTTCTCAACGTTTCCATATTTATCTTATAATATTATTTGTAAACAGTATAAAATTTATAGTGCATCACTATTTTTTTAATAGAGACAAACCAAACCGATCATATACTTTATCAAAGCTTAATATTGCGATATCTTTGTGCATTTTTATATGTTTTCAAATTTCAGAATTATACAAGTAAAAAAGCTTTTTAGGTGGGTTTAGAGCACAGCTTTCAGATAGCGGTGAACAATGAGGCCATTAGAAGGGGAGTTTTTGAGAGGAGATTGATAGAGAATGTCTTTACTGATATGCGTATTTGGAAAAGTACAGCTTAACATTATGAAGGAGTCTCGTAAAAAATAGCTTCATAAGATATGATGTCTATTTTAGTTTAAGGAAGGGTTATAATATTTATGATATAAGTTATTCGCCTTTAAGCGATATTTTTAAAAAGCTTTTATGTGAGTATCTTTTATTAAAGGTGGGAGATAAAGAACAAAAGTGCAATCACTCTTTTTATTTTTTAATTTTTATAGACAGATATATTTGTTGAGAATTGCAAGAAAAATATATTATAATCTCAAGTCTTTCATAAATATGGTATTTATAGGTCATTAGAGTGCCTATTTTAAAAGAAATTTTTTATTTTGGAGATGTTTCTCTCATTATTCTCTTGTAGCAATAAAAGCCTGTTCTTATATACGAGGCAGCAAGGCTTGTTGCGACTTGCAGTTTATTATTATTTTATGTTGCTTGAAGCAATATATGGGCTTTAAGTGTTATGAGGAGCTGTCTTAAAAAGATGCTTTATAAAGGTTGAGGTAGCTTGCTGAATGGAGATTATAATATGGCAAAAGTAATTGGTATTGATTTGGGGACAACGAACTCTTGTGTGGCTGTTATGGATGGCAAAAACGCAAAGGTTATCGAAAACTCAGAAGGAGCGCGAACGACACCTTCCGTTGTTGCTTTTACTGATGGGGGCGAACGGCTTGTTGGACAGCCTGCTAAACGGCAGGCGGTAACAAATCCTGAAGGGACAGTTTTTGCAGTTAAACGTTTAATAGGGCGTCGTTTTGATGACCCTATGGTTGAAAAAGATAAAGCACTTGTTCCTTATAAAATTGTTAAAGGTGACAATGGTGATGCATGGGTTGAAGAATCGGGTAAGAAATATTCTCCATCGCAAATTTCAGCTATGATTTTGCAAAAGATGAAGGAAACAGCTGAATCTTATCTTGGTGAAAAAGTTGAACAAGCGGTTATTACTGTTCCTGCTTATTTTAATGATGCACAACGTCAAGCGACAAAAGACGCTGGTAAAATTGCTGGACTTGAAGTTTTGCGGATTATTAATGAGCCAACTGCTGCTGCCTTAGCTTATGGTTTGGATAAAAAAGACGGGAAAACAATTGCTGTTTACGACCTTGGTGGTGGTACATTTGATATTTCAGTACTTGAAATTGGAGATGGCGTTTTTGAAGTTAAATCAACCAATGGGGATACGTTTTTAGGTGGTGAAGACTTTGATATGCGCTTGGTCGGTTATTTGGCAGATGAATTCAAAAAAGAGCAAGGGATTGATCTGAAAAATGATAAACTCGCTTTACAGCGCTTAAAAGAAGCAGCAGAAAAAGCAAAGATTGAGCTTTCTTCGTCACAGCAAACAGAAGTCAATTTACCATTTATCACGGCAGATCAATCAGGTCCCAAGCATTTAACAATGAAATTGACTCGGGCAAAATTTGAATCACTCGTTGATGATTTAGTACAGCGTACCATCGAGCCTTGTAAGGCTGCGTTGAAAGATGCTGGATTAAAGGCTGGTGAAATTGACGAAGTTGTTTTAGTGGGTGGTATGACACGTATGCCCAAGATTCAGGAAGTTGTGCAGAGATTCTTTGGTAAGGACCCACATAAAGGTGTTAATCCTGATGAAGTGGTTGCAATGGGCGCTGCCATCCAAGGAGGTGTATTGCAAGGCGATGTCAAAGATGTATTGCTGTTAGATGTAACACCTTTGTCTTTGGGTATTGAAACCTTAGGTGGGGTTTTCACACGCCTCATTGAGCGCAATACCACAATTCCAACGAAAAAATCGCAAGTTTTTTCGACAGCTGATGATAATCAAAGTGCTGTGACTATTCGCGTTTTCCAAGGTGAACGGGAAATGGCGAGTGATAATAAGTTATTGGCGCAATTTGATCTTGTTGGCATTCCACCAGCACCGCGTGGTATACCTCAAATTGAAGTTACTTTTGATATTGATGCGAATGGTATTGTTAATGTTTCTGCTAAGGATAAAGGAACTGGTAAAGAGCATCAAATTCGTATTCAGGCATCAGGTGGTTTAAGTGATTCTGATATTGAAAAAATGGTACAAGATGCGGAAGAGCATGCGGCTGAGGATAAAAAGCGCCGTGAAGGTGTTGAAGCCAGAAATCAAGCCGAAGCTCTTATTCATTCAACTGAAAAATCGCTTAACGAATATGGCGATAAAGTGTCAGTTGAACAAAAGGAACAGATTGAGAAAGCAATATCTGATTTGAAGTCTGCGCTTGAAGGTAGTGATACTGAAGAAATAACTACAAAGATGCAAAAATTAGCAGAAGTTAGTATGAAGTTGGGACAGGCTATGTATGAAGCTTCACAAGCAGAAACTGCTGATACTGAAACAGAGACAAAGAATGATGATGTTGTCGATGCTGATTTTGAAGAAGTTAATGATAAGAAGAAATAGTGTCAGCATATGTGTTGATTAATTTATAAACCCGGCCTTTGAAATATAAGGCTGGGCTTTGTTATTTGAGTGAGTTGCAACTTTGTTGCTAAAAATATAAATTAAAAGCAATATTATCCATAAAAATGGATGATAGAAAAATTATCAGGAATACATGATGAAGGTTGACTATTATGAAATTCTTGGCGTGACTCGAGAATGCGATGATAAAAAGTTGAAATCTGCTTTTCGTAAGTTAGCAATGCAATATCATCCTGATCGCAATGCGGGGGATAAAGAGGCAGAGCGAAAATTCAAAGAAATTGGCGAAGCCTATGAAGTTCTTAAAGACCCTCAAAAGCGTGCTGCTTATGATCGATTTGGTCACGCGGCTTTTGAAAACAGTGGTGGTCAAGGGGGAGCAAATCCCTTTAGTGGTTTTGCTGCTGGTGGTGGATTTGCTGATATTTTTGAAGACTTTTTTGGCGAAATTATGGGAGGTACCCACCGTAAGCGTGGTGATAGTCGTGAACGTGGTGCAGATTTGAGTTATAATATGGAAGTGACCTTAGAAGAGGCATTTTCAGGAAAAACAGCAGAAATTAATATTCCCAGTTCCGTCACATGCGATGTTTGTGAAGGATCAGGAGCGAGAAAGGGCTCTAAGCCACAGGTTTGTGGAACATGCCATGGATCTGGACGTGTGCGTGCTGCGCAAGGTTTCTTTTCTATTGAGAGAACATGTCCTACATGTCATGGACGGGGTGAAACTATTACCGATCCGTGCCCAAAATGTCAGGGGACAAGACGCATAGAAAAAAAACGTTCATTGAGCGTGAATGTTCCTGCTGGTATTGAAGATGGTACGCGTATTCGTCTTTCTGGTGAGGGTGATGCTGGTATTCGTGGTGGTCCCAATGGTGATCTTTATATTTTCCTTTCCGTTAAACTACATGAATTTTTTCAACGAGAAGGGGCAGATCTTCACTGTCGCGTTCCTATTTCAATGGTAACAGCTGCTTTAGGAGGAGAGTTTGAAGTTTCTGACCTTGAGGGTGTTAAAGCACGTGTTAAGATCCCAGAAGGAACACAAAATGGACGTCAATTCCGCCTTAAAGGCAAAGGAATGCCCATGTTACAGCGTCAGCAAGCAAGGGGTGATCTTTACATCCATATCACGATTGAGACACCGCAGAAATTAACGCAAGAGCAACGTGAATTGTTGCAAAAATTTGAAAAACTCTCAAATCATGAGAATTCACCGCAATCACACGGTTTTTTTTCTCGTATGAAAGAATTTTTTGAAAATATTTCTGGTTAGAATATGTGAATGTGCGTAGAATAAATTAGAAAGAACTTTGGGAAGGTTATTTTTTATTAAGCTTTCATTGTCTCTTTCATCTTTGAAAAGCTTTGTTCTTGAAAAGAAAGAGATAGCTAATTTAGAGTAAGCTCCCGCTACTGATGGTTTTGTACATTTTATGAGTTTTATGGATAAGTCTTATTTTTGAGTGTCTATGACATTTCAAAAAGGGTTTATCCATATAAGAACGCGATTGAGTGACGGATAATCAGTATTTCCAGTATCATAATAACTGCTTTTATGCATTCAGAGTTTTTTGTATTTCTTTTTAAAGGCTCTATAATAAAACTGTAAAATAGACAAGAGCTTACAAAGCAGCGCTCAATAAGCTGTTAGGCAATCCATCTTTTCAAATAAAGTATCAACTTCTTATAACCGATTTTATTTCTGGCATTTTCATAGCCTTAAACCATTGCTTTCCTTAAAATACGGGTTATTCTTATTCAAAATAACCTTTACATGCTTCATCTCAGCTTTTAGCAGTAATCATGTCTTTTTAGATTGCGGATTTAGTTTTGTATTTTAATAAAGCGCTTGCTTTTGCTGTTATCTGTAAATCAATTCAGATCTCATGGAGCAGTATGGTTGAGATAAATGAATAAATGTTAAGGCAGTTCAGTATGTTCTTTACTGTTGCAACTTTTTTATGTCGGAGTGAAACAAGAGTATTGTATATATCTGTTTAAGTAATTTTTGCAACGAGGATATAGCTAAAGTTGAGGAGAATATAAAAGCATAAAAGTAGAAAATTCCAGCTTTGCCACCTCTTTTTCACTTAGCTTTGCGCCTTTCAGAAATATTCAAAGTAGTATTTAAATAATGCAATACATAGTCCCTCACGCTTTTGTTTTCGCGATCTTTAATAGAGGTAAATCTCTTACGCCCATACAGAAGATCATTGTGTTACAAATCTATACGCTTATTTTGAAGAAACATTTCCTAATGGATGTACCCCTATTGCATGCGATGGTGCTTGAAAGGGTATAAAACTTCATTGTACACCACTTTTTTTATGCTCATGTATGCGTAAGTTGATACTATCATTCCTCGTTTCAAACATTGCTGCATCTTACTATTGAGAGCATTAATAAGAGGTATTTTAAGCTTTCTATAGTATTTATATACCAAGTTCATTTGTAACGTACAAGCCAACGGTTTTTATTGATTTGAAATGTGAGAGTTAACATGACAAAATATTCTTATATTCAGACTTCTCATTTAGGATTTTATACTATAAATATATAAATTATTATTATAAATAAATGTATTATAATTCTTCATAAAGGGATATTTAATTGACATTTTTTCATGTTCAATGATTGAAAAAAGTCAAATTTTTAAAACCCAAATTATAGTTTTCAGTCGAACTTCGTTTGACAATTTCATTAAAGAAAAATTGAGATAGGTTACTAAAGCGGTTGAGTGATTGCTTATCTTGATGATAGGTTAATTTTATATGATAAGAAACTTTATTTTTATCTTACAAAATCAATGGTTGTATATATTCTTATTCATTGTTAAGTATCCATAGGTATAAATTAATGAATTGAATATAGGGCGTCGCTTAAAAAATTTTCAAAATTTTGCTTTCCAATTTTATACATAAGATCATAAAATAATGACGTTTTTTGACACCTATTTTGTTTAATTTTTTACTGTCAATTTTTAAAGGACGTTTTTTGTGTTTCATCTTCATAAATTAAAAGAAAATTGACGATTTTCAGGGGGATGGATAGAGTAAAGCTTTGTTTTATTGTTTTCACTTTTCCTAAATTCTATTAAGAGATGGTAAAAAGTGATGAGGAGGCTCTATTAATGGATGATGCTAAAAACGGTGCTGTAGATGTTTTGGAAAAACAAGCAGCATTTTTATCGTCTGCTTTACCTTATATGCAAAAATACGAAAATGAAACGGTCGTGGTAAAATATGGCGGCCATGCTATGGGTGATCCTACTTTGGGGCGAGCATTTGCACGCGATATTGCTCTATTAAAGCAATCAGGGATTAATCCTATTGTTGTTCATGGTGGTGGACCTCAAATTGCTAAAATTTTAATGAAAATGGGGATTGAATCACGATTTGAAAACGGTTTACGGGTAACCGATGAACGGATTGTTGAAGTTGTTGAAATGGTTTTAGCGGGATCCATAAACAAAGAAATTGTTGCTCTCATCAACGCTGAGGGTGAATGGGCAATAGGGTTGTGCGGCAAGGATGGCAATATGGTTTTTGCCGAAAAGGCTTATAAAACTGTCATTGATCCTGATTCTCATATTGAACGTGTTTTAGATTTGGGATTTGTTGGTGAGCCTATTGAAGTTGATCGCACATTGCTAGATCTCTTAGCGTGTTCTGAAATGATACCAGTTCTTGCTCCTGTGGCTCCAGGACGCGATGGTAAAACTTACAATATTAATGCTGATATTTTTGCTGGAGCTATTGCTGGTGCATTAGAGGCTAAACGCCTTTTATTTCTTACTGATGTTCCTGGTGTTTTGGATAAACAGGGTAAACTTTTAAAAGAATTGACAGTTTCTGAAGCTGAGAAACTTATCAAAAATGGGACAATTTCAGGAGGCATGATTCCAAAAGTAGAGACTTGTATAAAAGCCCTTCAAAACGGCGTGGAAGGTGTTGTCATTTTAAACGGTAAAACCCCTCATCCTGTTTTACTAGAACTGTTTACCGAACAGGGAGTTGGTACGCTTATTGTTTCATAAATTGTGAGGAAAATTGGAAGAGAAAGTTTTTCATGGTAAATCTAAAACAGTTTAAATATCCTTTATTAAGTAAGCCAGAATTGGCAATATTTACTGCGACAATATTGTGGGGCATTACATTTTTAGTCATTCACATTGCGGTACGCTATAGCGGTCCTCTGTTTTTTGTTGGATTTCGTTTTATTGTTGCATCTCTTATATGCGGGATAATTTTTTGGCGCTCTATAAAAGGTATAACTGTTTATGAAGTTTTCGCTGGGATGGCGATTGGTTTAGCCATGTTTTTTGGTTATGCTTTTCAAGCAGCTGGACTTCAAACAATAATTAGTAGTCAGTCAGCTTTTATCACAGCGCTTTATGTACCGATGGTTCCAATCTTGCAATGGATTGTTTTTAAAAAACCTCCCCGTTTAGCCTGTTGGATTGGCATTGTTTTCGCTTTTATTGGGCTTGTATTTGTTTCAGGACAAAAGCCAGGAAGTTTTGATTTTTCAAAAGGCGAAATTTTAACTTTGTTAGGCGCTTTAGCGATTGCTGGAGAAGTCATACTCATCGGAATTTTTGCGAATAAGGTTGATAGTCGGCGTGTAACCATTATTCAGTTATTTTTTAGTGGTTTTTTTTCATTTGCTTGTATGCCTTTGATGGGTGAAAGCATCCCTGAATTTTCGTGGGTGTGGTTTAATATTGGTATAGGATTGGCATTAATGAGCGCCATCATTCAGTTAGCTATGAATTGGGCACAAAAGTCTATTTCCCCTACGCGTGCGACACTCATTTACGCCGGTGAACCGGTATGGGCTGGTATTGTTGGGCGTTTGGCTGGAGAACATTTATCTCCCTTAGCTTTATTGGGCGGTTTGCTTATTCTGATTGGGATCATTGTGGCTGAATTACAACCTTCACAATGGCGTAAAAAAAATAAAGCAATTAAAAAAATTGATTAGCTATACATTTTTTTATTATGATTTTATTGCATGAGATTTTTACTTGTAGAGTTTTCATTTTTGAGGCTTTTTTTAATAGTAAGATGGAGAAGCTCTATAAGCTGTCTAGCTTTTATATGACAAACTGGAGCAAGAGTATGCTTCTATCTGTTTTCTAACCTCTGAAAAGGCAAAACAAACTTCATTGAGCCAAGCATGAAGTTGTAAAAGTGAAAATTAACGCGCATCTTTACGATCATTTTTAAATTCAGCTTTAACAATTTTCCAAAACATCTACGGTAATATTTTTTAATAATGAAAATTATGCACCGTCGCACGTTATTCCTTTTGTTCTTTAACTCCCATGCAAAATAGAAACGCTCAAAGCAGGCCCCATAATGGTGTACATTAACGCACTTTTTTAAAAGACATATTTTTTCAATGGATGTTGTACCCATTGATGGTCCATGTGAAATGTATAAAGGACATGAAATATCACCATTTTTACTTAAAATAAAAAGTTAAAGTTAATAGCATTATTTTCTTTATTAATTCCCATTACGACAAGTTTTGGTACTTGAAAGAGTTTATTAAGAGGTATTTTACTCATTCCTTAAACGGCTTTATCCACACACCAGTCCTGTTTGTCCAGTTCTGTTTGTAATGTGTAAAAAATTTGACTAATTTACTATAAGCAAGCTTAAGATGAAAAAGGCTCGCGATATTCAGGGTTTTCATTTAAATTGCAAAACAATAAATAGTCATTATAAATCAAAGCACTAACAAAATAATAGAAGAGATTTGATGTTTTTTTATCTTTAATGAAAGAAGAAAGGCGTTATATAAAAGGGCATAAAAACTTTACTCAATAAAGCCTATTTCTAAAGTTTTAAACATTGAGAAGAAAATTATCTCTCTCAATATCCATTTTATTTTATAAGATTGCTGAAAAAAACAGATTATTGCGTACAAATAAAAAAGCATTTCTTGCGAATTTTATTGCAAGCTTTAGTGATATACGCATCCATAATTGCGTTGCATATTCACGGGCTTGTTTTAAAGAAACATCTCTTAACGCTCTCAATCCCATTTCGCGACGGTGCCTATGAATAGTATAACGGTAAATCCATTGAGCACCTCCATCTTTACGCTTATGAAAAAGTAAGTCGGCACCATCATTATATTTGCAAGCTCGTGGGTGTTGCCGACAGCTCTTGCATTAAAACGGGTTCATAAGAGCCATTTTAGTTCTTTCTTATATAAATTTTATCCACACACTTATGCCGCTTGTAATGTGCAAGCAAGTGATTTTAATTGATTCAAGAGATACAGATTTGAAATGAGAGAATCTTACGGTACTCAAGGTTTTAATTCAATATAAATAATGCTAAATTATATTTATAAATCAATATCTTATTATATAATGCCAGCATATGAGTTATCAAACAAGATGTGAAAAGGTCATTTTAGCACCCTTGGATTTAATTTAGCAAACAAAAGCCTCATTTTTTAGGCTATGAAAAGTTGTGTTTTGAGAAGCTTTTTAGGTTTATATTCCTTTGATAGAAGCCGGAGCATAATTGGTCTTTGCGTTTTGTATTATTCTTTGCTAAATCGCCTTATATGACAATAGATCGTAATTATATTCGTAATTTTTCCATCGTGGCGCATATTGATCACGGCAAATCCACTTTAGCTGATCGTTTGATTCAAATAACAGGTGGGCTTGAAACACGTGAGATGAAAGAACAAGTACTCGATTCCATGGATATTGAGCGTGAACGTGGAATTACTATTAAAGCACAAACGGTACGTTTACACTATAAGGCAAAGAATGGTGAAACCTATATTTTAAATCTTATGGATACACCTGGTCATGTGGATTTTGCTTATGAGGTTTCGCGTTCATTGGCAGCTTGTGAAGGTTCTCTGTTAGTGGTGGATGCAAGCCAAGGCGTAGAGGCGCAGACGTTAGCAAATGTTTATCAAGCCATTGATAATTCCCATGAGTTAGTTGTTGTTCTCAATAAAGTTGATCTTCCAGCAGCAGAACCTGAGCGTGTTAAAGAACAAATTGAAGATGTGATAGGCATTGATACATCTCAAGCAGTAGAAATATCAGCAAAAACAGGTTTGGGTGTTCCTGATGTTTTGGAGGCAATTGTTGCACAATTACCACCTCCACGTACAGGCGATGTTGCAAATCCCTTGAAAGCAATGTTGGTTGATAGCTGGTATGATGCATATCTTGGTGTCATTGTTTTGGTACGGGTGATAGATGGTATTTTAAAAAAAGGCCAAACCATTCGTATGATGGGTACAGGAGCAAAGTATCCAGTTGAGCGCGTTGGGGTTTTTACACCTAAAATGGTACAAGTTGATGAATTAGGACCAGGCGAGATTGGTTTTATCACTGCTTCTATCAAAGAGGTAGCAGATACACGGGTTGGGGATACGATTACTGAAGAGCGTCGTCCTTGTGAAAATGCTTTGCCTGGTTTTAAGCCGGCGCAACCTGTTGTCTTTTGTGGACTTTTTCCAATTGATGCTGCCGATTTTGATGATTTGCGTGCAGCCATGGGCAAATTACGCTTAAATGATGCGAGTTTTTCTTTTGAAATGGAAACATCTGCGGCTTTGGGGTTTGGTTTTCGCTGTGGCTTTTTGGGACTTCTGCATCTTGAAATTATTCAAGAGCGATTAGAGCGTGAGTTTAATTTGGATTTAATCGCGACAGCACCTTCGGTTGTTTATCGCATGAATATGAATGATGGCTCTGTTAAAGAGTTGCACAATCCAGCGGATATGCCTGATATGGTTAAAATTTCTTCCATAGAAGAACCATGGATTCGGGCGACAATCATGACTCCTGATAATTATCTTGGGTCAATTTTAGAGCTATGTCAAGAGCGGCGCGGGGTACAGGTTGGTTTGTCCTATGTTGGAACCCGTGCTATGGTAACGTATGATTTACCACTGAATGAAGTTGTTTTTGATTTTTATGATCGGCTAAAATCGATTTCAAAGGGTTATGCTTCTTTTGATTATCAAATGACAGATTATGCAGAAGGTGATTTAGTTAAAATGTCTATTTTGGTGAATGGAGAGCCTATTGATGCATTGTCTATGCTTGTTCACCGTACGATTGCAGAAAAGCGCGGGCGTTCCATGTGTGAAAAACTGAAAGATCTTATTCCCCAGCATATGTTTCAGATTCCAGTTCAAGCGGCTATTGGTGGTAAAGTTATAGCGCGTGAAACGATTCGTGCTTTGCGTAAAGATGTAACAGCGAAATGTTACGGGGGTGATGTTACGCGTAAGCGCAAACTTTTGGAAAAGCAAAAAGAAGGCAAAAAGCGGATGCGCCAATTTGGAAAAGTAGAAATTCCACAATCGGCATTTATTCAAGCGCTCAAAATGAACAAATAACGAAAAAAGGGGTATTTTCTCTCATTGATTGCGCTTTTGATTTTGTCGATTGATTCCGTTGTTCAAGAGTGCTTTTTAATGGAAATTGCGCAATATTCACACTTTTTGGTATAATGTTTTTCATTGTGTCATATTGCTCACGTAAAACAGAATACTTTAAATAAAATACATCTGTTGTGTTGCACGTTTACGCACTTGTTTCAAAGAAACATTTCTCAACGCAACAAGCTCCATTTCACAATGGGTGCTTAAAAAAATATAATGTAAAATACACTGTGAATGATATAAAATCCATTTGGCATTACCGCCTTTACGCGTCAGAAAGGTGCAAAGCGCACCCATCATACTCTTTTTCAGCTCAAAATATTATTGACAGTTCTTATCACTTGAGAGAATTCATAAAAGTATTTCACTCTTTTCTTAAATTGTTTCTTACCTACACGCCAACTACGTTTGTAACGTGCAAGGAAATGATAGTGATTGATTCACTATGAAAGGATTTGAAATGAGAGAATCCTTGTATTTGAGGTTATTATTCAAGTTAAAAAACGAGAAAATATTATTATTGCATTAATCTTGTGTCTAAGAACGTAAAAGATCATTAATGGATGTTTTTTCTCGTGTTTTTTGATCAACGCGTTTTACAATAACAGCACAATAAAGGTTTGGGCCTGCTTCACCATTTGGTAAAGGTTTTCCGGGGAGAGAACCTGGTACAACCACTGAATAGGCTGGTACTTCACCAATAAAAATTTCACCTGTTGTACGATCAATAATCTTTGTTGATTTTCCAATAAAGACTCCCATTCCCAAAACAGCACCTTCACGGATAATACAGCCTTCAACAATTTCAGAGCGAGCACCGATAAAGCAATGATCTTCAATGATTGTTGGATTTGCTTGCAGTGGTTCTAAAACACCTCCAATACCAACACCACCAGAAAGATGGACATGTTTACCAATTTGTGCACAAGAACCAACGGTGGTCCATGTATCGACCATTGTGCCCTCATCGATAAAAGCACCAAGATTGACAAAGGATGGCATCAATATAACATTGGGTGCAATGTAAGCAGAATGACGTACAATGGCTCCAGGAACGGAACGGAAATCAGCACTTTTAAAATCTGCCTCTTGCCAACCAGAGAATTTTGAAGGAACTTTATCCCACCAATGTGTTCCATTTACACCACCAGCAATAATTTGCATAGGATTAAGCCGAAAAGAGAGTAAAACCGCTTTTTTCAACCATTGATGAACATGCCATTGTCCATTTTTTTGTCGTTCTGCAACACGGATTTCACCTTTATCAAGAAGGTTCAATGCATGTTCAACACTCTCACGTATTTCGCCTTTTGTGGTAGTATCGATAGAATCACGATCATCAAATGCTTTTTCGATAATGATTGCGAGTTGCGTGAGATGGGTCATGAGGAATGTTCCGTTAAACAAGTTGAAAGCTTCAGGATTTATTCTTTATGACTTACGCGAAGAAATGTTTTCAGTCAATAAAACGATGAGGAAGTAGGACAAGTGCATGAAAAAAAGCTGTAAAGAAAAAAGAAAAGCAGAGCAAGAAAACTGGACACCACTTCTCCATACGAAGGATGCTCTACAACAAATCCATAAAGTCTCTAATTCAGCACAGGTGCGTTCGTCTACTTATCGTTTAGCTTATATCGATCAAGAGTTTATGATGCGTCCAGAGCTGCGCTCACAACGTATTAGTCTTGAATTTTTAAAGCCGGAAATAACCCTTAAAGAATATGATATTCAATCAACAGTTGTTTTGTTTGGTGGTGCGCGCATTCCTGAACCTGGGCAAGCAGCGTGGGCTGCAAAGAATGAAATACAAAAGAAAAATTTGCATGCTATGTCACATTATTACGATGAAGCAAGAGAGTTTGCGCGTTTGTGCTCACTTTATTCTGCTACGACAGAATATCGTGAATTTGTGGTTGTTACGGGGGGCGGACCAGGAATCATGGAGGCGGGAAATCGTGGTGCTTGTGATGTTGGGGCTCCAACGATTGGCTTGAATATTATTTTACCGCATGAGCAAGAGCCTAATTCATATGTGTCGCCGCATTTGTGTTTCAATTTTCATTATTTGGGGATGCGAAAAATGCATTTTTTAGTACGAGCGAAAGCATTAGCCATTTTTCCTGGAGGATTTGGGACTCTGGATGAACTGTTTGAAACGTTAACTTTAGTACAGACGGGGCGTATGAAACAGGTACCAATTTTATTGTTTGGCAAAGAATTTTGGAGCAATACTGTCAATTTTGAGTATCTGTCTGCACAAGGTACAATTTCTCCTACTGATATTAATTTTGTGAAATTTGTTAATACAGCAGCAGAAGCTTTTGAAGAAATTCGTTCTTTTTATAAACTGCCTTAACGACTTTTGAGATACTCACTCTTGAAGGATCATTAATACTCTACTTTGGTTAAATAAAGTCCTGAGGGGGGGGCAACAACACCACAACGTTTGCGATCTTTAGCTTGAAGAGCTGCTTCAAGTTCTTGTGTTGTCCAACGCCCAATACCCACTTCCATGAGGCTTCCTGCGAATGAACGGATTTGATGATGAAGAAAAGAACGAGCTTGCGCATAAAGGAAGATTTCCTCTCCTTCTCTTTGAACATCAAGGCGTTCAAGGGTACGAATAGGGCTTTTGGCTTGGCAATGTGCTGAACGGAAAGTTGTAAAATCATGTTGTCCAACAAGCTTTTGCGCAGCTTCATGCATAGCTTCAGCATTAAGAAGCTTTGGTATCCACCATACGCGTTTGGCATTTAGAGCTGGTGGAGAGCGGCGATTGAGAATTTTAAAAAGATAATGGCGCTTTACAGCGGAAAATCGTGCATCAAAGTCATCAGGGACATTTTGTACGTTTAAGATTGAAATTGCTTCCCTCTGTTTACGTAAGAGAGCATTGAGCGCGTCACGCACAGTATGGGGATGCCAGTTTTTTATGAAATCAACATGGGCAACTTGTCCCGTAGCATGCACCCCTGCATCCGTTCGTCCTGCTGTTGTTATGGTCAATTGTTGTCCACTGAAGCAAAAAATTGCTTGTTCAAGAGCTCCTTGTATCGTGTGAAGTTCTGCTTGACGCTGCCAACCAGCATAATTTGAACCATCATATTCAAGAGTGAGTTTAAAACGTGGCATATTAAAAAACAGCAGAAATATGGGCGCCTCGCAAGAATGTTGCGCTATCAAGAATTTTACCGCCAGATCTTTGAAGAGAGGTTATTTCTATCCGTCCTTGTCCACAATGAATAATCAAAGAATTTGGTTCTATCCTCCCAATTTCAAAAGAAGCTCCTGTTGTTAAGCGACTTTCAATAATTTTTACGCGTTCTTCTCGTCCACCGATATTCATATTGCACCAGCAACTAGGAGAGGGAGAGAGCGCACGGATATGTCTATGAATAAACTCTGCAGGTTTTGTCCAATCAATGCGGGTTTCTTCTTTTCTAATTTTGGCCGCATAGGTGATGCCTTCCTCTGATTGTGGGGTCAGTTTAAGTTGTCCTTTTTCAAGGGTTGATAAAGTTTCTACCATAAGTTCTGCGCCAATATGTGAAAGTCTGTTTGAAAGCTCAGCAGTGGTTGTGTTATCAGTAATGGGGATGGAGCGAGAAAGAGCGATAGGCCCTGTATCAAGTCCTTCATCCATTTTCATGATCATGATACCTGTTTCTTTATCACCAGCCATAATTGCTCGTTGAATAGGCGCAGCACCACGCCAACGTGGTAAGAGTGAAGCGTGGGTATTAAAACAACCAAAACGCGGTGCTTCGAGAATAGCTTTGGGTAACAGGAGTCCATAAGCCACCACAATAGCAGCATCAACAGAAAGTGCTGCAAATTTCTCTTGTTGTTCGGCTGTTTTAAGTGTTTGAGGCGTAAAGATAGGAATAGATTTTTCTTTTGCTACGGTGTGAACAGCTGAAGGGACTAATTTAAGCCCCCGACGTCCTGCTGGACGAGGGGGTTGACTATAAACAGCGACAACATCATGACCAGCATCCAATAAAGCGTGTAAAATGGGAACAGAAAAATCTGGTGTTCCCATAAAACTTAACCGTAATGCCATTACAAAACTGCTTCCTGTGTGTTTTTTTCTTTTGCGCGTTTTTTAAATTTTCGTATCACCATATCGCGTTTAATCTTTGAAATGTAATCAATAAAAAGACGCCCATTTAAATGATCAATTTCATGCTGTAAGCAAGTCGCCAAGAGATCATCTGCTTCGATTTCTGTCTGTTTTCCTTCACGGTCCTGATAGCGAACGCGCAGACGTTTAGGGCGTTCAACTTCCGCAAAATAGTCAGGAATAGAAAGACAACCTTCTTTATAAATATTGCGCTCATCTGAAAGCCATAAAATCTCAGGGTTGATAATAACAAGCGGTTTTTTCTGCTCATCTTCAGAATTTCCAGAGACATCCATAACCAACATACGTAGTGGTATACCAATTTGAATAGCAGCAAGACCAACACCTTTAGAATGATACATGGTCTCCAACATATCATCTGCGAGCTTTTGGAGAGCTGAATCGACCTGCTCAACGGGTTTGGACTCTTCCCGTAAAATCGGATCAGGTAAAATAACTAAAGATCTTATTGGCATAAGAAGAGATTAATCAAAGGTTTTTTATTGGTCAATATTGAATAACGGATTCTTGCATTTTTTTACCATAAGAGCGTTATATTACCTTTTATGTTTGATTCGTTTTTTTCTATACTCGTTGGTGAGTTTTTTTCTAAATTAATCGTTTTACTTTTATTTACACTTGTCTGTTTGGCATTTTTTATGCTGATACATTCTCATCGAAAAAGAACATTTTTGGAACAAGAAACTGCTGAACGTGCGCGTGAGGCACAAATGCAGATGGCTACCTTGCTAAAAACACAAGCTGAAATGCAAGGGCGAATGCAAACGATGGCGGAAATTTTTGGTCAACGGCAAGCTGAATTGAATAAATCGCTCAGTGAGCAACTCAATGGAATGACAACAAGCTTAGGTCAAACACTTCAGGTACAGACTAAATCCACTTATGAAAATTTGAATCGTTTGCAAGAACGTTTAGCAGTGATTGATGCGGCACAAAATAATATTCAATCGCTTACGGGACAAGTTGTTCAGTTGCAATCCATTTTAAGCAATAAGCAGACACGTGGTACCTTTGGTCAGGGGCGGATGGAAGCAATTATTGCTGATGCCTTACCAGCAAATGCCTATGCTTTTCAGGCTGTTCTTTCCAACGGAAAGCGCCCAGATTGTCTTATTCATATGCCCAATAAAGCACCTTCTCTTGTTGTTGATGCTAAATTCCCTCTAGAGGCTTGGAATGCTATGCGTAAAGCCGCATCAACGCAAGAGCGTCAAGAGGCAGAACGCCAATTTCGTACCGATATGGAAGTCCATATCCGTGATATTGCGCAGAAATATTTAATTCCTGGAGAAACTCATGACACCGCTTTTCTTTTTGTGCCATCGGAATCAATTTTTGCCACAATTTATGAGGACTTTGAGGCATTGGTACAAAAAGCCAATAGAGCCCATGTGATTATTGTTTCACCATCTTTGTTGATGCTCTCTGTCCAGGTTGTACAAACCATTATGAAAGATGCGCGGATGCGTGAACAAGCGCATTTAATTCAATCGGAAGTGGCAAAACTGATGGAAGATTTTGGACGAATGGATATGCGTGTTCGCGCACTACAGAAGCACTTTTACAAAGCAGGTGAAGATATAGAGGGAATTTTAATATCATCTTCCAAAATTATGAAACGGGCAAATCGCATTGAAACTTTCGAATTAAAAGAAAATTACTCTGAGCCAACAAAAATGACAACATCCGCTCAGTCACAAACATTGCGTTTAGTTGATGAGGAATAACGCAAAACAATTTTCTTAAATATCACAAGTTAGATCACGCTCTTTATTGATTGGTAATCATTTTTTAGTATCTCTATCTTGTTTTATTTCTTAAACGAGAGGAATAGAGAATATGCGACACCTTTTGTTTTTAGGGGCATTGGTGTTTCTGCTAGGGGGCTGTGCAACAACCACTCCCACTCACACAAACAATGCTTGCGCTATTTTAGCACAAAAAAATGGTTTTTTTGATAATTGGGGAAAGGCGTCTCAAAGAGCAGAAATGCGCTATGGGATTCCTATGCCTATTATTCTTGCAACCATTAAGATGGAATCGAGTTTTCGTCACAATGCACGCCCTCCACGCAAAAAACTACTTGGTTTTATCCCATGGAAGCGTCGGTCGACAGCTTATGGTTATGCTCAAGCGCTTGACAGTACATGGGCAATGTATCTTCGTTCTACAGGAAAGTCTTTTGCATGGCGTACGAATTTCGCAGATGCTGCTGATTTTGTTGCTTGGTACCATCGTCAAAGTGTTCAACGCAATGGCGTGAGGTTTGATGATGCATATAGCCTTTATTTAAATTATCATATGGGACATGGTGCTTATGCGCGTAGTGGCGGGCATGTCACTGTTGCACTTTCACAGGCAGCACAGCGCATGGCGAGAATATCGAAGCTCTATGAACAGCAATTAAAGAGATGTGGATGGCGTTAGGGAGGATTTTGAAAATCTCAATCAGAGAATTGATGTGGTGAAATTATTTTAGGGCAAAATTTCTTATGGTGCGACAAAGTTGTCCCGTTTTTCCGGTTTTCGAATAAAATAAATTGTTATTGAATAGAATAAACTCAAGCGACAGAAAGCTTTTGCAATGCACGATATATTTGAAGATACTCTCGACATTTTTACCTCCTTTGTTAAAAAAATTTATAATAGAAACTATCTTCTATTTAGCGCTGGCATTGAGCACTGGGTGAAATACCAGAGATTATTGAAGGAAAAAATATAATCTCTTTTTTATTTTCATTATACGCATTATTGGTTGATTATTATATGAATATTTTCTTTGTTAAGCGTATAAAATAGCAATTAAAACAAATGCAGTTCGGGCATCATAAAAAGGGTAAAATATTCAATATAAAAAAACGAGAAATGCATTAAACGAAAAAACGTTATTTTGTATAAAGAGGGCACTACAGTCTTCAAAAGAACTAGGTGTATTTAGTATTGTATGAAATAAAACATACTCGTCCATCCAGTCCATCTTAATTGAAAGAAGTTATCTTATTGTATTGTAAAAACACTCCCGTTTATAGGATGATAAGGTATATGCAACTTTACATACAATGAATATTCAGAGAAAGATTTGTAACGCCTATGAAGTAACAAGTCAGTCTCCAATGTTGTGATAGCTTTTGCATTTGAGAATATTTATGAGAAGCATTTTTATTCTTTTTCTTAAATGGTTTAAGCATATTGATTTATAAAGATAATATATCGTTATTCATATTAAAGTAAGAATCTCGAATGGCGTAGGGTTCTATCGTTTCAGATCTCTTGAGGTTGAATCAATAAAACCATTGGCTTGCAGATAACAAGCACAATGGGCATGTGGATAAGAACTGTGAAAGAAAAGACTAAAAATGTTTTTTTATGAACATACATTTTCAAATGTAAGAATTATCGGTAACATTGGGAATTAGCACATATAATGATGGCACCACTTTGCTCTCACACCTCGACCTTGTTTGTGACGTGCAAGGAAAAAAATTAATTGATTCAATATATTATTTAAGCGTTAATATACCTTAGTATTGAGTAGGTATACGCTACTCAAGGTGGATAATTTTTAATTGGCAGAACATCTGATCAGGCTAAAAATACTCGAAAAAAGTTCTGATTCGCAATAATTGAGAAGCATATTTTAATATTTTATTCTCTACTCTTTGTTTAAGTACTTCATATCTTTTTAAAAAGACACCGGTAACCAACATATTATGATATTTGTGGAAATATTGTGGTAAAGGAAATTCAAATTTTGTCCTTTAAGACAAGGCGCAGGTTAAACAGCTCATTTTCTATTTCTGTGCAAAGCATAAAAAATTATCTACTTTCATGGTTGCGACAGTGAATTTTATAATCCAAAAAATGATTAAAAATGTATTATAATATCATTAAAATGCAAGGAGCAGGCGCTATTGGAATGATAATTAAATAGCACATAAACCTTTTAAATTGATGCACACATCTTTTATTATAATTGATTCCCTTGATAGAACAGTTGGTCCTTTTGGTGGAGCTAAGCGGGATCGAACCGCTGACCTCTTGCATGCCATGCAAGCGCTCTCCCAGCTGAGCTATAGCCCCTATAAAAACAAATTGTCCCAAAAAGACAGTATACAATTCCAACTTTTCTAGAACGATCAAAATTGAAGATCAAGAAGAATTTACATTCAATAGAAAAGATGTCCTCTTTTACTTCTTTTAAGCATCGTCATCATTAGAAACACCGCCTCCGAGAATATCAGTAACGTCATCATCTTCATCGTCACCATCATGAGACAAAAATGTATCATCATCATCACCAAGATCTACATCACTATCTTCTAAATCAGGAAGATCGTCATCTTTAGAATCCACATCATCATCTTCAAGAAGCATAAAAGCAGATTTTTCAAGTGCTGTATCAAGCTCTTCAGTATCAACTTCTTCTTCGTTGTTTGCTTCAGCTGCCGCAACCTCAAAATAAGAACGTGGATAAGAAATTCCTGTATAAGGCGACACAATAGGATCGCGATTTAGATCGTAAAATTTTTTTCCTGTTTCTGGATCAACACGTTTAGTTCCGAGTTCTTGTTTTGCCATAAGCCGTGCCTCTTTGATTAACTATTATTCCATTAAAAGATGAATTTTATGGTGCTTAATCGAAAAATAATGCCTTTGTCAAAGATAAATACATTGCTCCGCATAGATTTTCTCATGACGTCCTTTAAAGCATGTGCTAAAGGATGCATAATTTCATAAAAGTTAGATAGAATTAAATAGAATTTCCATGCAAAAAGCAATCCCTATAACCGCCTATAAATCGAGTAGTCTCTCTGGAAAAATTCAAATACCAGGAGATAAATCAATCTCCCATCGCTCTCTTATATTGGGAGGATTAGCAAGTGGTGAGACATATATCCACGGATTACTTGAAAGCGCTGATGTACTCAATACAGCTGCTGCTATGCAAGCTATGGGCGCTTGTATTATTAAAAAAGATGACGTTTGGATCATACGAGGAACAGGGAATGGTTGCCTCTTAGCTGCGCAAAAACCTTTAGACTTTGGAAACGCTGGAACAGGTGCTCGTTTGGTTATGGGAATGGTTGGTCCGTATCATATGAAAACAACCTTTATTGGTGATGCTTCTCTCTCTAAACGTCCAATGGGACGTATCCTTGATCCACTGCGTCTCATGGGAGTTGAAATTGAAGCAACGCACGATGATCACCTTCCTTTAACGCTTTATGGACCGAAAATGGCTAATCCGATTCGCTACCGTGTTCCAATAGCTTCCTCCCAAATTAAATCAGCAATCCTGCTTGCTGGACTCAATACCGCCGGCACTACAACTGTTATTGAACCTGTTCTGACACGAGATCATACGGAAAAAATGTTAAAAGCATTCGGTGCGCAACTTGAAATAGAAAAAGATAACGAAGGTGCGCGTTTGATTCATCTTAATGGTCAACCCCATCTTACTGGACAAACAATTCATATTCCGGGGGATCCTTCTTCTGCTGCTTTTCCAATTATCGCAGCCCTTCTTGTAGAAGACTCTGATATCACCATTGAAAATGTTTTGATAAATAACTCTCGAATAGGACTTATCGAAACATTGTGGGAAATGGGTGCTCAAATTGAATTTTTGAACCGACGTCAAACAGGTGGAGAGGATGTTGCTGATCTACGGATAAAATCATCGGTCCTTAGAGGCGTTACGGTGCCCAAAGAACGTGCTCCATCGATGATTGATGAATATCCTGCTTTGGCAGTAGCAGCAGCCTTTGCAGAAGGCAAAACAGTTATGTTAGGCATTGAAGAATTGCGTGTTAAAGAATCAGATCGGCTGTCTGCTGTTGCTCAAGGGTTAAAAATTAATTGCGTAGACTGTGAAGAAGGTCAAGATTTTCTTGTTGTTTATGGGCAAGGTTCCGCCAAAGGTTTGGGTGGTGGCCATGTCTCCACACATTTTGATCATCGAATTGCTATGTCTTTTCTCATTTTTGGGCTTGTATCAGAAAAACCTGTTACCATTGATGATAAACGAATGATCGCTACGAGCTTTCCAGAATTTATTTCTTTTATAAAACAACTTGGGGGGAAAATCGCTTGAAGCCTTTTGTTATTGCCATTGATGGACCAGCAGCTTCAGGCAAAGGAACCTTAGCACGCAAAATTGCTGCACATTATCATCTTCATCATCTCGATACTGGTCTCACTTATCGTGGTGTTGCTTATGCGCTTTTACAACAAAATTTATCTCTTCATGATGAAAGTAATGCTATTATTTATGCTAAAGAACTTGATTTTAATACCTTAAATCCTGCACTTCTTTCTTCTCATGAACTTGGTGAAGCGGCTTCAAAAATAGCGCTTAACCCTTCTGTACGCAAAATTCTTATCGACAAACAACGGGATTTTGCCAAAACTTTACCTGGAAGCGTACTGGATGGGCGTGATATCGGAACTATTGTTTGTCCTGATGCCGATATCAAGTTTTATATTCTAGCCAATATTCAAATACGCGCCAAACGCCGCTACCAAGAGATTTTAAAAAAAGGTATTCAGGCAAATTATCATGAAATTCTCGCTCAACTCGAACAGCGAGACAGTCGCGATATAACACGCAAACAAAGCCCACTAAAACCAGCAAAAAACGCCCACTTGCTTGATACGTCAGAATTGAGTATAGAAGCAACATTTGAAATTGCATGTAGTTTTATTGATCCAATCATAAAAATGCATATAATTGGATAAATTCGTCAAGGTGACTTCCGGCCTAGCGCTAACTTTTCTTCCTGTATTTAAGGAAAAAGGCAAGAAGTTGCTTATATTAACACTAACCTAGCGCTCATACCTTATTACATAAGGTGTATATTAGGAGTTCTTATGTCACAATACAATCCCACAACAGCGGATTTTGAAGCCCTTTTAACAGAATCTTTTCAAACTAATGATCTTAATGAAGGGTCTGTTGTTAAAGGCCGTGTTATTGCAATTGAAAAAGACATGGCCATTATTGATGCTGGACTTAAAGTCGAAGGACGTATTCCTCTCAGAGAATTTGGAGTTAAAGCAAAAGACGGCTCTTTGCAAGTTGGCGATGAAGTTGAGGTTTACATTGAACGCATTGAAAATGCGATGGGTGAAGCTGTTTTATCGCGTGAAAAAGCACGGCGCGAAGAAAGTTGGGTTCGTTTGGAAGAAAAATTCAACGCTGGTGCACGCGTTGATGGCGTTATCTTTAACCAAGTAAAAGGTGGTTTTACAGTCGATCTTGATGGTGCCATAGCTTTCTTGCCTCGCAGCCAAGTTGATATTCGTCCCATTCGTGATGTTTCACCTCTCATGCATAATTTACAGTCCTTTGAGATTTTGAAGATGGATCGTCGTCGTGGCAATATTGTTGTCTCACGTCGCACTGTCTTAGAAGAAAGTCGCGCCGAGCAACGTTCAGAAATCGTACAAAATCTTGAAGAAAATCAAATCGTTGAAGGTGTGGTGAAAAATATCACAGACTATGGTGCTTTTGTTGATCTTGGTGGGATTGATGGTCTCTTACACGTCACAGATATGGCATGGCGGCGTGTTAATCATCCATCTGAAGTCCTCACAATTGGTCAAACGATTAAAGTTCAGATTATTCGCATCAATCAAGATACGCACCGTATTTCTCTTGGAATGAAACAGCTTGAAAGTGATCCTTGGGAAAGCATCAGTGTCAGATATCCGATTGGTAAAAAAATTACGGGTGCTGTTACCAACATTACTGATTACGGTGGTTTTGTTGAAATTGAACCAGGAATCGAAGGGCTAATCCACGTTTCTGAAATGAGTTGGACAAAGAAAAATGTTCATCCTGGAAAAATTCTGTCTACATCACAGGAAGTAGAAGTGGTTGTTCTTGAAATTGATCCTTCTAAACGGCGTATTTCTCTTGGTTTAAAGCAAACATTTGAAAATCCATGGGAAGCTTTTGCCAATAAATTTCCTGTCAATTCGCAAATTGAAGGAGAGGTTAAAAATAAAACAGAATTTGGTCTCTTTATTGGGCTTGAAGGCGATGTTGACGGTATGGTTCATCTGTCTGATCTTGATTGGAACCGTCCTGGTGAACAAGTCATTGATACTTACAATAAAGGCGATATCGTTAAAGCTGTGGTTCTTGATGTTGACATTGAAAAAGAGCGTATCTCTCTTGGAATTAAGCAGCTTTCCAGCGATAAAGTTGGAGAAGCAGCTGCTTCTGGCGAATTGCGAAAAGGTGCAGTTGTAACATGCGAAGTGATTGCTGTTAACGACAATGGCATTGATGTGAAATTGATTGACCACAACCTTGAGACAACCATTCGGCGTGTTGACTTAGCGCGTGATCGTGATGAACAACGTCCTGAGCGTTTTGCAATTGGGCAAAAGGTTGATGCTCGCATCACAGCATTTGATAAAAAAACACGTAAAATTTCAGTATCAATCAAAGCGTTAGAAATTGCAGAGGAAAAAGAAGCTGTTGCACAATATGGCTCTACAGACTCAGGTGCTTCTCTTGGTGATATTCTGGGTGCAGCTTTGAAAAAACAAGAACAAGATTAATTATCAATCATTAAAGTTGATGTTGTTATTAAGGTCACTCATTTTAAGAGTGACCTTTTTATTTTCTAAAGAAATTGTCTGCTTATTTTTTAATTATTGCGTCAAAAATTGCAAATACTTGCAAATAAAAACAAAAAGTTTGTTTTTTATCTATCAACGGTTCACTATTCAGATAAAATGCTTACAATTTAAATAAAAAACGATGTAATTGAATAAACAATGGGACATGGCGTGCATAATACCCTTCATAAAATACTTTTTTCTCAAACAGAGGGAAAAGATCATTTTACTAATACAGATTTTCCTCTTCGTGCAATTTATAAAGTACAGGAAGATCTTTATAATTTAGGGCATGATATAGCTTCTGGTAAAGAAATTTTACTCCCTGAATATGAGGGAGTAGAAGATTTTCGCAAGAGATTGAATGAAAATGCTAAACTTATTCTTCATGCCTTTCATACCAGTGATTTTGCTGCCCAAAATGATGAGACCATCGCACCGTCTGCTCAATGGCTCATTGATAATCATTACGCCATTGATAAAACCATACAACAGCTACGCCGTAACCTCCCCAAGTCCTTTATAAAGCAACTTCCTCTTTCTAGACAAAAAGCAGGAATGCCACGAATTTTTATTTTAACTTGGCTTTATATCGCGCATACTGATAGTAGTTTTTCACAAGAAACACTGACTGCTATGATTAATGGATTTCAAGAAGTTTGTGCGCTCACAATTGGTGAATTGTGGGCTCTTCCTTCTGTGATGCAGATGCTGCTCATTGAAAATGTCCGTCGTCTTTCAGTCCGTATTGAAAAAGCGCGGCGTATGCGTCATCTTGCTAGTCAAGTGGCTGATAAAATTTCTCTTGTAGAAAATAAACCAAAACTCCATTCTATTTTTACGCAGTATCAACCACTTACTATTGATCCAACCTTTTCAGCGCATTTATTTTATCGTTTGCGTAGTGCATCTGTCGATTCAACCGTAGCATTAACTTGGCTTGAAAAACAATTGGAAAGCCAAGGCAGTAGCTTAGAGATTGCAACAGCCGATGAACACACCCGACAAGCAGCAGATGGTGTAACCATGGGCAATATTATCCGTGCTCTTAAAGCTATAGATGATGTTGATTGGACAGTATGGTTTGAAACAGTAAGTTGTGTCGATTCTATTTTGCGTAAAAATAGTGAATTTTCTGAAATTGATTCTCACTCACGCAATATTTATCGACAAGTCATTGAAAAAGTTGCACGCTTTTCGCCTCTTAGTGAATTGGAAGCTGCACATAAAGTCGTAGAAATAGCAAATTCCACTTCTGAAGATACGCCTCATCATTCTTGTGTGGGGTGGTATCTTGTCGATGATGGCCGTGGCATATTTGAAAAGGCTTGTGGATATACCCCGCCTTTTTTCATAAAATGGGCACGCACTTTCTATTGCCTAAAACTAAGAGTCATCGTCGTTCCCATTTCTTTTCTAACGCTTGCTCTTTTGCTTGCAATTTACGCTTTTTTACAAGTGTCTGGCATAACACCATGGATGTCCCTTTGCTTTACTATATTGGCGCTTTTTCCTGCTATGGATGCTACTTTTTCCTTTTTTAATACTGTTGTTTCGTGGTTTGTCCCATCAAGACAGCTTATTGGTTATGAATATAAAGAAGGTATTCCGGGATATGCACGGACAATGGTTGTTGTACCTACTTTGATGACATCACGAGATGATATTGATGAACAAGTGCGCAATCTTGAAGTGCACTATCTTTCCAATTCTAAAGGTGCCATTCATTTTGCACTCATTACAGATTGGGCGGATTCTCCCTTGAGAGAAACGCAAGATGATCTTGATTTATTGCACTATGCGCAACAGAATATTGATAAACTCAATGGTCGTTATCCTCGTGATGAATTTCCGCTTTTTTTCCTTTTGCATCGCCGACGCCTTTATAATACAAGCGAAAAATGTTGGATGGGATGGGAACGAAAGCGAGGAAAACTTCATGAACTCAATCGGCTCTTAAGAGGCGATAAAAACACGAGTTTTTATCCCCCCGATCCACACCTTCCTCTGGATTGCCGTTTTGTTATGACTCTGGATTGTGATACACGTCTTACTCCAGAGAGCGTCACACAACTTGTTGGAAAGCTTAACCATCCACTCAATCATCCCCTTTTTGATCCACAAAGTGGAAAGGTTGTAAAAGGCTATAGCATTTTACAACCACGCATTATTCCTTCTCTTACAACAGAAAAAAAAACATCAATTCTCCAACGCGTTTTTTCTACCAACCGTGGTATTGATCCTTATGTTTTTGCTGTTTTTGATACGTATCAAGATCTTTTAGGAGAAGGCACCTTTACCGGTAAAGGGCTTTATAATATTGATGCATTTGAACGAGCACTTTACGGCAAAATTAAAGAAAATACTGTTCTCAGTCATGATCTCTTAGAAGGAGGATATGCTCGTACTGCTTTTGTAAGTAGCGTAGAAATTATTGAAGATTATCCGACAGCTTATAATATTGATGTTATGCGGTATCATCGCTGGATCCGCGGTGATTGGCAACTTTTACCTTATCTTTTTTTCCCTCGTCAAATAAGTTCCGTGACGCGTTGGAAAATGCAGGATAATTTACGTCGTTCTCTTACGCCACTTATGTGGTTAATCGCAGCATTTGCAGGATGGACTCTTTTGCCATTAAAGAGTGCAATCGTCTGGCAAATATTCTTATTATTTAGCTCCTTCATTTCACCCATTCTATGTGTATTAAAAACGCTTGTCTTATCCAATATAGATCATTCTTTGCGTGGACATTTTCAATTAATTTGGAACAAAATTGCTCTTACAAGCGCTGATATATTTCTTAAAACGACGTTTCTTGCGCATTCGGCGTATTTTATGACCGATGCGATTATTCGTACACTCTATCGTATGACGATTTCAAAACAACATCTTCTTGAATGGAAAACTTCTGCCGTAACAAAATCAATGCCCAATAGTTTGCGTTTCTATGTTTTTACAATGGCACCAGCATCGCTTATTGGTATTCTTACTATAGCACTCCCTCTTTTTTCTGATAGTTTTGTAAGCTTGATTGCTTTGCCTTTTGGGATAGCATGGTTTTTTTCACCCTTTATTGCTTGGATTGTGAGTCAACCTTCAACCTTTCAAGAGAGCCTTGATATTTCTTCAAAAGATGAAAAAATTCTCCGTTCTATTGCACGGCGGACATGGCTTTATTATACAACCTTTGTCAATGCACAAAACAACTATTTGCCTCCTGATAATTTTCAAGAAGATCCTGAACCTCTTGTGGCTCAACGTACATCTCCTACGAATATCGGGGTTTATCTCCTTTCTATTATTGCAGCACGTGATTTTGGTTGGATTGGTATTGAAGAGACCATCACCCGTATTGAATGTACATTACGCTCTCTTGCAAAAATGGAAAAGTTTCGTGGTCATCTCTATAATTGGTATGAAACGGATACACTCAGACCTCTTTTACCTACTTATGTATCAACCGTTGATTCAGGAAATCTTGCCGGTCATTTGGTAACACTCTCTTCTGCTTTAAGTGAATGGGCTGAAAAACCTCATATTTTTTTTCAAAGTGACCGAGAAGGCTTATTGGATGTTTGTACTATTCTTGATGAGACTGTCAAAGAAATTCCAGATCATCAATCCAGTTTACGCCCTTTACGCCAAAGAACCGAAGAAAAAATCACTCGTTTTCATGACTCTGTCTTCATTTTTTTAGAACAAGAAAATACGATCCCTTCTCACATCATGGACCTTTCACAGGCAGCCCACGATATTGTACACTTAGTCGATGAACTTGATCAAAAAATTCAAACGATAGAATCTGCTCGTGCACTCTCTTGGGCTAAATGCCTTCTCGACACCTGCAACGCTCATCATCATGATGCTACTGATAATTGTGATACTGAAAAATTATGTAAAAAACTAAACCAGTTGGCTATAGCAGCACGGCAAATAGCCTTTGATATGGAATTTGACTTTTTAGAACAGCCTAAACGGCACCTTTTATCCATTGGATATCGTGTGCAAGAAAACAAACTCGATGAAAATTGTTATGATCTTCTTGCTTCAGAAGCACGTCTTGCAAGCTTTTTTGCTATCGCAAAGGGAGATATAAAACTTAAACATTGGTTTCATCTTGGTCGACTCCTTGTACCGATAGGTTGGAAAGGTGCACTCCTATCATGGTCTGGTTCCATGTTCGAATACCTTATGCCCTCTCTTGTGATGCATGAACCGTTAGGATCTCTACTAGATCAAACAAATCGATTAATTATTCGATGTCAAATACAATATGCCCATAAACGGGAATTGCCATGGGGTATTTCAGAGGCTGCATTTAATGCTCGCGATCATTTAATGAACTATCAATACGCTCATTTTGGTGTTCCAAGTCTCGGACTCCAACGTGGACTCTCACGCAATGCTGTCATTGCCCCCTATGCTAGTCTTCTAGCGGCACAATATGCACCTTCTTGCGCTGTCGCTAATTTAAAACGACTCCGTGATCTTGGAGCTTTAGGAACATATGGTTATTATGATTCTGTCGATTTTACCCCTTCACGCGTAAAGATAGGGGAAAAATATGCTGTTGTACGCAATTATTATGCGCACCATCATGGCATGTCTATCCTTGCTCTTAACAATGTTATTTTTCAAGGGCGAATGCGTGATCGTTTTCACCGTAATCCCGTTATTGAAGCAACTCAATTGCTCTTACAAGAAAGAGCACCCCATTTTATTCCTATTATTCATACCAAAGCTGTTAATCGTATGCGCAATAAGTCTCAAGCATTTGACGCTGCCCTTTTGCGTATTATTAAAAATCCGTTGCTCAAACCACGAGCAACTTTGCTTTTGTCTAATGGCTCTTATTCTACCATGTTAACAGCTAATGGTTCTGGTTACAGCCGTTGGCACGATTATGCGATTACGCGCTTTATTCCTGATGCAACAGAAGATCAACAAGGTACTTTATTCTTTCTACGTAATACGCATAGTGGACGCTGGTGGTCTGTTACTGGTGAACCAACACGCGTTATTGAAGAAGAAGCTGTCAGCATTTTTACAGATGAAAAGGCTGAATATATAAAAATAGTTGATGGTATTAAATCAACACTTGAATGTCTTATTACATCTGAAGGATGTGGCGAAGGGAGACGTCTTCAACTGATGAATACGACACATAAAGATTGTCTTATTGAAGTTACTTCTTATGGTGAACTGGCACTCGCAACAATGGACGTAGATAGTGCTCATCCTGTTTTTTCTCGTATGTTTATAGAGACAGAAATTGCTGAGGAAGGCAAAACAATTTTTGCCAAAAGGCGTAAACGCTCACCTAGCGACCCTGATATTCATATTGCTCATTTTGTTTCTAGTACAACAGATACTCTCCAAGAGACAGAAGCTGAAACAGATCGCTCTCTGTTTATTGGTCGGGGGCGATCTATTCATCGTCCCGCTGCATTTGACCAAAATACTCGTTTTAGTAACAGTCAAGGTTGTGTTCTAGATCCTATTATGTCATTGCGCTGCTGTGTACAAATTCCAGCCCATGGCAAAGCAGAACTTATTTTTTGGACTTTCGCTGCTCATACAAAAGAAGCGTTGCATAATCATATTAAACATTATCGACAACCTGATATGTTTCAAAAAGAACTTTCAATGGCATGGACGCGCTCACAAGTTGCACTGTATCAGAGTGGAACTCAACTTAAAGAAGCTATTGTTTATCAAAAATATGCAACACCGCTTATCTATCCAGACCGCACATGGCGTCTTCCTTCTGAAATATTAGCAAAAATGCTTGGAAAACAGTCTGATCTTTGGCCCATGTCCATTTCAGGAGACAATCCACTCTGTCTTCTTAGATTAAATAACGAGGGAAATATAACTGTACTGCGTGAGCTTCTTAAAGCACACGAATATTGGCGTATGCGCGGTCTTATTGTTGATTTGGTCATTCTCAATGAACAAGCATTTTCCTATATACAAAATACACAACGTGCTCTTGAATGGGTCTGTGAATCTTATCGTCGCCACACGCAAGAAGCAGATGGATGCCAACATATTTTCACGCTTCGGCGCGATCAAATAAGTGAACAGAGTTTTAAAACGCTTCTTGCATCAGCGCGTATTGTTCTTGATGCCCAAAATGGCTCTTTATCTGAACAGCTTAAACGGATTGATGAGAGTGATTTTGATCTCACAATCCGTAAAAATTATCAAGGATCTTATGAACAATTAGACTCTCCGAAATATAATGAAGGAAGGCAAGTTACACCACAAACGGAACAAAATCTTTTTGCTTCCATTGGTCTTGTTAGCCAACAAAAACCATCTTCTTTTTCTATGAATGGAGAAGATCTAAAATATTGGAATGGTTACGGTGGTTTTAATCAGCATAATCATTATGTAATACGTCTTCATGGGCATACCACCACACCGCATCCGTGGATTAATGTTATTGCTAATCACAGGTTTGGTTTTCATGTTTCTGCTGAAGGTGCAATTTTTACTTGGGTTAATAATAGTCGCGATTATCAATTAACTCCTTGGGCGAATGATCCAACGTCTAACCGACCAGGAGAAGCTCTTTATCTGATTGATCGCCAGTCTTTAAAACGTTTCTCACCCGTTTCTACTGTTGAATGTGATGAAAATGTTGTCTATGAGGCTTGTCATGGTTTTGGATTCTCAACTTTTAAATCGACACATTCAGAAATTGCATTAGAACTGACCCATACACTCGATCCTGAAAAACCTATTCGCTTTTCACGTCTTATTCTCACGAATAAAGGGGAAAAACCACGCAGTTTACGCCTTTATAATTATGTTGAATGGGTTTTGGGAAATGTCCGTACCAAATATGCTCCCTTTATTGTTTCCTCTTATGAGGCCAGATGGGGGGCGCATTTTATTCAAAATCCCTATCACATAGAAAAATCTCAACAAGTCACATTTTTATCAGCATCCGAAATGCCAACCAGTACGACGACCAATCGTGCCGAATTTATCGGTGCAACGGGAACCGTAACACATCCAAATGCAATCCGTAAAGCTGGTGCTCTTTCGAATACCATTGCAGCAGGATGTGATCCTTGTTCAGCATTTGCCTATGACATTGATCTTAAACCAGGGCAAACAAAAGAAATCATCTTCTATCTTGGTAGTGCTGAAAATAGGCAAGAAGCTGAAAAATTACTTGATCAAGCACGTGCAAGTGATTTTGAAATTCTGCTCACAAAACAAAAACAGCAATGGAGTGATTTTGTTTCTCCTTTCCAAGTCAAAACACCTGACTCTTCTTTTAATCTTATGGTCAACCACTGGCTTCCCTATCAAATTTATGCATGCCGCATCATGGCACGCGCAGGCTTTTACCAAGCGAGTGGTGCATTTGGCTTTCGTGATCAGCTACAAGATAGCTTGTCTTTGTTATTGCTGGAACCACAATTGGCTCATGACCAATTGTTAAATGCTGCAGCGCACCAATTTCTTGAAGGGGATGTGCAACATTGGTGGTTGCCTGATACAAATGCTGGTGTTCGTACGCGGATTTCTGATGATATCGTTTGGCTTGCATATGCAACAGCTATTTATGTCAATACCACTGGCGATGATGCCTTTCTTGATACGCTCATTCCTTTTATTGAAGGTGATGTTCTCAAAAGCGGGCAACAGGATGCTTATTTTCAACCCACCCAATCCTCAAAGGTTGCAACAGTTTATGAACATTGTGCTTTAGCTTTAGACCTTGCCATTAAACGCTGCGGACCACATGGTCTCCCTCTTATTTTAGGTGGGGATTGGAATGATGGCATGAATTTGGTAGGTGTGGAAGGAAAAGGCGAAAGCATTTGGTTAGGATGGTTTCTTGGGTACACATTACAAGCATTTATCTCTTTAGCAAAGAAACGTGGTGACAACAGCCATATGCAAATATGGAGTACGTATCTTGAACATTTAACAAAATCCCTAGAGAAAAACGGTTGGGATGGTGCTTGGTATCGACGTGGTTATTTTGATGATGGAACACCTCTTGGCTCTAAAATTAATGATGAATGTCAAATTGATACCATTGCTCAATCTTGGGCTGTCATTTCTCAAATGGCATCGCTTGAACGTCAAAAACAAGCAATGACATCAATGCTGGAACATCTCTATGATAAAAAAGGTGGACTCATTCGCCTTTTTTGGCCGCCTTTTGATAAAAGTACACTCGAGCCTGGTTATATAAAAGGTTATCCTCCAGGAATTCGAGAAAATGGTGGTCAATACACGCATGGTGCCATTTGGAGTATTTTAGCATTGGCTGAAATGGGACAAAACGATGAAGCTTATGCTTTATTTTCCGCGATTAACCCTATTAATCATGGACAAGATCCTGAAACTTATCGTGTTGAACCTTATGTGATGGCGGCAGATATTTATGCTGTTGAACCACGATGTGGTCAAGGTGGCTGGACATGGTATACAGGTTCAGCTGGTTGGTTTTATCGCGCCGCAACACAAGCGATTCTTGGAATACAACGTCAGGGAGACTTGTTATTTTTACAGCCACATTTACCCTCTATTTGGCCAAAATACGAAGCAAAAATGAAATTTTGTGATGCCGTTTATACCATTAAAGTAAAATGGGGATCTGAAAATATGCTCTATGTTAATGGCAAAGAATATACTGAAGTTCATACAGGGATAAAGTTACAAAAAACAGGTCAGCATGAAATTTTACGTATTATTAAATCTTAAAAACGAAAAAAGAGAGTAGGCTTTTTTATTCTTGCCCAAAATTGTAGAGTTGTTATAGTCCTTGCGTCGCCTATATTAACCGTGTTGGTGCATAATAATTTTAGATTCGATGAGACTGAAAGAAAAAGGTTATGAATCATCCGGATATTGCTAGACGTGTTTACAATCATACTTGGAAACTTGATCCCATTATTCGTTCACTTCTTGATACGGATTTTTATAAGCTTCTTATGGTACAGATGATTTGGGGACTTTATCCCACTGTCAATGTTACTTTTTCCCTTATAAACCGCTCTAAAACAATACGTCTTGCCGATGATATTGATGAGAGTGAATTACGTGCCCAACTTGATCATGCTCTTAGTTTGCGTTTTACAAAAAAAGAAATGATCTGGCTCGCTGGTAATACATTTTATGGACGAAAGCAAATTTTTGAACCTGATTTTCTTCAGTGGCTTGAGAATTTTCAATTACCAGAATATGAATTAACCCGTAAAGATGGCCAATATATTCTTCAGTTTCATGGTCCGTGGGCGCATAGCTCTATGTGGGAAATTCCAGCTCTTGCGATTATCAGCGAATTACGTTCACGTACTGCTATGAAAAAGTTAGATCGTTTTGCTCTTGATGTACTTTATGCGCGTGCTAAAGCAAAAATGTGGAGTAAAGTTGAACGTCTCAAAAAATTGCCTGATATTAAAATATCCGACTTTGGTACAAGGCGCCGCCATTCTTTTTTATGGCAGCGCTGGTGTGTGGAAGCATTAAAAGAAGGCATTGGTAATTCTTTTACTGGAACGTCTAATGTCCTTCTCGCCATGGATACAGATTTAGAAGCTCTTGGAACCAATGCACACGAATTGCCTATGGTCATTGCTGCTCTTAGCAACAACGATGATGAATTACGCAGAGCTCCGTATCAAGTCTTGCAAGATTGGAACCGTTATTATGGTGGAAATCTTCTCATTGTTTTACCAGATACCTTTGGTACAGAAGCATTTTTACGCGATGCTCCAGATTGGGTAGCAGATTGGACGGGGTTTAGACCTGATAGTGCACCCCCTATTGAAGGTGGCGAACGTATTATTCAATGGTGGAAAGAAAAAGGAAAAGATCCACGCGAAAAACTTTTAATTTTTTCTGATGCTCTTGATGTCAATACAATCGAAAAAACCTATCATCATTTTCATGGAAGAGTGCGCATGAGTTTTGGATGGGGAACTGATCTTACCAACGACTTTACGGGCTGTGCACCTCAAGAAATTGCAACACTTGATGCTCTTTCCCTTGTTTGTAAGGTGACTCATGCCAATGGTCGGCCAGCTGTAAAACTCTCAGATAATGCTGAAAAAACTATCGGTGATCCAGAAGAAGTACAACGTTATCTCAATTTTTTTGGTAATAAAAACGCGTTTCTAGACCTATAACGACCTAATTTCCAGCTCTTTAAACGGATATATTAACGCATCATATTATTGATAAGGTTGATCTTTCTAAGGATGAAGGTTCTTAACCTTTGCTGGTCTGAAATAGTTCGGCTGTTTTTTGAGCAGATTCTACTTAGCCTACCGCGCATACGCTTCACTTATATAAGGATCAACAGATCAGACTTAAAAATATTCACGACGCATTAAAAAAATACTTAACGTGCCAAGGAAGTTTAGCCAAGGAGATTTTCTTATATCATTGTCATAAATAACGGTGTTATACAGCATAACAAGATACTATCATTTTTCATGTTGAATGAGCGCGCACGAATATCATAAATTTTTCTCATTTCAACCCGGTTAAATCAAGCAAACTCATCTCCTTGTATGTATGAAGGTTTTCAAGTTTTAAGGGTTATTGTTGTGGTTTGACAGTAGGTTTTATACTAAGTGGGAAAAAGTGGGATTAAGTAGGAATACGTGGTAATTTATTGTTTTTATGTACAGTTTTTACAATTAAATGCGCGTTTTATGAAAATAGATTTTGACACCTAAAATTGCAAAAATTACCGAAAATCAGAAAAAAGTGCGTTTCTATAGTAAAAATGAGAAAAGGCTTTCAAAATTCTTTGAGAACACCTTTAAAACTCTTTGAAAAAATAAATTGGTACAAAATCTAGTGTCAAAATATACAAAACCATATGACAAGCTACAATTGTAACATTAAGAATTTCTATGGTAACATTGGAGAATAACAAATAGCATGGTGACTATTGGTTTGCATTTTGCAAGGCAAGGATGATGGTGCTCAATGGATTTTATACACTTTACAGGAAAAATTACTTTATCCATGTATGGACTACCATCATGAAATGAGTAAAGCATTGAGAAATGTTTCGTTAAAATAAGTGTGTAAATAACACGATTTGGGGAACCTTTTGTTTTAAAGAAACATCTCTTAAAATACCTAAGCCCGTTTTACGGCGCCGACCATGAATGGTATAATGATAAAGCCATTGAGTGTTCCCGTCTTTACGTTTGTGAAGCAACAAGCCGGCATCATCATTATATATTTGCCAGCCCCCAATGTTGCAATAGCCCTTAGCACGTGAAACAGCTTATTAGGTAGGGGCTATTTCTTTTTATACAACTTTACCTACACGCCAGCTCCGTTTGTGACGTGCAAGCAAGTGATTCTGATTGATTCAACAGGGAATAGATTTGCAATGAGAGAATTCTACGATATTCGGGGTTCTAATTCAATATGAATAACGAAAGATTATCTATATAAATCAATATCTTGGTTTTAAGGGCATGGACTCATTAAAAAAACAGAGAGTGCAATAATATTTTTATTTTGAATAAGCTTTATGCAAAGTCAAAAAATTCATTCATTCGCATATTATTAAAAGAATGTGTATATGCATAAAACCATTTAAAAAGAACTCTGTTGTTTTTTATAAATTATCTTTAAACTAAAAACAGATGCAACATTAAGATTGATATAATAGACTGGCTTCTTAACTGTATAAATATAAAAAGAGATGGTGTTGAGTAAGCTTTGTATTCTATCAAGTCCTCATCAAGAGATATCAAAACAAATGAGATGTCTTGTTAGAAAGAAATGACTATAACATCTAATGGCTTCTCAATATAGATATATATAGAGAGATCCATACGAGCATTTCTCACAAAGCAATGCTTCTCTTCATGAATGTGATCCATCATGTCTTATAAAGAAACTTTTTATGGAGACTTCGTGTTTGTGCATAGTTTTTTTCTCATAAAAATTATTTGACAAACATCTCATTGATTAATTTCTTTAAAAAAGCTTGTTATTTCATAGGTATCTTGGATATGGAGAGGTAATATCTAAAACTTGAAAATCCGCTCTCTCAATAGTTTTTACAAATAAGCCAAAGTGTAAAAAGCATCTCATAAAGCCTTTGCTATCATTATGAAGATGGACGCGTTACAATATAAACAGCAATTAACGATAATATAACCCCAGTGAATAAAGAAAACCATAAAGGAGGATGTATCATCAAGAAAAAGGATAAAAATCCTCCTGTCATACTCATCATTGCAAAAACTTTAACGAATGGAGAGATTGCTTTTTTTTCTTCCCATCGCTTAATAGGGGGACCGAAAATACGATGATTATTCAACCATTGATGAAAACGTGGAGAAGAACGCGTAAAACACCATGAGGCAACCAATAAAAAAGGCACAGTTGGCATAATAGGTAATACTACGCCGATAATACCTAATATAACCATTGCCCACCCTGCTATATAATAGCAGATACGCAAAGGGTGCGATATCTTCAAATCTTTTTTCATTCTCTCGTACTATTTTCCTCTACGCAAAACTCTACATAAAACACTGTACCTATTTTCTTATTGTTCAGATGTCTGAGCGCACAATCACTCTCTATCACTTCATGCGTAAGCATTTTTTCTGTCATAAGTTCCTTGAAAATACCGAATAGTTTACGCAATATGATAATCATTTTAAATGATTTCAAGAAATGAGAAAAAGTTTTAGAAAAAAATAAAAAGGCTGCAGAATAAATCAATGCAGCCTCTTAATTAAAATGCAGTCTTGGGGGGGGAGAATATACACTGCATTCAGTTGCTAGGCATTAGGAGGAAAATAACCTAGCGACCCAGTCTCTAACTAAAATAGGCACGAGAGACAATACATAAAAATGCATGGCTGATATGCAAGAATTTTATCATCTTAAAGTTTCTTGAACTGTGTTTTGACGAAAGAAAATCATCATGAAAATAGCAATAAAAATCAATGTTAAGATTAACACAATTGTGGAAGCAGAATCAGAGCCGATAAATAAGCTGAGATAAATCCCTAAAAAACCAGAAAAAGCGGCAACAAGTATCGCGATTATTAACATAAAAGAAAATCGCTTCGTCGTAAGATAAGCAATTGCTCCCGGCGCTATTAATAAAGAAATAACAAGCACAATTCCAACAGCTTTCAAGGCCGCAACAATTGTAAGAGAAATCATTGTTAGAAGGGTATAGTGGAGTAGAGATATTGGCAATCCCATTGCACGACCTTGAATTGAATCAAAAATATACAGCATAAAGTCACGCCATTTTGCTCCTAAAATAAGAGTGACAACAATAGAAATAATTGCTGTCTGCGTAATATCAAGCCAGTTAACACCCAAGAGATTACCAAATAGAATATGATTCAAATCTAAGCTACTATAAATAGACGTGGCTAAAACAAGCCCCAAACCAAACATTGAAGAAAAGACCACACCCATCACCGTGTCCTGTTTGATACGGCTATTGCTTCCTAAAAAACCCGTTAATAATGCACACACCATTCCTGCCACAAAAGCACCGCAAGTAATCAAAGTCATTGTAATATTCTCTGGACGCATATGCTGAACCCAAGCAAATGGCAAAGAAGTCAAAAATGCGATTACCCATGGTGTTGTCATATAACCAACAACAACACCGGGAAAAACTGCATGGGAAATGGCATCACCTAACAGTGCCCATCCTTTTAAGATAAGAAAGCAGGAAAGCATTGCCATTGGAACAGAAAGAATCATGACAATAAGCATACCCTTAAGCATAAAAGAAAATTGAAACGGAAGCAGTAATTGATCAATCATGATAATATCACACCCTTTTTTGCTGCATTTATACGTAAGCGTGCAGCAATAAACCCGTGTTTAGGAGCAAAAATAAAAGCCAAAATAAATAAAAATGCCTGAAAAAGTACCACAACCCCGCCTGTTTGCGCATTCAAAAAATAACTTACATAAACACCCAAGACACTTGTGAATGTTCCAATTATAACTGCAATAATCAAGACATTTACGAAACGATCACTTAAAAGATAGGCTGTTGCTCCAGGTGTCACGACAAGGCAAATGACCAAGAACGCTCCAACGGTTTGCATTGCAGCAACGGTACAAGCTGCCAGCAATGTGAAAAAGAGAATCTTTAAAAACTTTACGTTTAATCCAATGGCATGCGCATGCGTTTCATCAAATAATGAAACAAGAAGATCTTTCCATTTCAAAAGCAATATAAGCAAAGAAAAAAAGCCGATAAAAGCCAATTGTAGAATATCTGTTGAACTAACTGCTAAAATATTTCCTAAAACAATCGTATCAATATTAACAGCCATTGGTTTTAATGATTTGAGAAATAACCCAAAGGCAAAAAAGGAAGAAAAAATGAGCCCAATAATGGTATCTTCTTTAAGCTTTGTCCGATGGTTAAAAAAGAGCATTGCTGCTGCTGCAAGACCACCAGAAAAAAAAGCGCCAAGTGAAAAAGGTAACCCTAAAAGGTAAGCTCCTGCTACACCAGGAACAATCGAATGGGAAAGTGCATCACCAATCAATGACCAACCTTTTAACATCAAAAAAGCCGAAAGAAAGGCACAAACACACCCAACTAACCCAGAAACCCACATTGCATTCACCATATATTGATAGCTCAGTGGCTCAAGCAACCAAGAAATCATGCAACGTGCTCCACTCTTTCAATATCTTCACAAGCTGCAGACTGCTTTCTTCCCATGAAAACATCATTTTTTTTTGCGCTTTGAAGGTCAAAAATATGGTGGTGCAAAGATCCTCCAAAAGTTTTTTCCAGATTTTGCTTTGTAAAGATTTTTTCAGTTAATCCGGAAGCTAACACTGTTCCTTTTATTAAAACCGTATGATCACAAAATTCACGAACAGAACCCAAATTGTGAGTTGAAACCAAGATCACAGCTCCTTCTTTACGAAGATCTTGTAACAAAGCAATGATTTTATCTTCTGTTGTAACGTCAACCCCTGTAAACGGCTCATCTAATAAAATAGCTTTTGCTTTCTGTGCAAGAGCGCGTGCTAGGAAAACACGCTTTTTCTGTCCACCAGAAAGTTCTCCAATTTGGCGCTTGGCAAAAGCCAGCATATCAACACGTTCTAAGGCAATACGAACGGCTTCATAATCTTGTGTACGGGCATAGCGAAAGAAATTCATATGACCGTACCGCCCCATCAATACAACATCTTCAACCAAGACAGGAAAATTCCAATCAACATCTTCACTTTGAGGAACATAAGCAATAAGATTTTTTTTCAAAGCCACATCAACGGGCAAATCAAACATGCGAATTTTTCCCTTTGAGGGGCGTACAAACCCCATAATTGCTTTAAATAACGTTGACTTACCGGATCCATTAACACCAACCAATGCCGTAATAGAACCCTTTGGACTTTCAAAATTCACTTCGCGTAAAGCTGTATGTCCATTACGATAAGTTACCGTTACCCCTTGGGCAAATATTCCACATTCCGTCATTGGCTTTTTACTCCCTCTGCTAGAGCATTGCTAATACGCCCACTCGTGACACGTAATAAATCAATATAAGTGGGGACCTCACCATTTTTCTCACTCAGAGAATCAACATAGAGAACACCACCGTATTTAGCCCCTGTTTCTTTGGCAACCTGCTTAGCAGGCGCAGGGGAAATAGTGCTTTCAGAAAAAACTGCATGAATATTGTATTTGCGAACCATATCAATAACATGCTTGACCTGCTGTGGTGTTCCTTGTTGGTCAGCATTGATGGGCCATAAATAAAGTTCTTTTAGATCAAAATCACGTGCCAAATAGCTAAAAGCCCCTTCACTGGTCACAAGCCAACGCTTATCTTGCGGTACGGCTTCTAATTCAGCCCTAATTGGATCAATCGTTGCACGAATTTTCTGTTTATAAATTTCAGCATTCTGTTTATAAATTTCAGCATGTTCAGGATCATATTTTACAAAAGCATCGCGAATATTATCAACGTAAATCAAAGCAGAGGTCGGTGACATCCACGCATGAGGATTGGGTTTACCGCTAAAGGGGCCCTCACCAATTTTAATGGGTACAATACCTTTTGAAACAACAACACTTGGAACATCCTTGATATTTTGAAAAAACTTTTCAAACCAAAGCTCTAACTCTAAACCATTCCACAATACAAGGTTAGCTCCCTGAGCACGCATAAGATCGCGTGGGGTGGGTTGATATTCATGAATTTCCGCACCTGGTTTTGTAATGGATTCAACATCAGCGGCATCACCTGCTACATTGCGTGCCATATCAGCAATGATAGTGAATGTCGTAACAGCTTTAAATTTACCAGCACACAAAGCAAAATTGGGTGTAAAAAAAATAACACTTCCAAAAACTATGGTGAAAAACGTTCTTACGTTCATTGATTCTCTCTTTTCTTTATATGCCTTCTTTTTATTGCAAATAATTTGCATTATCATTTAGCAATAGCAGTTATCTTTTAAATTTGCAATGAAGGATTAAGAGAAAAAATAACTTTTCAAGATGTTTAAAAACAGTTTTTTTATATTGAAAAAATTGATAATTTAAGCAGCTTGTTTTACTAAAGAGATCCCCTTTCAAGAAGCTCTATAGCTCTTGAACGCCAAACAAAAAGGAGCACTCAAAAATGCTCCCACTTCATGTAAAATATCTTATAAAAAATGAGAATACTCAATAGCGCAAATATGCACCTGTCATTTTGGTAACATTATCCACGATCTTTGAGGCAAGCTTTTCTAAATCTTCATCTGTTAGAGTCCGTTCTATGGGCTGAATAGTTACTTCAATTGCAACAGATTTTTTATTTTCACCAAAGCTTAAATCTTCAAAAATATCAAAAACCTGCACTGAATGAATAAGTTTTTTATCAGCTCCACTTGCCGCCCGAATAATAAGAGAAGAGGCAACAGTTTTATCCGCTATAAAGGCAAAATCACGCCGCACCATTTGAAAAGGTAAGAGTTTCAAAGGAGGACGGCTTTTGGTCGTTTTTTTCTTTGATTCTGGAATTCGATCTAGAAAAATTTCAAAGCCGCATAAAGGGCCACTGACATCTAACTTTTCTAATGTAGCAGGATGAAAAACACCAAAAAAACCAAGAATAATCTTTGATCCAAGTTTTATGACACCTGAACGACCAGGATGATACCAATCCGGTGCTCCAACTTCAATCTGCACTTTCCCAACATCCATATCGCATGCTTCTAAAATAGCTAAAGCATCTGCTTTGGCATCAAAAACATCAACGACGGTTGCATTTCCATTCCAAAAACGCCCAGCCCCTTTAAATTGCTCTGTTCCGCGACGAATTCCACTAACAACACGGTGTTGTTTATCAGGGGTGTCGCCCTCATAAATACTTGAAACTTCAAACAAAGCAAGATCGGAAAAACCACGATCAGCATTTCTTTGTGCCGCCATAATCAAGCCAGGTAAAAGGGAAGGACGCATCATTGACATATCAGCAGCAATAGGATTAACTAATTTAAGCTCTTCTTGACCTCCTCCAAAAGCAAGAGCTTGATTTTCAGAAATAAAAGACCATGTCACCGCTTCTTTCATACCACGTTGCACTAGAGCCAAACGTGTAGCACGTGAACGAATTTGTGCGCATGTTAAAATTTGATCTTTTCCTTCTGCAAAGTTTTCCAAAGGAATAGGTTTAATTTTATCTAACCCATAAATTCTCATAACCTCTTCCACCAAATCGGCTTTACCCATAATATCAGGGCGCCATGATGGTACTTTTACCGTAACGACATCTCCTTTTCTTTCAACGAAAAATCCAAGTTTTGTTAAAATAGAGATGACTTTTTCAGGCTCTATTTCCAAATTTGTTAAACGTTTAATTTCAGAAAAAGGAAAAGCGATCTGTTTGATTTCTTGTTGTTGATAGCCGATGATCCTCTTCTTAGATACTTCACCACCACAAAGACGTAAGACCAATTCTGTTGCAATCTCAAGCCCTGTTTCTATAAAAGCTGGATCAACACCTCGTTCAAATCTATAACGTGCATCACTGATAAGACTTAATGCTCTTCCTGTTTGTGCAATGCTTTGCGCATCCCAAAGCGCCGATTCAATAATCACGCGGTGTGTTGTTTCATCACAACTCGTTCTTTCACCGCCCATGATACCGGCAATCGAAACAACCCCCTCGTCATCTGCAATGACACAATTCTTAGCGCCCAGATGATAGACTTTTCCGTTCAGTGCTTGAAGCTGTTCTCCCTCACGAGCACAACGTACACACAAATTACCTTTAATTTTATCTGCATCAAAAACATGGAGTGGACGACCAAGGTCAAAACTGATGTAATTGGTCATATCAACAAGCGCATTAATCGGTCTCAAACCAATTGCATTCAAACGCTGTTGCATCCACTGTGGTGATTCGCCATTTTGAACATTGCGTACTTCACGCCAAGCGAAACCTAAACATAATGATGAACCTTGCGAAAAATCTAATGAAACATCGAGAGGTGTTTCAAAAGAAGGCTCAAATGTTGACAAAGATAATTCTTTTAATTTTCCCATTCCAGCGGCAGCAAGATCACGGGCAATACCGCGAACACCTGTACAATCGGAACGATTGGGGGTCAAGCCAATATCAATGATCGGATCATCTAAACCAGCATAAGCTGCAAATGAATCTCCAATAGGTGCATCTTCTGGAAGTTCGATAATTCCCTCATGTTCATTTGATAATTCAAGCTCCGCTTGCGAACACATCATCCCAAAACTTTCAACCCCGCGGATTTTTCCTACAGATAATGTCACATCAAGTCCTGGGATATAAGTGCCTGGTAGTGCCAGAACACCAATAAGACCTGCACGTGCATTTGGTGCTCCACAGACAACTTGAACAGGTGTAGCAGTTCCTGTATCCACTGATAAAATTTGAAGTTTATCGGCATCAGGATGTTTTATTGCTGTTAAAACTTTTGCAATCACAAAACCTTTTAAAGAAGACCGATCATCAACGTGATCAACCTCAAGACCGATAGCGGTTAATTTTTCACAAATTTCATCTAAAGATGCATTTGTCTCTAAGTGATCTTTTAACCACGACAATGTAAATTTCATTTTAAAACCTCACATGAAAGCGATGACTAAGATCACACATTTCTATTAGGAAAAAAAGCAGGCATATCACAGCAACGAAAGCCATAATGGTCTAACCAACGCAGATCAGCATCAAAAAAAGCCCGTAAATCAGGCATACCGTATTTCAACATGGCAATACGATCAATGCCCATTCCCCATGCAAAGCCTTGATATTCATCGGGATCTAAACCAACATTTTTCAACACATGAGGATGCACCATTCCGCATCCTAAAATTTCCAACCAATCCTGTCCTTCTCCGAACTTTACTTCTGAACCAGAACGATCACATTGAATATCCACTTCCATAGATGGCTCGGTAAAAGGGAAAAAAGAGGGACGAAAACGCATTTTTACAGAGGGAACTTCAAAAAATTCTTTACAAAAGGTTTCATGTAGCCACATCATATGGGCAATGGTGGAGGTTTTATCAATGACAAGACCCTCGACCTGATGGAACATGGGAGAATGCGTTGCATCCGAATCCATGCGGTAAGTTTTTCCAGGAATAATGATCCGTATCGGTGCTTTTTGTTTTTCTAGTGTGCGAATTTGTACAGGTGATGTATGGGTCCGCAATAATTTTCTCTCTCCCATTTTATCAACATCAAAAAAGAATGTATCATGCATTTCACGCGCTGGATGCCCTTCAGGAAAATTTAATGCTGTAAAATTATAATAGTCTGTTTCAATATCTGGACCTTCTGCAAGAGAAAAACCCAACGTTGTATAAATGGCAATAATTTCCTCAATCACCTGTGAAATAGGATGAATACGCCCCCGTTCTATAGGAGAAGAACGAACAGGTAAGGTAACATCCACCGTTTCACGAGAAAGACGAGCATCCATTGCTTGTCTTTTTAGAAGATCACGCTTTTGCGCCCATAACTCTAAAATACGATTTTTTAATCCATTAAGAACAGGTCCAACTTTATGACGCTCGCTAGCCTCCATTTTTCCTAATTCTTTTAATTTTTCAGAGATGCTCCCCTTTTTCCCCAATGCTGCAATACGCACTGTTTCAAGTGCCTGTTCATCACTTGCAGCTTCTAAGGCTAAACAAATTTCTTGTTCCAAACGCTCAATATCGTTCATATTTTTGCCTATTTTTTAATAAAGAAAAACCCGCACTCGCAATAGCCAGCACGGGACCTCGAATAAATGAATGCTTTAAGAGAACACGACTGGCTTATTTGACAGCGCCTTCGAAAGCATTAGGTGTCGTATCTTTTAAATATTCTAAAGCTTTTTTTGCCGAAGCAACTAAAGCAGAAAATGCTTCCGCCTCGTGGATTGCTATGTCTGAAAGAACCTTACGATCAACTTCAATACCAGCTTTTGATAAGCCATCAATAAAACGTCCATAAGTTAAACCTTCTGCACGAACAGCCGCATTAATTCTCTGAATCCACAAAGCACGGAAAGTACGCTTTCTATTTTTGCGATCACGATAAGCGTATTGCTTTGAACGATCAACCGCTGCTTTAGCTGCACGAATGGTATTTTTACGTCGACCATAAAAGCCTTCAGCTTGTTTAAGAACTTTTTTGTGCTTAGCGTGTGCTGTCACACCTCTTTTCACACGTGCCATGTTATAATCTCCTCAAAATCAAAAGCGCAAGGTTTAAATACCATTCGGCAAATAATGCTGAATGACTTTTTTAGCATCTTGTTCACACAAAACCATTGTTCCACGTGCATCGCGAATAAATTTATTCGAACGCTTAATCATGCCGTGGCGCTTACCAGCAGCTGCTACTTTAATTTTGCCTGACGCAGTGATTTTAAACCGCTTTTTAGCGGATGATTTGGTCTTCATTTTGGGCATTTTGCTACTCCATACATTAGTTTATTCAATCAAACATCTATTCACTCAAGCGGACCAACGCTTGAACAAGCATTTAAACAGCCACGGCATGCCCTGCCGGGCGGTTCCAAAAATGTTCTCATAAGCTAGTATACACAAAATAGCAAGACTGTATTACAAAAAAATCGGAGCGCCATTACCTTGAATTTCAACCAGAGGTGCTGGGATAGCATTTGTTTTACTTGCGGCTTTACATAAATCGGCAATAATGCATTGCGCACATTTTGCTTGACGTGCTTGACAAATATAGCGTCCATGTAAAATTAACCAATGATGCGCATGACGAAGATAATAGATCGGTATAATCTTTAATAATTTTTCTTCGACAATCTCTGGTGTTTTGCCAGGCGCTAAACCAAGACGATTGCTTAAGCGAAAAATATGTGTATCTACTGCCAATGTAGGTTGACCAAAAGCAATATTCAAAACAACATTAGCCGTTTTTCGTCCCACTCCAGGGAGGGACATAAGTGCTTCACGCGTATCAGGGACTTGACCGCCATATTGATTAATTAAACAGTTGCAAAGTGCATAAACATTGCGTGCTTTTGCTCGCCAAAGACCAATTGAACGGATATGAAGTGCTATTTCTTCTTCCCCTAATGCAACCATTTTTTCCGGTTGATCAGCAAGGCGAAATAATTCTTTTGTCGCTTTATTAACGCTTACATCTGTCGCTTGAGCTGAAAGTACAACTGCCACCAAAAGCGTAAAAATATTTGTATAGATAAGATCACTCTTAGGCGCTGGGCGTTGCACAGAAAAACGGCGAAATATTTCTGCAATTTCATCTTTATTATATAATATACCAGATAAATTTCGCGCTTTTGATAATTTTATGGTACGTTGAGTCATTGAACTCTCTTAATCTTCTCTCTTGAAGTTATCATTTACGCTCGCCATATGAGAGGAATGCAGCGAACACTTTGTATAGAGTTTGGTCAAGTAACGCCGCTTTTCAAAGAGGATACTCATGAATGACACATGTGACGCCTTTCTCCAATCCTTTTCTTTTAGGATTTGAAACCGTAGAAAAAACATTGCAACGTATCGGTAAAGCTGATGAAGCTTACCCAGCCTATAACATTGAACGTTTACATAAAAACGATGATGCAAATCATATCCGGATAACTTTGGCTGTTGCTGGATTTAAGATTAATCATCTTAATATTTTGCTCGATGATAATCAATTGGTTATTCATGGTAAACAAACAGACAACCAAAGTCATCAATATTTATATCGCGGTATAGCAGCGCGACAATTCCAGCGGATCTTTATTCTTGCGGAAGGGATGCACGTCGCAAATGCCGAGTTGAAAAATGGTCTTTTATCAATTAATCTGTATCAACCAAGATTAAAAAAAGAAATAAAACAGATTCCAATTAAAGTCAGTAGTGGTGAGTCATAAAAGTTAAGGCGTAAAGGAACCGTGAAATGGGAGAACATAAACAAAACTTATCGTTTCAGAACACAGCCTACTCTGATGCGGGACAGATTGCCTATTTAAAAAAAGTTTGTACAGATGACTTGGCTAAAAACTTTCCAGATCTTCCACCAATGACCCCAGGCATTACCATATGGGCTCTCTTTGGTGAAACAGGTTATCCTATCATTTTATCCGATGAACGCTCTATCGCTCTTGCTGGAGCCAATGAGCATGAACTACAAATTGTAACTCTGCACTAGATTTCCTTACGAGGAAAACGAAGTCCTTTATAAATTCTATTCGTTTTTCTCATAAAGGGTATAATGATATAAGACATTGATTTATATTCATAATTAATTTGTTATGACTGGAATGAGAATCCCGAATATCATAAGGTCCTCTCATTTGAGATCTTCTTATATTGAAACAATTAAAGTCACTTGCTTGATGTCATAAGCAGGGAGAGCCATGTGGATAAAAACACTTGAAGAAAGGGATAAAAATATCTCTTTTTAATTGTCTTAATTGCCAAGGATTTCGCAACATTGGGGATGAAAAAATGTATGATGGTGTCAGTTTTCTTCTTCATAAGTGTGAAGATGTCCCTTATAGATTTATATTATTCACGGGGGCTGTTATACCATTCATAGGCGCTATCGTGAAATGGGCTCGAGTGCATTGAAAGATGTCTCTTTAAAATGAGTACATAAAGGCTATACAAGTGTATTTGTTTGGGGCGTTCTGTTTTTCCTAAGGGGCTAACTCTATTGAAGAGTGTGAAAAACAAAAGCATGAGACAGCGGCTCATCATTATTTAAAAGATATTACTATGGAAGCTTTTGAAAGGTGTAGAGCTGAATTGTAAGGAGATGATAGGTTTTAACTATTAGATCTTTATATTTTTTCCAAATTAGATTGTCTTTTTGTTTCAGAAATTACGCAAATAGATATACGCAATATAGCCATCAAATCTGGCATACAAAAATCTAGAACAGTTCATACTACACTGAATCGTCTTGACATTTTTCTCAAACATAGAGTTACGCAGGGATGGGATGTTGATTGATAAGGAATAGAAAAAACAAAAGCTTTATGAGGAAGTTTATGCAAATCTTTTAATTTTGTGCTTCAAATGCCTCAGTCCAAGGTATTTTTCTCTTTTGAATATTAAAGCTCTTGTTTTTATAATGAAGTTACAGCACAACAAGAAAAATGGAATTATTTGAGGGGAAAAAAATAATGCCTTCTTACCGTTCAAGAATATCGACTCACGGGCGTAATATGGCAGGAGCCCGCGGTCTTTGGCGTGCAACAGGGATGAAAGATGCAGATTTTGGTAAACCCATTATTGCGATTGCGAATTCTTTTACACAATTTGTACCAGGACATGTCCATTTAAAGGATCTTGGGCAATTGGTTGCACAACAGATAGCCGTTGCTGGTGGTGTTGCGAAAGAGTTTAACACTATTGCTGTAGATGATGGAATTGCGATGGGGCATGATGGAATGCTTTATTCTTTGCCTTCACGCGAAATTATTGCTGATTCTGTAGAGTATATGGTTAATGCACATTGTGCGGATGCACTTGTTTGTATTTCTAATTGTGACAAAATTACGCCTGGTATGTTAATGGCTGCTTTACGGTTGAATATTCCAACAATCTTTGTTTCAGGCGGTCCTATGGAAGCAGGTAAGATTAAATGGAAAGATCAAGATCTAATGGTTGATTTGGTTGATGCCATGGTCGCAGCAGCTTCAGAACAGAATTCAGAAGAAGAAGTTGCTGAAATGGAGCGCGCTGCTTGTCCTACATGTGGTTCTTGTTCAGGAATGTTTACGGCCAACTCTATGAATTGTTTAACGGAAGCATTGGGGCTTTCGCTTCCCGGAAATGGATCAATGCTAGCAACACATGCAGATCGACGGATGCTTTTTGAAGAAGCTGGAAAACAGATTGTTACATTGGTCAAGCGTTATTATGAAGAAGATGATGAAACAGTTTTGCCACGCTCTATTGCTTCACGCAAGGCTTTTGAAAATGCAATGACCGTTGATATTGCCATGGGAGGATCAACCAATACAGTACTGCATCTTTTAGCAGCGGCGCAAGAAGGTGAGGTGGATTTTACCATGACGGATATTGATCATCTTTCACGTCGTGTTCCTGTTTTATGCAAGGTTGCTCCTGCTGTTGCGAATGTGCATATGGAAGATGTTCATCGTGCCGGTGGTATTATGGGGCTTTTAGGCGAATTGGATGCGGCGGGACTCATTGATACGTCAACTTATACGGTTCACGCAAAAACAATGAAAGAAGCTCTGTACCGTTGGGATGTAAAACAAACCAATGAACCAACAGTTCGTGCATTTTATCGTGCTGCTCCAGGTGGCATTCCAACCCAAACCGCTTTTAGCCAATCTAGTCGCTATGAGACTCTTGATCTTGATCGTGAAAAAGGTGTGATTCGCGATAGGAAACATGCTTATTCACAAGATGGAGGATTGGCAGTTCTTTATGGAAATCTTGCAAAAGATGGCTGTATTGTAAAGACAGCAGGTGTTGATCAGTCAATTTTAACCTTTAAAGGTCCAGCAAGAATTTTTGAAAGCCAAGATTCAGCTGTTTCAGCTATATTAACGGATAAGATTAAAACAGGTGAAATTGTTTTAATCCGTTATGAAGGTCCTCGTGGTGGACCTGGAATGCAAGAAATGCTTTATCCAACGAGTTATCTCAAATCTAAAGGATTGGGTAAGGTTTGTGCACTTGTTACGGATGGACGTTTTTCAGGGGGGAGCTCAGGGCTCTCGATAGGACATATTTCACCAGAAGCTGCTGAAGGAGGAGAAATTGCGTTGGTAGAAGAGGGGGATATCATAGAAATTGATATTCCAAATCGTAGCATTCATATATTGGTTGATGACATTGAAATGAAGCAGCGTCGTGCTAAGATGGAAGCAAAGGGAAAAGGTGCTTGGCAACCGGTTGAGAAGCGTCAGCGTAAAATTTCAAAGGCTCTCAAAGCTTATGCAGCGATGACCACATCTGCTTCAAAGGGTGCAGTTCGTAATATTTGATGAGATAAAGGATGCGTTTTAAGAGACATCTCTCAATGCTCCCAAGTTCATTTTATGATGGCATCCGTGAATGGTATAATGGTAGATTCCCCATCTTTACGCTTGAGAAGAAGCAAGCCGGCACCATCACACATTTGCCAGCTCATGGATGTTGCTACAATCCTTGGGATTCATAAGAGGCATTTGTATTATAGTTTTTCCCACACACTCATCCCGCTTGTGATGTGCAAGCAAGTGATTTTGATTGGTTTAAGATAAACAGGTTTGAAATGAAAGAATATTATTACGATATTTAGGGGGGGCTAATTCAAGTTGAATAACGCTAAACTTTAATTATAAATCAATGTATTGATTTATAAAAGAAAGAGTGTCCTCTAAGAGATTTTTTGGTATCTTTTGTACGATATTCTAAGCGGATAAGTTTATGAGCTTATCAGGATATTTTGAATTATCGTAAGTATGATTAAAAGGCGATGCATAAAATTTATAAAAGCTGCTGCGGATTTTTTTAGTAGTTGTGTAAGACAGGTGAGGTCGTATCAAGCGCTTTTCATATCATATTCTAGTTTTATGCAAGGTTATAATCTCTTATTACTCATCTTATGAAAGATATTTATTGTACTGGTGATATTATTTTGTTGGGTTATAAAACACTGTCATTGAGGCGCGGGATATAAGAAAGCTTTCAACATTTAAGTGTTTTTAACGTGTGTTGTGAATATTCTTAGGCTTGTTTGTCAAGTCCTTGTGTAAGTTAATTACATGAGTGGGAAGCTTAAGAGGAAGCCGCTAGAGTTGGGACTGTTTACAGATCAAATTCGAGTAGAAATCTTCGTCGTTTAAGGTTGGGAAGGATTTCAAAAGCTTTTTTTAGGAAAATAAAATGCAACTAGGATATCATTGATATACTTAATTATATGATTCATGTGGAAACAGTAAAAGAGTTCTTTATCATTTAAAATATAAAGAAAAGGCGTAATCTAGTGCACGTGAATTTATCATGCAAAAAGGGGTAGTATGATACACACAGACAGCTTTAAACCCAAGCTGTTGCTATGAGTAAGATAATATTGGGCGTGAAAAAGCGTAATTCATTAAACATGCATGTTGGCAAGGTGGAGGAGAATTCAAGATAATCGTTGCAAAAAATGAGTGTCTTGTAAAAAGAATCGATGTGGATCAATTTTTTGTATAAGCGCCAAGATTGATCTAAGGAAATATGAAATATAATGCATAGGATTTTTCCTCTAGATGCATTCTACTTATCAAAATATATTGCGTAGAAAAGCAATAGGAATAAGGTAAACAAATATTTGTACCAAAACATATCAAAAAAGGACACTTTATTTCCTATTAAGAAAGCTTATTTAATAAAAAATAACATCTGTTTTCTATAGGGGGGTACTCTCTTCAAGCTGTTTGAGGTGGTAAATTGTTTCTAAAGCTTGCTTAGGAGAGAGTTCATCAGGATGGATATTTTTTAAAGCTTCGTGAAGAACACAATGTTTGTTTCTTTCTTCATTGACAGGAGATGTTGCTTTAAGAGAAAAGAGGGGTAAATCATCAATGAGTTTATGCCCTTTTCCAGCCATTTCACCTTGTTCTAGTTGATGGAGGACATCTGTCGCTCGTGTAATAACGGCTGGGGGAAGTCCAGCAAGCTTTGCAACTTGTACACCATAGGAACGGTCAGCAGCTCCTGGTATGACTTCATGAAGGAAAACCACATCACCATCCCAATTTTTGACTTTCATGGTTACATTATGCAGTCTATCAAGTTTTTCGGTAAGCGCAGTCATTTCATGAAAATGGGTAGCAAGAATAGCACGACAATGGTTAACTTCATGGAGATATTCAACGGCTGCCCAAGCAATAGATAGTCCATCAAAGGTTGATGTTCCACGTCCTATTTCATCAAGAATAACAAGGGAGTGGTGACTTGCATGGTTGAGAATCGTTGCTGTTTCAACCATTTCCATCATAAAGGTTGAGCGCCCTCGTGCAAGATCATCGGAAGCACCAACACGGCTAAACAGACGATCAACGACGCCAATATGCGCTGAAGTTGCTGGAACAAAGGACCCCATTTGTGCCATAATAGCAATGAGAGCATTTTGCCGCAAAAAAGTTGATTTTCCTCCCATATTAGGTCCAGTTAAAAGCCAGATTGCTGCATACTGTTGATTTTTTTGTACAGAGAGATCACAATTATTGGCAATAAAGGGTTCTGCGGCTTGTTTTCGGAGTGCTTGCTCGACGACAGGGTGGCGTCCTGCTGTAATATGAAAGGTCAGTGAATGATCAATTTTAGGGCGGCAATATCCTTGTTCTTCAGCAAGATGTGCTAGAGCGACAGAGACATCTAAAATGGCAAGTGCTTCAGAGGCTTTACGAATAAAGTCAACTTGTTCGGTAATTTCCTGAACGAGAATATCAAAGATTTCTAATTCAAGCGTCAATGCATGGTTGGCAGCATGGGCAATACGGCTTTCAAGGTCAGCAAGCTCTGTTGTTGTAAAACGCATAGCGTTTGCCATTGTTTGGCGATGAATAAAACGTGCTTTAGCCTGTGGATTATTTGTGAGAGCAGATGCTTGTGTACTGGTTACTTCAATGAAATAGCCTAGAATATTATTATGCTTTATTTTAAGTGTCTTAATATCTGTTTCTTGGGCATATTGCGCTTGAAGTTCAGCGATAACGCGGCGAGATTCGTCACGTAAAGCCCGCATTTCATCGAGTTCTTTATGATAATTGGAACGAATAAATCCCCCATCACGTTTAAGCAGTGGGAGATCATCAGCTAATGCTTGCTCTAAATGAATGTATAAAGCTGTGGGTAAGTTTGAGAATATCTGCTGTACATCACTTATTTCTTGAGGTAGGAGCTCATTATTAAGGAGTTGATGCAGTTCACGAATGATTTCAAAACCGCGTTGGATTGTCGCCATATCACGGGGTCCTCCTCGTCCAAGAGCCAAACGTGAAACGGCGCGGGGCATATCTGGTCCCCCTTTTAAAATAAGCTTTATCGCTTCTGCAAGAGAAGGATTACGTAGAAAAAAATCGATAGAATCCAAACGCGTATCAATCGCTGAAGGAGTGGTGAGGGGAGCAATAAGGCGGTCAATAAGAAGGCGTGACCCTCCTCCTGTTACAGTGCGATCAATAGCTTTTAATAAACTTCCATCCCGTTGACCTGATGTCGTACGAATAAGTTCAAGGCTTAATCTGGTTGCAGCATCAATAAAAAGAGTCGCACTTTCATTTTGGCGCTCAGGCTGCATGAGGGGAGGACGATGCGTGATTTGTGTTTTTTCGATATAACGAATAGCCGCCACAATTGCAGAGAGTTCGGAACGTGAATAATCGGCAACACCCTCAAGAGTTGAGAGTTTAAAATAGTTGCAAATATCACGTTCAGCGGTGAGTGCATCAAAGAGACAAGCAGGTTGAGGTGAAACGATACGATCAAGAACACTAAAAAGTGATTTGTGAGATTTATCATGAAAAAATGAATCGGCAACAATGATTTCTTGTGGATCCACACGCATAATATCTGCCAAAAGTTTTTCTTGGCGGCTTTCTGTTACACGAAATATACCTGTTGAGATATCAATCCAAGAAAGAGCAAATTCCTCTCCATCACTGGCTTTTATACGGGAAAGTGTCATCAAATAATTTGCGCGTGTTGGATCAAGGAGTTTTTCTTCTGTTATTGTTCCAGGTGTTACAAGACGAACAACATCACGCCGAACAACAGATTTTGAGCCACGTTTTTTTGCTTCAGCAGGATCTTCTATTTGTTCACAAACAGCAACTCGGTAACCACAAGCAATCAGTTTTTGTAAATAATCATCTGCAGCATGAACGGGAACACCGCACATAGGAATATCTTGTCCTAAATGTTTTCCGCGTGCCGTGAGTGTGATTCCTAAAGCCTGAGCAGCTTCAATTGCATCATTAAAAAATAATTCATAAAAATCCCCCATTCTGTAAAAGAGAAGGGAATCGTGATTGATGGCTTTGATTTCTATGTACTGCTCCATCATAGGTGTAAGACGTTCTTGAGAGGAAGCAGATGAGGAGGCAGGCTGTGGAATTAAATTATTTTTATCGTTGTTTTTTTTATCCATTTTTATGTGGCCTGTTCCCTTTCAGTGAAGCTTTTAGTCTTTTTTTGTTTACTTCGATATTTATTTATCTCTAAATTGCAACGTATCATCAGATTTGCTAAGGCAAGAATAGCGGTTTCTAACATATGAATCAAATTTAATGACTATACGCATTATCAAGCAAAATTTACACTGTTTTTGGAGAAAATAAAGTGAGATGAAAAAAAGCGAGCAGGATCAAAAAACACCTCAAGTGATTTATAGTGCTAGTGAGCGAGAAGCTCTTGATTTTCATAGTCGTGGTCGACCAGGAAAGCTTGAGATTGTTGCAACAAAGTCTATGGCAACACAACATGATTTAGCACTTGCTTATTCACCAGGTGTTGCGGTTCCAGTTAAGGCAATTGCTCAAAATCCAGCACTCGCTTACGATTATACAGCAAAAGGCAATCTTGTTGCTGTTATTTCAAATGGTACAGCTATTTTAGGGTTAGGCAATTTAGGTGCTCTTGCCTCTAAACCGGTCATGGAAGGCAAAGCAGTGCTGTTTAAGCGTTTTGCGGATATTGATTCCATTGATTTAGAAATTGATATAAATGATACGGAAAGTTTTATCAATTTGGTGCGTCATTTAGAACCTTCTTTTGGTGGAATCAATCTTGAAGATATTAAGGCACCTGAGTGCTTTATGATTGAAAGCCGCCTACGCGAGGTGATGAATATTCCTGTTTTTCACGATGATCAACATGGTACAGCGATTATTGTTGCTGCGGGTGTTCTCAATGCTTTGACTTTAACAGGGCGCGATATGCAAAATACGCGGTTAGTCTGTAATGGTGCTGGTTCTGCTGGGATTGCTTGTATTGAACTGATTAAAGCAATGGGCTTTCGTTCTGAAAATATCATATTATGTGATACAAAGGGTGTGGTCTATGAAGGTCGTAAAGAGGGAATGAATCAGTGGAAATCTGCGCATGCTATTCGAACGGATAAACGTACGCTTATGGAAGCAATGGAAGGAGCAGATATATTTTTCGGGGTTTCTGCTAAAGGTGCCCTTACCCCTGAAATGGTAAAATCCATGGCGCCGCAGCCGATCATTTTTGCTATGGCCAATCCCGATCCAGAAATTACGCCGGAAGAGGTTATGCAAGTGCGTCATGATGCTATTGTTGCAACAGGGCGTTCCGATTATCCAAATCAGATTAATAATGTTCTCTGTTTTCCTTATATATTTCGTGGTGCGCTTGATGTGCGTGCAACAGTTATTAATGAAGACATGAAGATTGCTGCGGCAAGGGCTCTTGCCGATTTAGCGCATGAGGAAGTACCTGACAGCGTTGCAGAAGCTTATCGTGGAAAGCGATTAAAATTTGGTCCTAATTATATCATTCCCGTTCCTTTTGATCCGCGTTTGTTCACAGTTGTTTCAATAGCGGTAGCAAAAGCAGCAATGGAAAGCGGTGTTGCACAAAAGAACATAGATGACTTAGAGGCCTATGAGCGCGATTTGAATGCGAGGCGTGATCCTACTTCTTCGATAATGCGTGGGGTTTATAACCATGTTCGTCAAGCGCCAAAACAAATTGTTTTTGCAGAAGGTGAAGAAGAACAAGTTATGCGGGCAGCCGTTTCTTATGTTCATCAAAAATTAGGACAAGCGATTTTGGTTGGTCGGGAAGAGCAAATAAGAGAAGCAGCAGTTATCGCTGGAATTGATTTGGAGCGTGAAGGTATTTCTATTATAAATGCCAAGCTTTCTTGCCGTACAGATGCTTATGCGAATTATCTTTATAAAAAGATGCAGCGTCAAGGCTGGCTATTGCGTGATTGTCATCGTCGTATCAATAATGATCGCAATTATTTTGCTGCGTGTATGGTGGCACTAGGAGATGCTGATGCAATGGTTACAGGGGTGACACGCAATTATGAAACAGCGTTGATCGATATACGTCGGGCAATTGATGAAAAACCAAAAGAACGATTGATTGGTATTTCAATGGCCATTTGCCGTGGCCGAACTGTGTTTATTGCCGATACAGCTGTTTATGAAAATCCTAATGCTGAAGAATTTGCTGATATAGCGGAACAAACAGCTTCATTTGTACGTGGATTTGGGTATCAACCACGGGTAGCATTTTTAGCATTTTCTACGTTTGGCTACATGAAAGGGCAGACGACGCAGCAAATTCAGGATGCGATTAATATTTTGCACGAACGCAAGGTTGATTTTGAGTTTGATGGAGAAATAAGCGCTGATGTGGCGCTCAATTCCAAATTGATGCAGCAATACCCATTTATGGGATTAACAGAGACTGCTAATATTTTAGTTATGCCTGGATATCACGCGTCTTCCATTGCCAGCAAAATGTTACAAGAACTTGGTGAAGCAACCATCATTGGTCCTATTTTAATTGGATTGGAAAAATCTGTCCAAATTGTACCATTTAGTGGAAGCGATACAGATGTTGTCAATATTGCAATGCTTGCGGCTTATCATGCCGCAAAAGCCGTCTAAAGGAAAAAAGCCCCTAATATACCAATATATATCAAGGGGCTTTTTGATAGCAAAAGAATAAACTTTTTAAGAGGGCTGTATTTGACTGTCTTTTTGTTCTTCAGCAAGACGCTTTTGGAAGAGTGCTGCAAAATCAATAGGATCAATCCACAAAGGTGGAAAACCACCATTTTGAGTAGCATCAGATATAATTTGGCGAGCAAATGGAAATAAAAGACGGGGACATTCAATAAAGACCAGAGGCATAACATGTTCTTGTGGAATATTTTTAAGGTGAAAAACACCACCGTAAATCAGCTCTACATGAAATAAGATTTCAGTATCATCATTAGCTTTGACGGAGAGAGACAAAACGACATCATAATTGTCATCACCAATTGGGTTGGCATTGACATTGATGTTGATATCAATTTGTGGTGATTTTTCACGCGCACGCAATGAATGAGGAGCGCCTGGATTCTCGAATGAGAAATCTTTTAAATATTGAGTTAATACAGCAAAAATCGTCTCTCCACCACTGTTGTTCATTTCACCTTCGGCCATGCTACAAACCTCTCTCATTATAATATGTACATTTATTTTAGATCTAAAGGTTGAACTGGTTATCACGCCTTACAGAAGGTTGCAAGGAATGCACTCTTTATCTTGAATATTTTTTTAGTTCGTTACAGATCTTTTAAGCATTTTAATGGTTATCATCATTTTTGCGCCATGGAGATTCTGTCGTATCATGAATTTTATAATCTTCTGCGTTAAGGTCAATTATTTTTTCAGAGTTATTTTTTCTTTTAGTACTTTGATTCATTTTGTTTTTTAATGATAAAAAGAAATGCCAAGCAACAGAGCGAATTGGTTTAATAAGAAGTAATATTCCCAAAAGATCAGTTACAAAGCCAGGAAGAATAAGTAAAATCGCACTGAACATAATGAAAGCATCATTAATAATATTATTTTCTAACGTGCGTCCTTGGATAAGTTCAGTTTGTATGTTTTTTAAAAGGCTAATCCCTTGAATTCGCAATAAAACAACCCCAACTATGGTTGTGAGAATAACCAAACTCAAAGTTGCCAAAATACCAATTTCTTGACCAACAAAGATAAAACTAGCGATCTCGATTAAAAGAATGCAAAGAAAAATAACAACAAAAAAACGAGGATTTATAGAATAAAGTTTTATCACATGAAAATTTCCTTCTGGGTGAGTAGGGGAGAAATTCTTAAGAGCACTCCGTTTAAATATAAAATCTATAAAAATATTTGAATGATAGGATTCCTTATTTTACATATTTATTGATAAATGGTATTGACTGCAATGTTTATTAGAGACTTAAGCTTTGGAGATTGATAGCGCCTATGGAATTTGACGTTATACTTGTCATAGCTCTTGTTGTTATGGTTGTTGTTTTTGTGCAACTCCGTAATGTATTAGGGAAACGAATTGGGTTTGAAAAGCCACCCTTTGATCCTTATTCACGACGTTCTAAAAAACAAGGTGAAGCAGAAACGGCTGATAATATTGTTTCGTTCCCTCATCAGAAAAATTCACAAAAAGACGACTTTAGTGAAATTGATAAAATTTCACCGGAGGGGAGTATTTTAAATAAAAATTTGCGGGAATTGCATAAAATTGATCCTCATTTTTCTCCTCAACTTTTTATAAAAGGTGCACAAATTGCGTATGAAATGATTGTAACAGCTTTTGCCAAAGGTGATCGCAATCAACTTAAAAGCTTGCTTTGTCAGGGTGTTTTTGAGAGCTTTTGTACGGCTATTGAGCAACGAGAAAAAAACAAAGAAAGAATAGAGTTTACTTTTGTTGGAATTAATAAGATTGAGTTTGTCGCGGCGGCAATACAAGAAAAAGACGAACTTTTAACGATACGTATTGTCAGTGAGATGATTTCTGTTACTTATAATGAACAGGGCGAGCGTATAGATGGTGATCCTGATGCTATTGTAGAGATTAGGGATATTTGGACTTTTGTTCGCAGTAGCTTATCATCAGATCCAAACTGGAAGCTTTTTGCTACAGAAGATGAAAATTAAAGTATTTTTAGTTTTTCTTCCATAAGCATTCAATGATTTATGAGAAATTAAAATGTCCTCAAATGAATGGAGACAAAAAAGATATTTATTGGCTTCACAAGATCGCCTTTTATGGGAGATGGTTTGTCGTACAATAACACCGCTTCACGGTAAGATGCTCTCTTCTACTTCAGAAACTATTGCAAATATTAATGATAAAAAACAGCCTATAACTCAAATCTCCTCATTGTCTCAGGAAAATCAACAACCCTCGACAATTATTAAAAGAGAAAAGAGGGCAGTTACACAAGCACAAAAGGTTCATTTCTTTGATCATGTTGCGCATCGTAAAATTTCCCAAGGTCGTTATCCTCTTGAGGCGCGTCTTGATCTCCACGGTTATATGCAGGAAGAAGCTTATTTTTTCTTAAAAAAATTTTTACAATCCTCTCAGCAGAGAGGATTGCGTTATGTTCTTGTGATTACAGGAAAAGGACGATCCGTTGGGAGCGATGGAGCTTTGTATAGATTTGTTCCGTATTGGTTATCAACACCATCTTTTCGATATTATGTCCATGCGTTTGAGCAAGCAGCGCGTCAACATGGCGGTGAAGGTGCGCTTTATGTTTGGTTGCGGCGTTTCGTATCGGGAAAAGAAATGTGATGTTATTGTGGTCGTTTCAGGTTCAATATTGATTTTATAAGATTTCGTATGTTTCAGGTTATAGAAAAGATGTGATAATGTACTGATTAATAATGATAATTAATTATTTCCCATATATTGCGCAAAAACCTTAAATACAATATTCCCTTATTTTTTAATTTTCTTATAAAGACATTGTTTTACACTCTCTCATTGCCTCATACTTTTGTTTTTTACAGATTTAATGTGATAACAGCACTCACGAAAAACAGAATGTTTAAGGCAGAACATACTTATGTTACATATTCACATGCTTATTAAAAAGCAATCTCCATGAGGTGTATAAAATTCATTGTATACCACCATCTTTACACTTAAATATAAAGTGCAAGGTTGGATATTCTAACGTGATTTACCAATTCCCAATATGGCGACAGCCCTTGAATCTTCCTTAGTACTTGAGAAAGTTTATAAGCGGTATGCCTTTCTTTAAGTGTTTTTACTCTACACGGCTCTCATCTCGTTTGTGATGTGCAAACGAAAGATTTTTATTAATTCAATATAAGAAGACTTAAAATGAGAGAGTCTTATCATATTTGCGGATCTAATTCAGGATGTAAAATGATAAATTGTTTTATAAATCAATGCATTAATCTATTAAGTATATGAAGAATAAAAACATGAGAAATTGAGAAACTACGTTATTCAAAAGATATTGCTATGGATAGTTTTAAAAACTGTGTAACTGAATTAAAGAGAATCGTGAAAATAAATAACAATAAACACTTTATAACACCTAGCCGCACACTCGCATCAAAAGATACAATTTAGATGAATGTTTTCATGAAGAAATTTTTTCATTCATTAAAGGGCAAAACCCTTTCTCATAATAATTAAAAATAATGAGGCGTAGAAGTAGAATATGAGATTCTACTGTGGGCATTATACTCTTATTCGCCGTCTTTCAGATATTGGTTGAAATGCTAGCTTCGCATGAAAGGCACAGTAGGGACTATTTTCATCAGAATCGGCACCACAAAAATGAAAATCTGCTGATAATGGATCACCAACTGGCCATCTACATGTATTTTCACTCAATTGTAGAAGATTAAGTTGACGTGATATAGGGACAACTACATTGGGTTTTGTAGACATATCAACTTCTTTTACATCTTCCGCTAAAAACTCTGTTTTTAAAGTTGTTTCTTCAATACTTACAGATGATGTGTTTATTGGCGATACTGTGGATGTGTTGCGACGCACACGCGGAGATGATGGGCTGCTGCTTCCCACAGGAGTTTTTTGCGAACGTGCGCTTCCTTGTGTTGTCTTACCACGACCTGGTAACTTTAATCGATGTACTTTGCCGATGACTGCATTTCTGCTGACCCCACCTAATTGAGCAGCAATTTGACTTGCACTTAACCCTTCACTCCAAAGCTTTTTAAGAAGCTCAACGCGTTCACATGTCCAACCCATACCAGCACTCCATTCCGATTACGTCACTGAGATGCTCTCCCCCTTTGCATCTTCAAATGTTTCAATAATGTTTTCATTGCACTGAATGAAAGAACTTTACACTCTAAACGAGCATAAAAAAATCATCCAACCTATGGAACTCACAAATCAAAACACATCATTCTTTTCACTATATCATAAATTACAATATGCACTCACTTTATGACAAGAGTCTTTGCCTTTTGAAGAGTTTATTTAGAATGTTTTCCCCAACTTGCCAATCAATCATAGGTTAAGCTTTCACTTTTGTTTAGGTTTTTTTCCAAAACGCTTATTTATAGAACCTTCATTGACTTTTTTTCAATTGGTGTAATGATCTATTCCATAGGTGTAATCATTAATCGCAATGAAAGTTGAAAGCACCGTAACGAAATGTACCATGTTGTTTTATTTGTAGTGTTGCTTTGTATATATATTGAAAAGGTTAAAATATAAAGGAAATTATGATGGACACCATCTCTGTACAACCACTTTATGAATGCTTCGCACGACGAAATTTGCATTTTGAACAAGGGCATGGTGTATGGCTTATTTCCGATAAAGGAGAACATTATCTTGATTTCACATCTGGCATTGCTGTTAATGCATTAGGGTATTCACATCCAAAATTGGTTGATACACTCAAAATACAAGCTGAAAAGCTTTGGCATGTTTCCAATCTTTTTCAATCTCCTGAACAAGCAGCTCTTGCTACGCGGCTTTGTGCAAATAGTTTTGCAGATAAGGTTTTTTTCTGCAATTCAGGCACTGAAGCATTAGAATGCGCATTTAAAACAGCGCGTCATTATTACTATGCCGCTGGTCATTCAACACGCATTGAAATAATTACTTTTGAAGGGGCATTTCATGGACGTACACTTGCAGCACTTGCTGCGACTGGGCATGAAAAATATCTTGAAGGCTTTGGACCTAAAGCTGGTGGATTTATTCAAGTCCCTTTTTGTGATGAAATCGCTTTGCGTAACGTTATTAATAAAAATACCGCCGCTATTCTTATTGAACCTATTCAAGGAGAAGGAGGAATACGAACGGTCCCTCATGAATATTTAAGATTTTTGCGCAAAATATGCGATGATAATGGTCTGTTGTTGATTTTGGATGAAGTTCAAACAGGCATGGGACGAACAGGAAAACTTTTTGCCTATGAATGGAGTGATGTCACGCCTGATATTCTTACCCTTGCAAAAGGACTAGGAGGTGGATTTCCATTAGGCGCTTGCCTTGCAACGGATAAAGTTGCAAAAAGTATGACACCTGGGACCCATGGATCAACCTTTGGAGGCAATTTGCTTGGAATGGCTGTAGGAAATAGTATTCTTGATATTTTGTTAGAGCCAAGTTTTCTCAACCATGTTCAGCGTATGGGGGATAAATTAAAAAATGGACTTTTGCACATTCTCAATATCTATCCTGATATTATCTGCGCAGTTCAGGGGATGGGGCTTATGATGGGCGTTCAGTGTGTTGTGCCTTCAAATCTTGTTGTTAATGCTTTGGAAAGTGAATATCTCTTAAGTGTTGCTGCCAACAATAACGTTGTGCGCTTATTGCCTCCTCTTATTATCAAGGAAGAAGAAATAGATGAAAGTTTGCGTCGTATTGAAAAAGCAATAGCTTATCTTTCGAAAATAAATAAGGACAGACAAATATCACACACATGACAAATGCTCTTCGTCATTTCACGGATTTATCCATTTTAACGCCGGCAATGGCACGTGCATTAATTGATTATGCAAAAAGCCTTAAAGCATCTTTTAAAGCAGGAAAAGGTTCAAAACCTTTTATAGGTAAAACGCTCGCGATGATTTTTGAAAAACCATCCACACGAACTCGTATTTCATTCGATATTAGTATGCGCCAGCTTGGGGGAGACACAATTATGCTTACGGGCTCAGAGATGCAGCTTGGTCATAGTGAAACCATAGCTGACACAGCACGCGTTTTATCCCGTTTTGTAAATATTGTGATATTGCGAACAACAAAACATCAACGTATGCTCGAATTAGCACAATATGCACAAATTCCTGTCATTAATGCTCTTACAGATGATACACATCCTTGTCAAATTCTAGCAGATATCTTAACCTATGAAGAACATCGAGGGCCTATTACGGGTAAAATATTTGCATGGATGGGAGATGGTAATAATGTGCTCCATTCCTTAATTGAAGCCGCAGCTCTTTTTGATTTTCATTTGCGTATTGCTACTCCAAAGGGCAATGAACCACAGGAAAAATTTATAGATTGGGCACGTGAACGAGGAGCGTGTCTTACGCTAACCCATAATCCCCAAGAAGCGGCTCAAGATGCTGATTGTATTATGACCGATACATGGGTCTCTATGGGACAAGAATTTCGTGCTCGCAGTCATTCTATTTTTCAGCCTTATCAAGTTAATGAAGCTCTCATGAAATTAGCAAAATCTGACGCTCTTTTTATGCATTGTCTTCCTGCTCACCGTGGTAAAGAAGTTGTCGATACTGTGATTGATGGACCGCACTCTGTCGTTTTTGATGAGGCTGAAAATCGTCTTCATGTTCAAAAAGCAATTCTTTCTTGGTGTTTACAAGATGCGTTTTTCTCTCCACAATAGCCTCCCTACAACAAATTATATAAAAGGCAAAACCATGAGTGAAAAAGCTAGAGATGAAGCCTCTTTCAACAACATCTACTTAGATGAAGATGATACTGTTATTCCTTTTCAAGTTGAAGAACTTGATATCCGTGGACGTGCCGTGCAACTTGGGGAAACTTTAAATTCTATTCTCACAAGACATCAATACCCTGAACCGGTTTCTTATCTTTTGGCAGAAGCTTTACTTTTAACGGTTCTGCTTGGAACTTCTCTAAAGCTTATGGGAAAATTTATTTTACAAACCCATTCTGATGGACCAGTTAATATGTTGGTATGCGATTTTTCGCCTCCATCCAGTTTACGCGGATACGCTCGTTTTGATAAAGAACAGCTTAAACAAGCCATAGACAATGGTCAAATCTCTTCAGAAACACTTTTAGGAAAAGGCACTTTAGCTTTTACGATTGATCAAGGTCCCCACATGCAACCCTATCAAGGGATAGTTGCATTAGAGGGATCAAATTTACAAGAAGCTTCTCGTACTTATTTTGATCAATCAGAGCAAATTCCTACCGATATTCGTTTGGCTGTTGCCATATTAATTAATCGTGACCAACAAGGAAAACCGCAGAAAAGCTGGCGAGCTGGAGGTATTTTGACCCAACTTTTACCCCAAGAATCGTCTCATCATAAAATAGATGCTCCTCATCAAAAGCGAGAAGAAAAGAAAACCAACATCCAATTGGATAACCAATGGCAAGAAGCTAAAATACTCATGAAAACGATTGAAAGCGCAGAATTAACAGATCCCCAAGTGGGTAGTAAACAGTTATTGTTTCGTCTTTTTCATGAACAAGGTGTTAGAGTTTTTAATTCTTTTTCTCTTGTTGATCAATGTTCTTGTTCATGCGAAAAAATTAAAGGAGTCCTAGAAGGTTTTCCTATTGATGAACGCAATAAAATGGTTAAAGATAACTATATTTCAGTTACATGTGAATTTTGCTCAAAAACGTATCGTTTTACACCGCAAGAATTCTTGGAAGAAAAAACATAATCAAGCATTTTTTACAAAAAATGATGATTGCAATAAAAGCCTATTTTATTTGCGTCATAAAAGTTCGCGCATAAGCTCATATGAACTTCTAGAATATTTCTTTGCTTAGCTTTTTTCGATGTATGCTAATGATCTTTCTTTGACAATCAGTATTTACATCATACAGGACCTTAAATATACTAATAAATTGATTTATAATGATAATTTATCGTTTTGCATGTTGAATTAGAGCTCTGAATACTGTAGAATTCTCTCATTGCAAACTTTTTTATGTTGCATCAATTAGAATCACTTGCTTGCACGTTATACGTAGGGTTTGCGTGGGGATAAAAGCACGAAAAAAGGCGTCAAATGCCTCTTATGAATCGTTTCAAGTGCCAAGGCTGTGTCGTAATACCCAAGATCTGGAAAAGTATGTTATGATAATGACTTACAACTTTATATTAAGATATTAAGCGTAAAGATGGTGGTGCTCTATAAAATGGCATGCATAGCATGGTGAAACCGGATGTTCTTACTTACAAGTCTGCATTGTTATATTTTTCAACTTAAAATATTACCAATTATTTTCATGTTTAGACGATTCATAAAAGGTATTTTTAGCCTTTTCCTAGACATTTTTTAATTCAACATAAAGAAATTTAAGAAAATCTCATAGTATTCGGTGTTTTCATTTACTAGATAAAAATGATAAATTTTATTTAAAATCAATATCTTGTAATGATTAAAAGCATCTTTTTTCGAGTGTTTTCCACAGGTTGAACAGTAGAAAAATAATTAAAATACGTTATAAAAATTTCACGACATACACACTTGAAAAAAGATATATTCATGCAAAACGTAGAAAGAAAAATACCTAAATTAAAAAAGATAAGTATGAAATTGTTAATCTAGAACGCACCAGTAGCAATAGATGAATCACAATGCAAAACGCATTAATCCGTGCTGGATACGGAGTAACTCTATCTGAAAAAGAATTGTGATGATAGCTATTTCTAAACTTAATAATGCTAAATATCATTGCTCAAATGATGTGCCAACAACGTATAATAGCTGCTGAATATGCAGAATTAGCTAAATACGAAATGCGCACTGCCTATGAAACATTTCAAAGTGCCTCTAAAAAATTATATCAACGATCTATTACGTTTTATGAACCCGCTTACACTCGCAAAGGTAAATCTATTTCTTCAACAGAAGTTAAAATGAGGTGGGATAGGCAAAAACACTATCAAAAAGATGAAGGATGGGTTGAACTTTATTGGTGTCCAAAATTAGTACCGTATTTAACGAATATCAAGAAGCAATTTATCAACTTAAACAGGTCTCAGCGCTTCATTCTATCTATTCATGGTGTTTATTAGAATTATTAACGCGCTGCAAAGATTCAGGTATTGCAAGTATACAATTGATGATTTTTGTATTTCAATGGATTGCACAGAAAAATAATGCCAAAACTTTAATAACATTAAACGTTGTATTATTGAAGCAGCCATTACAGAACTAAACAAAAAAGATGGGTGGAAAATTGGCTGGAAGTCCATCAAAACTGAGAAGAAAGTTACAGCAGTTGAGTTTAAATTTAAAAAGGATCCGCAAGGGAAATTATTATAATAAACAGAAACAAATATATCCACAATCATGATATTTTGAGAAGTTTCTTATAGCCGCTAAAATCGAGCAAATATCGTTTTTTCGATATGTATTTTGCATCTTAAAATTACGTTTTAAAATAAAACATATAATTGCACCTTCAAAAATCTTTCAAAGAAAGACATTTTCAGGAGTGTATAAATAAAATGTGCTTTTTTAGTTTGTGATGTTTTTTAAAAATGATCTTTATAAACTAAAACTATCTTTTAGACTAAATAAAGCTTTGTGAGAGCCTTTCAGTTTTAAAACGTGAGTTTTTATTTCATTGAATGCATTGTAGGGTTAAATTTAGCGTCAACAGAGACTTTTTTTATTTGATCATGATTTGGGAGCCGCATGAGAAGGACAAAACAATCTGTTTGGTTCTAGATTAAGGACGCCATTAGGTGCCTTCGTAGGTGTTTCCTTGATCCTAAAAAACTAGGATTGTTAGCTCCTTCGATAAACGCGGATCTGAGTTTATGATTTTTGTGAATGTACAGAGAGTTTGAGAGGAGTTAGTCTCTCACTTTATTGATGTATGTACGAACGAAGAGAGTTCTATATCGAAATTTGACTTACGTTTTATTCTCTCAGATATACTGAATATTTATGCGAATAAATTGAATAATGCTAGTTGCGTAACGCTACATTACACATCTTATCGCTGCCGTCATTTTTTTGAAAAATTTGGAAAAATATTGTACATTTTAAACATACTTTGAAATTAGATGTTGTTAAATTACTTTTTTCTATTGATGCTTTTATTCTAGTAGAAGTTTTCTTTTCAAAAAGGAACGGTTTTTCAGTTAAAAGATCTATAAGTCTTCAACATAATTTTAGTTTTTCTTGTTTTTTATTAAAATCAATATGTCGATATTTTATTCATCTTCTGTCATGATCGCTTGTTCAATTTTAGGGAGAATTTTTTTTTGATAAATTTGCCATGTTAAGGGACCAACATGTTTGGCAATAATAATGCTCTCTTTATTCAAGAGAAAAGTTTCTGGTGGTCCATACACCCCCCAGTTAATAGCTGTATATCCTGAATCATCAAAGCCAATAAATTTAAAAGGATTACCAAAACTGTTTAAAAAGCGCAGGGCGTTTGCTTTGTTATCCTTATAATTAATGCCAATTAGATCAAAACGTTTATCTTGTGCAATTTTCATAAGAAGAGGATGCTCTTCGCGACAGGGTAAACACCAAGAACCCCAAAAATTGACCAATGTGACACGTCCTTTAAACTGTTTTGAATTGAGATAACTTGCTTGATCAAGGAGAGGAAGATAAATATTGGGGGCAGGCTTTTTAGCCAATGCGTTTGGGAGAAGAGCTGGATCTTGAGGGTATTTTTTATCCATAAAATTGAAAAAAAACACCATGAGCAGAAGAAAAAGCACAAATGGTCCAAAAAGAACAAACAAAACAGGCAAAGATATATTTTTTTTAAATTTTGGAGGGATGTTTTTCATTCTATTTTTCTTTTTGTGGCAGCTCTTTGTTGTTTAGCTGTTGGAGAATTTTTTTCTGGTAGAGGGCTTTGCAAAGAATATATCCAATAAGAAAGAAGAGGGATATTGCAGAGAGCATATAGCTTAAAATAACAATTTGCTCGTGTTTAAGGGTTCCAAGGAAAAAATCAATTTTCAAAGATAGATTTCCTAAAAGTCCGTTTTGGATGCCATTTAGGTCGAGCATGATGAAGAGTCCTGTTGTTGTGCACGACGGGATTTTTTCATCTGAAGTATTTGGATATAACGATGATTGATTTCATTTCGCATAGCCATCAAATAGAGCGTAATAAACATAAAGATGAAACAAAAGAGCATTGTTATAAGGGGCCATAACATAGCATTGTCGATTGTTGGTCCTCCAGCGCGTAACAATGATGCTGGTTGATGCAATGTATTCCACCAATTAACAGAAAATTTAATAATAGGGATATTAACAAATCCAACAAGTGTAAGAATTGCAGTAGCACGCGCGGCTTTTATTTGATTGTCGAAAGCTCGTCCAAGCAGGATAATAGCAAGATAGATAAAAAGCAGAATTAAAACTGATGTTAACCGAGCATCCCAGACCCACCATGTTCCCCATGTAGGTCTCCCCCAAAGTGCTCCTGTCATGAGAGCCAAGGCGGTAAAAATTGCCCCAATAGGCGCTCCACATTTAAGTGCCACGTCAGCAAGATGATATTTCCAGATCAGATTTCCTAATGCCGCTGCACTCATCGTTACATAGCAGAATGTAGATAACCACGCAAAGGGTACATGAAGGTACATAATCTTAACAGTAATGCCTTGTTGATAGTCATCAGGGGAATGCATCACTAGAATAAGCCCTAAGATAAGGAAACACAATGTTATGCCGGCCAACCAAGGTAAGGCGATACTGCTTATTTTCATGAAAAGGGTGAAACTTGCAGGGAGTGACCTGATTTTATATGTACGAGATAGTTTATTCATAAAATCCATAATAGGCAGAGTTTTGCTATGCGGCAATCATCTTTTATTATTCTGATAAAAGTTTAAGCGTTATCGCAGCAACAAAAGAGCTAAAGAGACTCAAAAGAAGTGAAAAAGCGCTGAGAAGAGCTAGGGATGTAAGAAAAGAGGTATTTGGGTTTATTGGGGCTGTAGCAGCGGAAACACCAAAAATCATAATTGGAATGATCCACGGCAAGATAATGATGAAAATAAGAAGGGTACTTTGCAACAATGAGGTTGCCAATGCTGCTCCTATAGCGCCAATAAAAATAATGGCTGGTGTTCCGCATAAAAGGGTAAGTATTGTTGTAAAAGTTAGCGTGACATCTAAATGGAGTATGATGGCTAAAATAGGCGTAGCAAAAATGAGCGGAAGCATTGTTCCTACCCAATGGGCAAGGCATTTAGTAAAAACAATCAGTGTAAAACTTTGTCTTTGTCCTGAAAGGATAAATTGGTCGAGATTGCCATCATCACGATCAATTTGGAACAGTTTGTTCAGATTAAGGAGTCCTGCGAGAAGGGCTCCAAACCACAATATACCTGGTCCTATTTGTGCAAGAATTTTGAGGTCTGGTCCAATGGCAAAGGGGGCTATGACAACAACAGCGATGAAAAATAATAGTCCTGTTAGTGAAGAGGCTTGTGGCGCTAATAATAGTTTAAGATCACGCCAGAATAATGCTTTCATTTTATTCTTTCCTAGAGAGGTAAAAATTTTTCCAGAGCGATTTTATGGTTTTCTGGAATACCTAGAGAATTATGAGTTGCGGCAATAATCATACCACCTTGATTTAGATGACGTTGGAAAATACGGGCAAGGAGTTTTTGAGCATGGTTATCGAGACCAGATATTGGTTCATCCAAAATCCAAAGAGGACGATAGGAGAGTAAAAGGCGGGCAATAGCTACGCGTCTTTGTTGTCCAGTTGACAGAGTGTTAAAGGGTAAATGTTCAAGATCAGAAAGACCAATATCGGCAAGTGCTTCATGCACAAAGCGTAAGTGTTGACCGTAAAATTCTGCCCAAAATTGCAAATTATCAATGACAGATAAGAGAGGTTTCATAGCATTTTGAGGACCAAGATAATGACACGCAGTTGCAACAGGGTATATTTGTTCATGATCTTTAAGTATTATATGGCCTTCAGCAGCTTTAAGAAGACCAACAATGATTCGGAGTAATGTTGATTTTCCGATACCATTTGGTCCACTGATTGTCATAAGTTGCTGTGGAAATAAACAAAAAGAAAGACCTTTAAATAGAATTTCCTCGTTTCTGTAAGCAGCTAAGTTTTTGCCTGATAATACCATGTGATTGCCTATTTTGCTTTTATTTTCATATTTTTATTGCATTATAGAATAAAAAACACGTTTTTTATGCAATTGTACCTAGAATAGTTCTAGAAATAGTTCTATAAGGAATGCCTTACATCAATATCTGGTGTAGAATGGTTTTCAGCGCTGATTTCCGCATTTGCCTATGAGAATGTGGAGGGGGAAATGGATAGCGGAGGTATTGCGTCTGCGCTCAAGCTGCGACCTTGACTCGTAGTTTGTGTTGTTCATTCCTAGAAATTGGGTGGTTTTTAGTATGAGGGTGGACAGTCATGACTCAAATTGATAGCTTTAATTGTCGCAGAACGTTAAATGTTGGTGGCAAAGAATATACTTATTATAGCTTAATCGAAGCAGAGAAGAATGGACTTGAAGGTATTTCTCGGTTGCCGTTTTCGATGAAAGTTATTCTCGAAAATTTATTGCGATTTGAAGATGGTCGCACGGTTAAAAAAGAGGATATCCTCAATGTTGCTAAGTGGTTAAGCGACAAAGGGAGCGCTGGGGCAGAAATTGCCTACCGTCCTGCACGTGTCCTTATGCAGGATTTTACAGGTGTTCCCGCGGTTGTTGATCTTTCTGCAATGCGTGATGCTATGGTCAAACTTGGCGGTAACGCTGAAAAAATCAATCCTCTCATCCCTGTTGATCTCGTCATAGATCACTCAGTTATTGTTGATGCTTTTGGCAATTCCATGGCTTTTAAGGAAAACGTTGAGCATGAATATGAACGCAATGGTGAACGCTATCGTTTCCTTAAATGGGGGCAACAAGCCTTTCAAAATTTTCGCGTTGTTCCTCCAGGAACAGGGATTTGTCATCAGGTTAACTTAGAATATTTAGCACAATGTGTATGGATGAAGAATGAAGAGGGCTGTGAGACGATTTATCCTGACACCTGTGTGGGAACCGATTCGCATACGACTATGGTGAATGGTTTAGGTGTTTTAGGTTGGGGTGTTGGTGGTATTGAAGCAGAAGCGGCAATGTTAGGCCAACCTGTTTCTATGTTGTTACCTGAAGTGATTGGTTTTCGTCTAACAGGGAAACTTAAAGAAGGTGTAACCGCCACCGATCTCGTGTTGACGGTGACCCAAGTGTTACGCCAAAAGGGTGTTGTTGGTAAATTTGTTGAGTTTTTTGGTCCTGGTTTGGAGCATATGACGCTTGCTGATCGGGCTACGATTGGAAATATGGCACCTGAATATGGAGCAACGTGTGGTTTTTTCCCAATTGATAAGGAGACAGTGCGTTATCTCAATATGACAGGGCGTGATGAAAATCGGATTGCCTTAGTGGAGGCTTATTCCAAAGCACAAGGGATGTGGCATGACGAAATGGGGGCTAATCCCATTTTTAGTGACACAATTGAATTAGATATGGAAACCGTTGTCCCTTCTATGGCTGGTCCTAAACGTCCTGAAGGGCGTATTGCATTGGAAAGTGTTGGGCAGGGTTTTGAGAAAGCATTGGTCGAAGACTATAAAAAAACGTCTGGACAAGATGAGCGCTATCAGGTTGAGGGTGAAGAATATACACTGAGTCACGGTGATGTGGTGATTGCTGCGATTACTTCTTGTACGAATACATCGAATCCAAGTGTTCTTATTGCAGCAGGTCTTTTGGCACGAAATGCTGTAGCAAAAGGTCTCAAGAGTAAACCATGGGTAAAAACTTCTCTTGCACCTGGGTCACAAGTCGTTGAAGCTTACCTTCAAAATTCGGGTCTACAAAAAGATTTAGATGCGTTAGGATTTAACTTAGTAGGGTTTGGGTGCACGACATGTATTGGGAATTCTGGTCCTTTACATCCAGCTATTTCCAAAACGATAAATGACAATGGTGTCATTGCAGCTGCAGTTCTTTCAGGAAATCGTAATTTTGAAGGGCGTGTTTCCCCTGATGTGCAAGCCAATTATTTAGCTTCACCACCGTTAGTTGTTGCACATGCGCTCATTGGGACGGTGTGTAAAGATTTAACCAAGGAGCCTCTTGGTGAAGATTCAGATGGTCAACCGATTTACTTGAGAGATATTTGGCCAACATCTCAAGAAATACAGGCCTTTATCGAAGAAAATGTGACGCGTAAGGTTTTTGCTGAAAAATATGCAGATGTCTTTAAGGGAGATGAAAATTGGCAAAAAGTTCAGATCCCTACGGGGTCTACCTATTCTTGGGATGAACAATCTACCTATGTACGCAATCCACCTTATTTTGATGATATGCAGAAAACTCCTAATGCCTTGCCAGATATTAAGGATGCACGGATTTTAGGTTTATTTGGTGATAAAATCACGACAGATCATATTTCTCCTGCAGGTTCCATTAAGGCAGCTTCTCCTGCAGGAAAGTATTTAATGGATCATGGTGTTAAAGTGGCGGATTTTAATCAGTATGGAACACGTCGTGGGAATCATGAAGTTATGGTTCGTGGGACCTTTGCCAATATTCGCATTCGTAATTTCATGCTAGGAGAAAATGGTCGAGAAGGAGGGTATACGGTTCATTATCCGTCAGCGGTAGAACAAACCATTTACGATGCAGCAATGGCGTATAAACAAGAAGGTGTTCCGCTTGTTGTTTTGGCTGGTATTGAATATGGGAATGGATCATCACGTGATTGGGCAGCCAAAGGGACCAATCTTCTTGGTATAAAAGCAGTGATTGTGCAGTCTTTTGAAAGGATTCATCGCTCTAATCTTGTTGGTATGGGCATTGTCCCTTTTGTCTTTGAGGAGGGGCTAAGTTGGAAATCTTTAGGCTTAAAGGGAGATGAAAAGGTGACAATTGAAGGGATTCATAATTTGAAACCTCGTCAAAAGACAGTAGCGATAATTACTTTTTCTGATGGTACGGTAAAAACTGTTCCATTGTTATGCCGCGTTGATACTGAAGATGAGCTAGATTATTTACATCATGGTGGAATTTTGCAATATGTCTTGCGTAAGTTAGCCGTTTAAATACCTTTGTTTGTTGAGGAGTGTCTTTAAACTATAGAACTATAAAGTTGCAGATCAAAGATTTTGACTTCGTTTTTTATCTCTATCTTTGAAAATTTAATTGACGTTGGCTTTGAGATTGCGCTATAAGCCATACAGTTATAAACAGCTTTATAGTTTTGCTTTTGTTAGTAGAGTTGTTATTGAGACTCATTTTATCAAGGTATTGAAAGAGAGATTATATTTATGGCGAATACACCTTCTGCTCGAAAAGCGGTGCGCAAGGTTGCAGCACGCACACAGGTTAATAGGGCCCGCCGTTCACGCGTTCGTACTTTTATGCGTAAGTTTGATGATGCTTTAGCTGGTGGCGATAAGGCGTGTGCAGAAATTGCATTTAAGAATTTTGAGCCTGAAATTATGCGTGCGGTTTCTAAAGGGGTTTTTCATAAAAATGCTGCTGCACGGAAAGTATCGCGTTTAGCTAAACGTTTGAAGGCTTTCAGCGTTTAAGCTTTTTCTTTTTTATTGGGAAACAAGCCAGTATCCGTAAGGATACTGGCTTTTTGTTTTTTGTTTCAAAAAGCTTCCATTGAAAATAAGAATCGACAACGATTCTCTTCTTTAAAAAGGAGAGAAAGTTTATAGAGGGAGTAAGGTTATCCACAAGCTTTGTGGATTTTTACAGAGTCTTTTTTGTCAAGCATTTTATTTTTTTTTTTTTTAATCTGAAGAGATTCTTTAATTGTTAATAAATTCAGAAAAAAAATGAGTTGAATCAATTATTTTTCTCATTCCTCATTGATGTAAGCATTTTAAAAGCATTTTTTTGGGGCTTTTGATTGTATTTTGACCTCTTGCATTTTACCTCTGCTGTTTTGTATGGTTTCTATGAGGACTAAAAAGCATGAAGGGGTCATATCAGCGCATTATCCTGTATTTTGTTGGATACAAGATGCTTTGGTTTAGGCTTTTCGAAGCTTTTGTGTTGGATAGGTTTTCTGATGGTTTTTTAGTTTTCATGATTGGTATGTTTACCATTTTAAAAGGGTGGATCATATCAGTGAGTGCAAGTAAATCTTATTGGTCATCTTTGTTAATGGGGTTGTAATGAGGCTACCCTAGGGGAGGATGAGGAATCTTATTGGGGGTAGGGCGTTTTGCCTTCGCTAGATTTATTTTAGCTGTTTGGCAGGACAGAATTTTATTTTTATCAGGATGAAAGATGGTGGATAAATTGAACTCTAAAGCTAGTTCCTTTAAAAGGGTTTCGGTGAACATTCTGCCGGCAGAGAATATAATAAAGAATAGGATGATGGGTGGGGAGGGGACTGTTTGTAAAAATGCTTCTATAGCGCCCTCTCTTGTTTCAGAGGAGGAAGGTGCGGCGGCTTTTGTCCGTGTTATGGCACAATTAAAGGTGCAGGTTGGTGTTGAGGCTTATACCAGTTGGTTTGGTCGTGTAAAGCTTGCTGAATATAGTCATACTCTTGTAAAGCTTTCTGTTCCTACTGCTTTTTTGCGTTCATGGATTAATAATCACTATGGTTCTCTTTTGACTCATTTATGGAAACAAGAGAATTCGGCGATTCTTCGTGTTGAAGTCATTGTTCGCGGTATGGAACGTGTTTCAAGAGAAGTCATTTGTAAAACAAGTGCACCTTCTGTTGTGCTGCAGGAGCAGGCAGCTTCATCTTTTGTTGAGAGTTGTGCAGAGCATTCAGTCAAGAGTTCTCAGACTGGGGTTTTTGGATCTCCACTTGATTCTCGCTATACTTTTGAAAGTTTTGTTGAGGGGGCTTCTAATCGTGTTGCTTTAGCGGCTGCACGTTCAATTGCGGAGGGGCATAAAAGCGCTTTACGTTTTAATCCTCTTTTTATTCATGCATCTGTTGGTTTGGGAAAAACACATTTGCTTCAAGCGATTGCGGCTTCTGCATTGAAGCGTTTAACATCTGCACGTGTTATTTATTTAACTGCTGAATACTTTATGTGGCGTTTTGCGACAGCTATTCGTGATAATGATGCTCTTTCTTTTAAAGAACAGCTTCGCGATATCGACCTTTTGATTATTGATGATATGCAGTTTTTGCAGGGTAAGTCGATACAACATGAGTTTTGCCATTTGCTTAATATGTTGCTTGATAGTGCAAAACAAGTTGTTGTCGCTGCAGATCGCCCACCGGCGGAATTAGAATCGCTTGATCTTCGCGTTCGATCTCGTCTTCAAGGAGGGGTCGCACTTGAAATTGAAGCACCAGATTATGAAATGCGTTTACAAATGTTGCGCCAGCGGTTAAAGGTGGCACAACAAGATGATGGCATGATATCAATCTCTGATGATATCTTGGAATATATTGCGAAAACGGTTTTAGGGTCGGGACGTGATATTGAAGGGGCATTTAATCAGTTGTTATTTCGTCAATCTTTTGAGTCTAATTTATCTTTAGAACGGATTGATGAGTTATTAGGTCACTTGACACGTCCTGGAGAACCTAAGCGAATTCGGATTGAAGAAATTCAGCGTACGGTAGCGCGCCATTATAATGTTTCTAAACAGGACTTGTTGTCTAATCGCCGAACACGTACGGTTGTGAAGCCACGGCAAGTTGCGATGTATTTAGCAAAAGTATTAACTCCCCGTTCGTTGCCAGAAATTGGACGCCGTTTTGGTGGGCGTGATCATACAACAGTTTTACACGCTGTGCGTAAAATTGAGGATTTGGTTTGTGGTGATCAGACCTTAGCCAAGGAACTTGAATTGCTTAAGCGGTTGATTGGAGAACAGGCTGTATAATGTTTATCGTTTCTTTCTTTAGAGAAACTTTAAAGGATTTAATAAAAGGATTTGTTTTTTCTTATGCAGTAGTGGCTTGTCATTTTAAGAGAGGTTTAATAAACTCTATTAGGCGATTCTTTAAAGAGGATCTGTTGTTTTAATTCTAAAGAATTCTTATAGTTTTTGGTAAATCATACGAGGCTTTTATGCGCATTACAGTTGATCGCAGTCAATTTCTCAAGTCTCTAGGTCGTGTTCATCGTGTGGTAGAGCGCCGTAATACTGTTCCTATTTTATCGAATGTGCTGATTGATGCAGAAAATGGTCGTGTGCAGTTAAAGGCAACAGATCTTGATTTAGAGGTTACAGAATCTTTTACGGTAAATGTTGAACAAGCTGGAGCAATAACTGTTCCAGCACATTTGCTTTATGATATTATTCGGAAACTGAGTGATGGCAGTGAAGTTGTATTATCCGTTGATGAGAATCAAGCAAGTACAATGTCTGTTGTTTCGGGTTGTGCACATTTTCAGCTTCAATGTCTTCCGAAGGTAGATTTTCCAGAGTCACTTCCTGGGCAGTTTGGTTATCGCTTTTCTCTATCGGCATCAGGGTTAAGACGTTTACTTGATTGTACGCAATTTGCTATTTCTACTGAAGAAACCCGTTATTATCTTAATGGTATTTACTTCCATGTTGTTAATGATGGTGTTTTGAAACTGCGTTTGGTTGCAACGGATGGTCATCGTTTGGCACAAGTTGAGATGGAGGCTCCTTCAGGAGTTGAGGGAATGCCCGGTGTTATTGTTCCCCGTAAAACTGTAGGAGAGTTGCAGAAACTTCTTTCAGAAGAAAATGATGGTGATGTATGTATAGAGCTTTCAGAGACAAAGATTCGTTTTTCTGTGGGTTCTGTTATTTTTACATCAAAGTTAATTGATGGAACATTTCCAGATTATCAGCGCGTTATCCCTCTTGGAAATGATAAAGAATTAATTGTTAATAGGCAGGGTTTTTCTTCTGCAGTTGATCGTGTTTCAACGATTTCAAGTGATCGGGGGCGTGCAGTCAAGTTAACGATTGAGCATGGACAGTTAAAGCTTATCGTTAATAGTCCTGATTCGGGCAGTGCAGAAGATCAATTATCAGTAACTTACACATCTGAACCGCTTGAGATAGGGTTTAATTCACGTTATCTTTTGGATATCGCTGGGCAGCTTTCAAGCGATGAGATGGTTTTTATGTTGGCTGAGGCTGGAGCACCGGCTCTGATTCGTGATAATGATGATGCAGATGTGCTCTATGTGCTGATGCCTATTCGCGTTTAGGGGCAATTGTTTTGCAATGCATGGCGAGTTGTGTGCACAAAGTGGCAGTGAGGCAGCTGAAGCTTTTACGTTATCGCAATTATTCTTTTTTTAATATTCATTTTTCGGGTCAGCATGTGGTTTTTACTGGCCATAACGGCGCTGGTAAGACGAATCTTTTAGAGGCGTTATCTTTTCTTTCTCCTGGTCGTGGTTTGCGACGTGCTGCTTATTCTGATGTTAGCTTTGTAGAGGGCGGAGGTGAAGGATTCGTTGTATTTGCACGTCTTGAATGTGCTCTTTATGGTGAAGTAAAGATTGGTACAGCTTTGGAGGTTAGCGATAACAGTCGAAAGGTCCATATTAATGGTGTGAATGAGTCGAATGATTGTCTAACAGATTATTGTCATATTAGTGTCCTAACACCGTCTATGGATGGTCTTTTTACAGGTCCTTCACTTGAGCGCCGTAGTTTTTTGGATCGTATGGTTTTAGCGATTGATCCCTTGCATAGGCGCCGCATAGCCGATTATGATAGAGTTATGCGTGCACGTAATCGCTTATTTTTGGATGGAAATGAAGATTGTGCTTGGTTTGATGCTTTAGAAAAACAGATGGCAGAATTGGCGACAGCTATTTCTGCGGCGCGTGTTGATGTTATTCGGCTTTTAAATGACATGTTTACACAAATGCCGTCTCATATACCTTTTCCACGAGCTTTTTTGCAAATTGATGGTTTTTTAGAAACAGCTCTTAGTGAAATATCAGCAACTGAAGTTGAAGAGCGATTTTGTGATCAGTTGCAGCGTAATCGCGCAATGGATCGTGCTGCTGGGCGAACATTAGAAGGACCACATCGCGCAGATTTGCAGGTTTTTTATGCTGATAAGAATATAGCAGCAACATCTTGTTCAACAGGTGAACAAAAAGCGCTGCTGACAGGTTTAGTTTTATGTCATGCACGTCTAACAGGTATGATGTCGGAAAGGGCTCCCATTCTTCTTCTTGATGAAATGGCTGCTCATCTTGATTTGCATCGACGTGCTGCTTTATTTGATATTCTTGATGATTTAGCTGTGCAAACATTTATGACAGGAACAGATCGTGTTTTATTTGATGCCTTAAAAGGACGCGCAGAATTTTTTGAGATTAAGAATGGAGCTTTATTGCTGTAAAAAATAAAAAACATGCTAAATATTTTTCTAATAAGTGATGACTCTGAAAGAAAAGGCTTGCTATGTCTGTAACGATAACGATTTTAAATGGTCCTAATTTAAACTTTTTGGGTCAACGTGAGCCAGGAATTTATGGAACTGAAACTCTAGAAGATATTGAGAAATTTTGCAGAGAATGGGCAAAAAAAGCTGATGTTATAATAAATTTTTATCAAAGTAACTGTGAAGGTCAGTTAGTAGAATGGATACAAGAAGCAATAGGGGTAAGTTCTGGATTGATTATCAACCCAGCTGCTTACAGTCACACATCGATTGCACTTCTTGATGCACTAAAAATGTTTTCAGGGACGAAAGTAGAAGTTCATTTATCTCATATTTATCAGCGTGAAGCTTTTCGCCACCATTCTTATACATCTGCAGGTGTAGACGCTATCATAGCTGGGTGTGGAGGTGATGGATATCGGTTTGCACTTGAATATATTGCAAAACAATTAAGTTGTAATCGGTAAAGAGCAAACGTTGGATAAGAGTAGTATTGGCATTGAATTCACTTGATAATTATTTTCAAATCTGTACAATATTAAGGTGTTATATTATGACAATTTTTAGTGCGTATGACGGGGGTAAATGAAGATGAAAAGCTTTGTTAGACAATTAGAGATGCTTGTGATTTTAGGGGGAGCACTGCTTTTGTCTGGTTGTAAAATTGATGTTATACAGCCATCAGGTTATGTTGCACGTCAACAGTTAATTTTGATTGTTGTTTGTGTGGCTGTTATGCTTTGCGTTGTCATTCCAGTAATGGTGAGTGTGGTATTTTTAGCTATAAAATATCGTGCATCGAATGTGAAAGCGGACTATTCTCCTGATTGGGCGCATTCAAATAAAATTGAAGCGTTGATGTGGAGTATTCCCGTTGTAATCATAATGGTTTTAGGTTCATTAACAACTTATTATACCTATAAGCTTGAGCCTACAAATCCCCTTCCAGTAGAGGTGGTGGGTGAAGGAAAGCCATTGCAGATTGATGCTGTAGCTCTTGATTGGAAATGGCTTTTTATTTATCCTGAATATGGTGTTGCATCGATTAATGAAATTTACGCGCCTGAAGGACGTCAAGTTTTATTGCAATTGACGTCAGAGAATTCTGTCAATGCCTTTTGGGTTCCCAAATTGGGTACGGTTCTTTATGCTATGCCGCAGATGAATGCTAAGTTGCATTTGGTTGCTGAAGAACAAGGGGTATTCAAAGGGACCTCAGCAAATTACAGTGGTGATGGTTTTTCGGGTATGCGGTTTAAGTGGCATTCTGTGTCTTCGCAGGATTTTGAGGATTGGATTGTAAAAGCTCGGGCTAATGGTCGAGTACTTGATCGTACATCTTATCGTCAACTTTCTATTGCGCCTCGTATGGGTGATATTGCTGCGAAGGAAAAAGATGCTGAAGTTCGTTATTTTGCACCTGTTGAGAAGCGGCTTTACTATCGTGTTGTTAATCGATGTGTCGATGAAAATACGGTGTGTAATGAAGATTTAATGAAACGTGCTGCTGCTCAGACGCTATGGGGTGCACTGTGTTCAGTATTTGATCCTGATGTTATTTAAAGGGTCAATAGAGAAAGAGCCCTTTTAATATTTTTAATATAAGGTTTCTTTTAAACTTAAATTTCATTTGAAATGGGTTGAGAAATGTTTGGAAGACTTACAGATCCTACGGCAGGTGCTTTTCATGCGCTTGCACATGAACCAATCGTTTTGTATACATGTATTGCGATTGTTTTGGTTGGTTTAATTGCTGTCGTTGCTCTGACAGCGCTTGGGTGGTGGGGAATTTTATGGCGAAATTGGATTACAACTGTTGACCATAAGCGCATAGGCATAATGTATATAGTTCTTGGAATTATTATGCTTGTTCGCGGTTTTGCGGATGCACTTATGATGCGAACGCATCAAGCTTTAGCTCTTGGGAGTGAAACAGCAGGTTATTTACCTCCTGAGCATTTTGATCAAATTTTTTCGGCGCATGGTACGATCATGATTTTTTTCATGGCTACGCCTATTTTATTTGGTCTTTTTAATTATCTGATACCGCTTCAAATTGGTGCGCGTGATGTTGCTTTTCCCTTTGCAAATAATCTGGGTTTTTGGATTACGGCAGCTGGGGCGATTTTGATTAATATATCCCTAGGTGTTGGTAATTTTGGTCGTGGTGGTTGGTTGATGTATCCACCTTTTACAGAATTACAAACGAGTCCAGATACAGGGGTAGATTATTATTTATGGTCTCTTCAGCTTTCTGGTATTGCAACAACAATGGGATCAGTGAATTTTATTGCAACGATGATTAAAATGCGTGCTCCTGGAATGACAATGATGAAAATGCCTATTTTTTGTTGGAGCGCTTTTGTCAGCAATGTTCTTATTGTAGTTATTTATCCTGTCTTAACTGTTGCTTTTGCGCTCTTGGCATGTGATCGTTATTTGAACATGAATTTCTTTACTAACGTTGGTGGTGGAAATCCAATGGTGTGGATTAATTATGTTTGGGTTTTTGGTCACCCTGAAGTGTATGTTTTGGTTGTTCCTGCTTTTGGCATTGTGTCTGAAGTTGTCTCAACTTTTTCTTCAAAACGCCTCTTTGGTTATACTTCCATGATATGGGCTATGGTGGTTATTTTGATTCTTTCGCTTCTTGTTTGGGGACATCATTTCTTTACAATGGGTGGTGGTGAAGCTGTAAATACCTTCTTTAGTATTGCTACGATGATCATCGCAGTTCCAACAGGTGTAAAAGTCTTTAATTGGCTGCTCACGATGTATAAAGGTCGGATTCGCTTTGAGCCTCCAATGCTTTGGTGCATGGGAATGATCTTTACGTTTGTTGGTGGTGGGTTAACTGGTGTTTTATTATCTATTGTTCCTGCAGATTGGCAGTTTCATAATTCGCTCTTTTTGATAGCGCATTTCCATCATACAATTATTGGAGGTGTGGTTTTCGCTTATTTAGCAGGGCTTGCTTTTTGGTTTCCAAAAGCTTTTGGTTATAAACCAAATCGCATATTAGGTATTGCATCTTTCTGGTGTTGGTTTATTGGTTTTTACCTTGCGTTTTTCCCTGTTTATGCGCTTGGTTTAATGGGTGCAACACGTCGTCTCCAGCATTACATGGAACCTAGTTGGCAGCCGATGTTTATTATTGCTGCTCTAGGTGCTTTTATTATCTTGCTTGGTATCCTTTGTTTTGTGTTACAGGTTGTTTTGGCGATTTGGTACGGTATTAAGCATAAAGGTCACCTACCGGTAACGTTGAATGATTCTTGGGGTGATGCACGTACACTTGAATGGTTTACCTCTTCACCGCCTCCTGCCTACAATTTTGCCCTCCTTCCAAAGATACAGTCTGATGATGCTTATTGGAATATGAAGAAAAGTGGTTATCAACGCCCGACAAGTGGATTCACAAAAATTCATATGCCGTCGAATACATCGGCTGGAATTATTGCGGGATTCTTCTTATTAGTTGTTGGTTTTGCACTTGTTTGGCATATTTGGTGGCTTGCTGCTGTTGGACTGATTGGTTTTATTGCAACGCTTGTGTGTCATTCATTAACAGGTGATCATCATGGTTATTATATTCCAGCTGAAGAAGTACAAAAAACTGAAGATGCCTTTACAGCTGTTCTTAAAGAACAAGGAGTGACAGTATGAGTGCAGTAACAATGAATAATGCGAGTACCGTGGATGAACATCACCATGATAATAGCTCGGTAATGACGTTTGGTTTTTGGGTCTATATTCTTTCAGATTTGATCCTATTTTCGACACTTTTTTCAAGTTTTGCTGTTTTTTCTGCTTCTTATGGTGGTGGTAAGGCGGGTAATGAATTTATTGATTTAAAATTTGTTTTGGTTGAGACGGCTTTTTTATTGTTTTCATCCGTTACTTATGGCTTTGCAATGGTACAAGCTCATAAAAATAACATCAGTGGTGTGCGTTTATGGATGGCTATTACCTTTGTATTGGGGTGTTGCTTTATTGGCATGGAACTTTATGAATTTCATGAACTTTTGAGTGAAGTATTTTATTATGATCCAAATGCTTATGCTGGTATTGATTCTGCAACAGGTTTACAGCTTTTCGGACGGGAGATACTTTCTGCTTATTGGTCCGCATTTTTTGCTTTGGTTGGCACCCATGGTCTTCACGTGAGTGTTGGTCTTCTTTGGATGGTCGTGATGTTTTGTCATCTTCGTCGTAATGGCTTGGATCAGGATAATAAAACACGTTTAGCGTGCCTTTCCATTTTTTGGCATTTACTTGATATTGTATGGGTTGGTGTTTTCACCATGGTTTATCTATTAGGAGCGTTGTGATGAGCATGCAAAATGAAACACATGGTCCCAGTACTGGTTCCTATTTGGTCGGTTTTATTCTGGCTGTATTTTTCACTTTGGGTTCTTTTATTCCTGTGATGTGTGGAATGATGGAAAGTTGGGCAGTCAGTACAAAAGTTGCATATCTTATTGGGATGGCGATTATTCAGATTGTAGTACAAATTGTTTTCTTTTTACACTTGAGTTCTGGTCCAGATGCCAAGTGGAATTTAAGTGCGTTATGGTTTGCTGCTATTTGCGTTTTTATTATTATTGGGGGTACATGGTGGGCTATTTCTCATTTGAATTATAATATGATGGGTGGCTCAGGACGTGTTATTGAACCGGAAGTATCAAGTAGAGATGGTTCTTCAGTATCTGAGCCGTTATCAAACAAAGATGTATCCGTAAGCAAACAACCAGAAAAAATATTGGGTTCAGAGGTTTCCATGGAGCGGGTACCAAGTACGCATTCTCCTGTAGATCAAATTCTTGGCTCAGAGGTGCCTATTGAGCATGTACCAAGTACGCATTCTCCTGTAGATCAAGTTCCTGGCTCAGAGGTGCCAATGGAGCATGTACCAAGTACGCATTCTCCTGTAGATCAAGTTCCTGGCTCAGAGGTGCCAATGGAGCAGGTACCAAGTACGCATTCTCCTGTAGATCAGATTCCTGGCTCAGAGGTGCCAATGGAGCATGTACCAAGTACGCATTCTCCTGTAGATCAAGTTCCTGGCTCAGAGGTGCCTATGGAGCAAGTACCAAGTACGCAGTTTCCTGTAGAGTAGTTGTTAGAAATATCTGTGGAGCTGATGCGGCATGTATCAGCTCTTACAGATGTCATCGCAGGAATTTGTAGGATATAAAGAGGGCTAAGTACAAGATATTGGTTGAATGAGTACCATGATTTTGAATATGCTTTTATTTTAAATGAGAAAGTCCATGGAATATTTAGTCAAGCTTTGATTTTTGAGACAAATAGCTATTGTAGAATATACAAAAATTATATTTGTATGATTAAGTACAAATAAAGAGGGTTTGAGAAACAAGTTTTATGGTATGTTAGAGAAAGCTACTAAAAAGTAACATTTTTAGATTTACAGGATTTATATTAGAGATAGCATTGAAGTTATTGGTAATAATAATATGCGATTGAAATCAAAAATTTAGAGAATAATCAGAAAACTTAATGAAAACCGTTGCAATGACCGTTATTGGTGCTGGTTCTTTTGGTACTGCATTAGCAATTGCTCTTGCTCGTAATGGTCATAGTGTTTTACTTTGGGGATATAATTCTCAACATATCACAGAATTACAGGAACAACGTTGTAATCAGGCATATTTACCCGATATACGATTTCCTGAAAATTTATTACTTGAAACTTCACTTGAAACTGCGATAACAGCAAGTCACAATACATTAATTGCTGTTCCAAGCCATGTCTTTCATCAAGTTTTGTATAATATTCAGCCTTATTTGGATCAGCATTCACGTGTTATTTGGGCAACGAAGGGGTTAGAACATGGTACAGGACGTTTCTTACAAGAAGTTGCTCGTGAGATTTTAGGGGAAAAAATTCCTTTAGCTATTTTTTCTGGACCCACTTTTGCTAAAGAATTGGCTATTGGTTGGCCTACTGCAATGACGATAGCAGCTTCTGATGTTGTGTTTGGTAAAGAATTGCAGCAACTTTTTCATTGTGATAAAAATTTTAGAGTTTATAAAAGCTCAGATATGATTGGCGTTCAATTAGGGGGAGCAGTTAAAAATGTTATTGCTATTGGTGCAGGAATATCAGATGGCATGGGATTTGGGGCAAATGCACGAATAGCTCTCATCACACGAGGACTAACTGAAATCAGTCGTTTAGGGGAAGCTATGGGTGCTGAGCTTTCCACATTTATGGGAATGACAGGCTTAGGTGATTTGGTTTTGACATGTACTGATAATCAGTCGCGTAATCGCCGTTTTGGAATACTTCTTGGTAAAGGAATAGATATAAAAGAAGCAGAAAAACAAATTGGTCAGGTTGTGGAAGGATACTTAAATACCAAGGAAGTACATACGTTGGCGCAGCGTATTGGGGTAGAAATGCCTATTGTAGAACAAATTTATCAAATTCTCTATTGTGGTAAAAACATAACTGAAGCGGCTAATGCATTACTAAGCCGCACTCTCAAGGACGAAATATATTGATATCCGGTGTTTCTAAATAATTCCAATCATAAAAAATAGAAATATGCTATGATAGAAATATAAAATAGATTGTATTGATGACTGCAATCATATTGCGGAAAATTGACAGATTCATATAATTCGATTCTTTATAAAATATGGTTGAAATATAAAAGTTTTGGCTTTTGTCTAAGTCATTTCTTTGAAAATAAATTATTGTTTCTACTTACACATGTTGATGTAAGGTTAATTAAAGAGATATTTTTATTTTAAACTTATCTCGCAATGATATTTGCAAACAGAATAATAGAAGAGATGCATTGGAAAGAAGGAGCATATTTATGGTAGGTATAGGCTAGAAATATCATTACTATTATACAATATTATCTACTACTTTTGGTGTTTGAGATGTTTTAGTAATGATATTTACGCTTTTTCTTTTCCCACATGTCAATTCTACATTGTATATGCAAGAGACGTTTTTTTTAATTCTAAATGTAAAAGTCTGAAATTGAAAGAATGTTATTGTATTTATGGTTATCATTTAAACTAAAAAATGATGTGATTACAAAGATAAGAGGTTAATCTACATTCATAATTTATTGTATTTTTATATTGAATTAATCAAAATCATTTACTTGTTACAAATGGGGTGGCGTGTGAATAAAAGTTATTTAAAAAAGGAATAAAAATACTTCTAATGAATTATCTCAAGCGTCAAGGGATATTGCAACATGAGGATTTGGCAAGTAAAATGATGGTGTTGGCTTTATTATCCGCATAAACGTCAAGATTATGGTGTCAAAAGGCTGTTGTATACTTCACAGAGATTTTAATTATATATTCACGGATATCGTTGTGAAATGGAATTGCATGCATTGAGAGATGCCTTTAAAAAAAATAGGTGAATGAACAACAGAAATAGTATTTTAGAGTGTTTTACTTTACCTGATGCATTAGTTATGCTTTCTATTAAAGAACGTGCAAAACAAGGGTGTGATGTAAGGCGTATCGCCATTATTAAAAAAATATTGATGTAGATGCTTTTAAAAACCGTAAAATCTCATTAAAGAATGGAGATTACGCATTGCCTCGCGTTTTTGTTTATTGCGTTCTTTAATAGGGTCACGTCCTTCGCGAAGAACAGAGCACTATAGGGTTACACATTAACGGGCTTGTTTTAAAGAAACGTTTCTCAAGGTACCCAAACCTATTTCACGATGACACTCATTGAAGGATATTAACGGTAAATCCATTGAGCACCCCCATCTTTACGCTTATGAAGAAGCAAGTCGGCACCATCATTATATTTGTCATCTCCCAATGTTGCGAAAACCCTTGGTACTTAAGATGGTTCATAAGAGCCAGTTTAGTCTTTTCTTGTACAGTTTTTACCTACACGCCAGCCCCGCTTTTGACGTGCAAGGGAATGGGTTTTATTGATTCAAGATAAACAGGTTTGAAATAAGAGTGTCTTATAACATTCAGGTCTATCATTCAACATACAAAACAGAAAATTATTATTATTATAAATCAATATATTGTCAATGAAGGATGATAAAATTAATGATTGATTTCTTTATGCCTTCATATTCTTCCTAAATTAGATTGTATTTACCTTATCAAGGATAAATCAAACGATAGGCAATATTTTCTTTAATCTAATATATAAAAGCTAAGGGTTTTAATAGTCCTAATTTCTGTCTCAAACTATGTCGGCATGAGAGGTGGATATTGATCTACAGGCAACAGTAAAAACGGCTTTAGTAAGGTAAATAACGTCACAAAACACAAAATTTAACTAAAATGGACTGAAGAAGTATTCCGGTTTTTATAAAATAATTTACAAAACAACGGGCGTCATACACTTTGTTTTGTGTTTACTGACTCTTACAAACATCTACATACGTTTTTTACGTCATATTTTTATGAGTTAATACACTATTATAATGCAGAAAAAGTACTCAATATGCAACTAAAGTACTATGCATATGATTAATTTTATTTTTCTAATGTGATGATTTTTATCCTTCTTGGGCATCGTCACTTTTTTTCAGTTCTTCAAGTATTGGCATAGACATGATGTTATAGCCTGAATCAACATAATGGATTTCACCTGTAACGCCTGATGATAAATCAGAGAGTAGATAAAGAGCAGATTTTCCAATTTCATGAATATTCACGGTACGACGTAATGGGGCATTACGGCGTTGATGTGAAAATATTGCCCGTGCAGCTGCAATACCATTACCTGCTAAGGTTCTAACAGGACCAGCTGAAATTGCATTGACGCGGATATTTTGAGGACCAAAGTCCGCTGCTAAATAACGTACCATAGCTTCTAAAGCAGCCTTAGCAACGCCCATGATGTTATAATTAGGGACAACTTGCTGTGAAGCACCATAGGTAAGGGTTAGAAGTGTTCCTCCATTGGGCATAAGTTTACCCGCACGCTGGGCAATTTCAGTAAAGGAATAAGCTGAAATCACCATCGTGCGTTGAAAGTTTTCACGTGTTGTAACATCAACGTAACGCCCTTTTAGCTGAGTTTTATCTGAAAAACCAATGGCATGGACAATAAAATCAATAGTTTTCCATTCTTTTTCAAGTTGCTCAAAGACGTAGTCAACGTCTTCAATTTTTTCAACATCGCACTCTAGCACTAATTTGCAGCCAAGTTTATCGGCTAGGGGCTGAACACGTTTTCCGAAAGCATCTCCTTGATAAGTTAATGCTAATTCAGCTCCTGCTTGCGCGAGTTGACAGGCAATACCCCAAGCAATTGAATGGTCATTCGCAATTCCCATAATAAGGCCGCGTTTGCCCTCCATCAAACCTTTCATATTATTCTCCGTAAGACCGTACTTTTTCAATTACTAAGCACTTTCGTTTATACATAGCGTTGGAAAACTAGCGTTGCATTGGTACCGCCAAAGCCAAAAGTATTTGACAATACGGTATTCAATTGTTGATGATCACGTCGTTCACGAACGATTGGCATATCAGCAAAAGCTGGATCAAGTTCTTCAATATGGGCACTTTCACAAATAAAATTATGATTCATCATTAACAATGTATAGATTGCTTCGTGAACACCTGCTGCTCCCAAGGAATGTCCTGTTAGAGATTTGGTAGCGGAAATGGGGGGACATTGATCACCCTCTCCAAAGATACGTCGGATAGCTTCTATTTCAGGAGGATCACCAACAGGGGTTGCTGTTGCATGGGGATTAATGTAATCAATTTTATTATTGACAGTTGCAAGGGCCATGCGCATGCACCGTTCTGCTCCCTCTCCTGATGGGGCGACCATATCATGTCCATCGGATGTAGCTCCATATCCAACGATTTCTCCATAGATTTTTGCACCACGTGCTTTAGCAAGTTCTAGATCTTCAAGGACCAAAACGCCAGCTCCTCCAGCAATGACAAAACCATCACGATTGACATCATAAGCACGCGAAGCTTTTTGAGGGATGTCATTATATCTGCTAGACATAGCGCCCATCGCATCGAATAAAACGGAGAGTGTCCAATCCAAATCTTCGCAGCCACCGGCAAAGACGCGCTTCTGTTTACCATATTGGATCATTTCATAAGCATTACCAATACAATGATTGGAAGTAGCACAAGCTGAAGAGATTGAATAGTTTACCCCTTTTATTTTAAAGAAAGTTGCCAGTGTTGCAGATGCTGTAGAACTCATCGCTTTAGGGACAACAAAAGGTCCAACACGTTTGGGACCTTTTTGACGTGTAATGTCAGCAGCTTCTACGATTGATTGAGTTGAAGAACCTCCAGAACCCATAATAATACCCGTGTGTTCGTTTGATACTTCATGAGGCTCTAGACCAGCATCTAAGATTGCTTGATCCATAGCGATGTGATTCCACGCTGTTCCACGTCCATGAAAACGGAGAGCACGTCGATCTACGAGCTCTTCTATATTAATATCGGGTTTTCCGTAAACTCTGCTACGAAAGCCTAATTCGGCATATTGAGGTGCGTAAGAAATTCCGGATTTTGCTTCACGTAAACTGGTTAAAACAGCTTGAGGTCCATTTCCAATCGCGGAGACAATTCCCATTCCGGTTACAACAACTCGACGCATTTATACCTCCTTGTTCCATACAGAATAGTAAAAAATTCTTTCTGAATGAAAATAACGTTCAATCTTCTTTAAATAAAGCAACGCGTAAATCATTCGCTTTATAAATAGTCTCTCCATCTGCTTTTAGCCACCCATCGGCTATTCCTAAGACTAAATTTCCACGCCGAATACGCTTGAAATCTATTCCATATTCAAGAAGTTTGGTTTGTGGAGTTATCATACCTGATAACTTTACTTCACCTGTTGATATCGCTCTTCCTTTCCCTGGTTCGCCTAGCCAACCAAGAAAAAAACCTGTTAATTGCCACATACCATCTAGTCCAAGACATCCTGGCATGACAGGATCACCTATAAAGTGACAATCAAAGAACCACAGGTCTGGTGTAATGTCAAATTCGGCACGAACCATTCCTTTATCGTATTCACCACCAGTTTCACTAATTTGAGTGATTCGATGAATCATCAACATTGGCGGTGCCGGCAATTGCGCATTACCCCTACCAAACATTTCACCGCGAGCACAGCTTAGAAGCTCTTCATAAGTGTAGTGAGACTTTTGTTTAGCCATTGTTACTCCATTTATTTGCATATATCTTTATTTCTGCGCTTTTCCCGAACCTACTTTTAGAGCAAATTTTAAAGAGAGGGAAACGATTTTATATCATTTTTAATGACAAAGTCCCTTTTTTATGTATTCTGCATAGGTAATTATTTAAAAATGAAATACAAGATTACACCATACTATTCGCATTTTTTTGTATTTTAATCTTATTTACACAGAAATATATTTTGGTTTGTAATATGTCAGTGAGTGCAGACAATTTTGATATGAATGAAGAGCAACAGTCCACAAAAGAGTGTAGAAAAGTTGTGCAATATTATTCCATTTCTATGTTAGAAAAACGTTTGCGTCAAAATGGTTTGCGTCCAACACGTCAGCGGTTAGAACTTGCACATATGATTTTTTCTCAGGGAAACCGTCATGTTACTGCTGAAGAGCTCTATGAGGAGGCGGTGAGGGCAGGCGTTCCTGTATCTTTAGCAACAGTTTATAATACGCTTCATCAATTTACGGAAGCGAGATTATTACGGATTATTGCCGTAGAAGGTTCGAAAACTTGGTTTGATACCAATACTTCTGATCACTACCATTTTTATATAGAAGGCGAAAATCGTATTCTTGATATTCCATGCAATTTGGAAGAAGCTCCCATTATTAGAAATTTGCCTAAGCCACCAAAAGGTATGGAAATTTCACATGTTGATTTGATCGTGCGATTGAAACCAAAAAATCAATCTTGTGATAGGGAGTGAGAATGTTCAATGAGGAATAAAAATTAAATTTGATGCGTTTAAGCATTCACCAACTTTTTATTTTTTCATCAGGATAGATCCCCCATAACTGAGGTTGTTGAAGCCACCCATGAACATTATTAATAGTGATTTCGCACCATTGTCCATCGCATTGGCGGATATTACCAATGACATTAGGCTCTACTTCTGCTACGAGTTCTGCGTTGTCGGTGGGGTTTTTTCGTAGCATCAGTCTTTTTGTTTTATCTTTTTGCCATGGAAGAGTTATAGCAGTTCGTTTTCCCGATAAAAGCGATTGATATACCCATCCCTCATCACCTTCTGCATCACGAATTTTGCGCCATTGATCATATTCTTGGATGATTTCAATAGGTAACCCCTTCTTTTGGTAGGTAAAAATAATAGAATAATTGCTTCCTGGTCCGACGCGTACATTAACACGGGTAGGTTTAATCGAAGCAAATCGTGGAAGTGGTAAACCACTGGGCCCTAAATTTTGATTAAATGTTTGTGCGTGCAACAAATGAGGTGAACCCAATACAATGACTTTTGCTATTAAGAGACATGATAAAAGCCTTGAAACACGAAACCAACGAGAATTTTGCAAACTTAACTCCTTTATTTCGTCATATATTGGAAATTTAAAATCTGGAAGATAAGATTAGAAACTGATAAAAATTATGACATATTGCTCGTTAAAGAGATCTAAACGATGCAAAAATTATTACGAGAATAGCAAAATAAGGGAAACAAAAGTTTGAATTTCTTAGCGCTTATCTTTTTTATGAGGAGATGACTGTAAATAAAATTGGATTTTTATAGAGCTATATGCGTGATAAAATAGTAAAGTATATTGCGGACATAGCAGTTTTGTACAGGAGATCAGGGCTAAAGTATTGTATCTCTTTTCTGAGTTTATTTCTCGAAATAAAAGTACAGGTATGCATATTCTAAGCAAAAAACTGTTCAGTAAAGGGATTATTGTGTGGCTTGAAAAGACGTTTTAAATGAACAAAATAATACAATGAATGAAGCATTTAAGCGTAAAAGTATGAGAAACATTATAGAGTAAATTGCTATATGAAAGGCTAATTTTAACAGGACAGTTTTCCGTAATAATCCATTTTATAAAATTTGCTATACCCATAATCTTATGCCACGATAATGCTTATCCGTATAGTAGATAAGCTGGATCCATTATTCTACTTACCAGCCTCCCAATGTTATATGCAGTTTTATTATTTATAGCGTTCCTAAGAAGCATTTTTATAGCTGTTAGTTCCATTTGTATATGAATCCCGCTTGTGATGTATAAGCAAAAAACTTTGATTGATTCAATATGAGAGGGTGTATGATGAGAGCTTTACGGTATTCATAGTTATTATTTAATATGAAAAACGCTTACTTATAATAATAAATCAATATGTTATACATTTTAATCGTTATTTAAATTGTAAAAATATTTTCATAAAAAATGGTAATATAAGGCACATATTCACACATATTAAAATCACAGTGGTTTCTTTGTTTATTGTCAATTTTCTTTTATACTGAGTTAGAGAAAAAGAAAATTAAATGAAATATTCAGGGGAAGGTTTGCTCGATACGCTATGAGGTGAATAACATAATTGATGAGGGGAAGAAATTTATTAAGAAAAACCAATCTGTAATGCAGTGGTTAAAATTCTTCCCTTTGTAAAGGGATAAAATCAAGAGATATCGAAAATTATGGAATCATTTCATTACATAAGTGAAGAGAAAGAGGATTATGTATTTGATATCATATCTCTACACATACATAATCGCATATTGCGATAGTAATTTGTGCTTTGCAATATGATCTAGGATTTTCGAAAGATGCAGAATATTTTAATAAAAAGAAAACCAGCACGTGAGCTGTACATAAGAAAGAGTTATTTGAGAGATGAAAAACTATAGCAAAATGCTATTACAAAATATCCAGTACTCTCTCCTTAATTTTGTACAGCAATAAGTCGATTTAAAGAACTGAACTGCAGTTTGTTATGCAGTGCTTGAAATGCCGAAGAGTGAAGTAAAAATCACTACATTTATAGACCCAAAACACCCATTATGCTCAGATAATTCTAAACATTATAACACACGCCTTATGAGAAAAATTCATTTACAATATTCTATAAGTACAAAATTCCTGATAACCTATTTACACTACAATTCATGCCATTTAGATAACGCATATACAACAACATATTACTTCACCGCAACAGCTCGTCCGTTACTAACAAAACCTTCTCTTTGCGCACGCTTACGAGCAAGCTTACGTGTACGACGAATAGCCTCAGCTTTTTCACGAGCACGCCTCTCCGATGGCTTCTCATAATAACTACGCATTTTCATTTCACGGAAGATACCTTCACGCTGCATCTTTTTTTTCAACGCGCGGAGCGCTTGATCAACATTATTATCACGAACGAGTACTTGCACTATTTATCCTGCTTTTTTCAGTGTCACAAATAATAGGAAAACCTACGTCCTTTTAAAGGCATATCCAAAAGGACAAAAACTTATATCATATAAATAAGACATTTGTCTATATCGCTTTTAAAAATTCTATTTTTTTTGTAATAAAATGCTTTTTATAATGAATGATAGAGTTCATGATTATAAACTTATGAAAGTCCTTGTATTTGATCATTTTCATCAAGATGAATTTTTTCAGCCGTGGGATAATGGGGTAGTCCAGGCATGGTCATAACATCTCCACAAATGACAACGATAAAGCCGGCTCCCGCACAGAGACGAACTTCTCGTACGGGAATTTCAAAATCAACAGGCGCACCATATTGCTTGGGATCAGCAGAAAAAGAATAAGGTGTTTTTGCCATACAAATAGGGTAGGCGCCAAAACCTTCTTTTTCCCAAGATTCAAGTTGTTTGAGAATAGGGGCTGAGATAATGGCGCCACGTCCACCGTATAGCTTTGTTATAATACAATTAATTTTTTGAACGAGGGGAATATCATCTTGATAGAGAACTTTAAAATGAGAATGTTTTTCTTCAATCAAGGTAACGAGTTCTTGTGCAAGTTCTATAGCGCCTTTTCCACCTTGTTCCCAATGCTTACAGATAATAGCTTTGTGTCCAGTTGTTGCAACTATTTTTTGTAATGTTTTTATTTCAGCATCGCTATCGCTGTCAAAATGATTGATAGCCACAACACAAGGAATACCGTAGTGCTTCATATTTTTTATGTGTCGTAAAAGATTGGCTGCTCCTTTTTCTAAAGCGGTGATATTTTCTTCTGTCAGGTTATTTTTATCCACACCACCATTCATTTTTAATGCACGAATAGTTGCGACGATCACGGTAGCATTTGGTACAATACCTGCTTGCCGACATTTGATGTCGAAAAACTTTTCTGCTCCAAGATCGGCCCCAAATCCTGCTTCTGTGACAACATAATCAGCGAGTTTTAAAGCAGTTTTTGTTGCTATAACTGAGTTGCAGCCATGAGCAATATTAGCAAAAGGTCCTCCATGAACGAGAACAGGATTATTTTCAATTGTCTGTACGAGATTGGGTTGTATAGCATCTTTGAGAAGAACTGCCATTGCACCTTCCGCATTGAGATCAGAAACAGTGATGGGCGTTTTATCATAACGATAAGCAACAATAATTTTCTTGAGTCTTTGTGTAAGGTTTTCTAAATTTTCAGAGAGACAAAGAAGCGCCATAACTTCTGATGCAACAGTAATATCAAAACCTGTTTGGCGTGGAAAACCATTTGTTATGCCTCCCAATGAAATAACGATATCACGCAATGCACGGTCATTCATATCAAGAACGCGTTTCCAAACAATGCGACGTGGATCAATGTTTAGAGCATTTCCCCAATAAAGATGATTATCTATCATTGCGGCAAGAAGATTATGAGCAGCTGTAATAGCATGAAAATCACCGGTAAAATGTAAATTAAGGTCATCCATTGGAATGACTTGCGCATAACCCCCACCAGCAGCACCACCTTTTACACCAAAACAGGGACCTAAAGACGGTTCTCTCAAGGTAGCTATTGTTTTTTTACCAATAAGATTAAGAGCATCACTTAATCCAACTGTTGTTGTTGTTTTTCCTTCTCCGGCCGGTGTGGGATTGATAGCCGTGACGAGGATAAGTTTACCATCTGGATTTTTATTAAGCGATTTTATGTATGCAGAAGAAATTTTAGCTTTATCATGGCCATAGGGAATGAGATTTTCATGAGAGATACCGATCTTTTGTGCAATTTCAGTAATATGATTCTTTTTAGCAGTGCGAGCAATTTCAATATCTGTTTTAGGCATGGGAAAATTCTTTAAATTGAGCTTTTATTAACGTTTGGGATCTCTCCTCTATGGATTAATGGGAAGAATCTATAGAGAATAGAAAGTATAAGAGATCATAGAGGTCGATGATGTGCTGTGCAAGAGATAATGCTAAAAGAGCACAAGAAGAATTTTATTGTTTTTTGAGAAAAAAGAATCTCCACGCTTTAAGTTTCGATAAGTTTTTAGTCAACTTGCAATATCACTCTCAATAATAGCTGATGAGGAATGTTAGGAGAAAGTCTTTGTGGTATTAATTTTAAAACTTTTTATGCAGGAAAATTATAGCACTTCATTATTCTAGACCTTTTATATCTTAAGAATATGGGGGCTTTGAAAGTTCTGTTAAAGAGGACTTTATTAAAGTGGCAAAGATTCTTCAAAAGGTAATCTAGGATATTTAGTTTTAAATCTTAAATCATGCGAATGAAGAAAAAACTTTAAAGCTATTTGCTTTTAAGAAATTAAAAACATCTCGAGAAGAAGCTTTGATTTGCAGTAAAATTCTGATGGTATTAACGGGTTCCATAAGTGTTTTACGGTGGTACGTTTGAGAAGTAGTTTATTTGTTATTTCCAATAACACACTAAAAAATTTTACATGGTGGTAAACCTGAATTTATTGCGGAGCACCTGAAGTTCTCCTTAAGATGAGGCTACCAGAAATGAAATATTTAGAACATCCATTGATGGAAAAGGTAGAAAGAAGCACGTAAAAAACTATCCAACTGATTAAGGAGTATAGTCCGGAAAAAATCAAAATAGGCACATAGATTGAGAAAAGAAAACAATAACACACGCTATTCATGCAATCGCTACGATTATCGCTAATAACAACGCCTTGGGGCTGAATTGAAGGCCGCATAACATTCCATTCTATCAAAATAGCTAAAAAAACGATTCACAATAGAATGAAGTAACAAATCGCAAAAAGATCAAAGATAGGCAAAAAATAAATCACATAAAAAGAATTCAAAGAAACCGAATATGAGCAAGATCAAAATTATCTATTTCCAAATCGTCAATTGTATGACTTTCAGGTGTAATTGTATTGCGATCAATTTCACTGACTTCTGCAATAATAACTGATTTTTGCAATAATAATTGAATCTATTGAGAGAGATGGCGCACCCGAAGAGATTCGAACTCCTGACCCCCAGATTCGTAGTCTGGTGCTCTATCCAGCTGAGCTACGGGTGCACTTTCTACATTGTCTAAGATAAAGGGTTCCTAATCGTTTCATTAAAGAAATGCAAGTGAAACTTGAGTCGTCATAAAAAAAATTCTCTTTTTTATGAGATATTTTAAAAAAGGATATACTATAATTATGGTTTCAGTTGGTTTTGATATGATCATTTTCTTGTTGTAACTGTACAAAGTAATATGAACGATAGTTAACTTGACGTTTTAGTCTATGAAAGATAGTTAAGCGAAAATGAGATATGTTTTTTGCGGTGGGGGTAAGATATGCACCTGCTGTTTGGTTTTTGTGTAAGACGCTGATATTACAGTTGAAAACTATTTCAGATAAACATGATACAGCAAGGGTAGATGTATGGCGTTATTAAAAAAGAGTTTTCCATTAGTGTTTTTAATTGTCGTTTTAACGGTTACTTATTGGGCTGGAAAACGAAGTGCAGAACACCCCATTTCTATGGTGAGTAAAACAAGAGTATCGTATAAAGATTCAAATGGAAAAATGGCAAAACCACCGGCGAATGTTGTTGTTGATCTTGTAAAAATTCAAGATTTTTATGAACAACTTAATGTTCTAGGGAGTGGACAAGCACTTGCAGAAGTCGAGCTTACCCCTTTATCTCCAGGTGTTATTGATAAGCTTTTTGTGTCAGCTGGTACAAAAGTACAAGTAGGTGATGTGATTGCAAAGCTTGATTCTAAAAAAGAAGAAATAGCGGCTGCAAAAGCAAAAGTACAACGTGATAATAATGCGTTAACGCTTTCGCGTATTCTTAAGTTACGTGCCAGCAATACAGCAACGGAAGTTCAAGAAATTACAGCACGCTTAGAGTTGGATAATGCAAATTTAGTTTTGCGTAATGCTGAATTAGATCTCGATCGGCGAACAATTCGTGCACCGATTCCTGGAGTTGTTGGTATTTTGCCCGTAGATGCGGGGAATAACGTGACCCTTAATACTGTAATAGGCCGTGTTGAGAATAGAGAACGTATTTTGGTCGATATATGGGCCCCTGAACGTTATGTGTCGCGCATCCATAAAGGAGATGAGGTAACGGCAACGTTAATCGCGCAGCCGGATAGATCTTTTGTTGGTCATATTTATGCGATTGATAATATCGTTGATCCAGAAAGTCGCACACTTCATGCTCAGGTTGAAATCAATAATGAAAAAGATACGCTCATGTCTGGTATGTCTTTTTCTGTTGCCTTGCAATTTCATGGTGGTTCTTTTCCTGTCGTTAATCCTCTTGCCGTTCAATGGAATAGTAAAGGGTCATTCGTTTGGCGTGTGAGAGAAGGAAAAGTAGAGGCTATACCCGTATCAATTATTCAGCATAAAGCAGATCAAGTTTTCGTAAAAGCACCCCTAGAAAATGGTGATCAAGTTGTCATTCAAGGAGTACAAATGCTTTATCCAGGAAGTAAAGTAACGATTGATGACCCAAAGTCTCATCAACAGCAATTACCAGTAGTTTACGGAACGGATATACAATGAGCCAAGAATTGAGCACAAAACAGCCGATGTCACAGGTCGAGCAAGGTGGTCTCATTACCTTATTTATTCGCAGACCGGTTTTTACTTTTGTTTTAAATGCTATGATCATCATTGCAGGATTTGCAGCATGGTTAAATGTTGATGTAAGAGAATTACCCGATGTTGATACTCCCGTAACAACGATTGTGACGGTGTTTTCAGGTGCGTCGGCAGAAACAATTGATCGTGAAGTTACAAAAATTATAGAAGATGCTGTTTCTCGTGTTTCAGGTGTTAAGACGATTTCTTCAACGTCTTCTTTTGGGCGCTCCCGTGTGCAGATTAATTTTAATGTTGGTGTTGATTTGAATGTTGCAGCATCTGATATTCGTGATGCTCTCTCCCGTATTACCTATTCTTTACCGAAAGATGCGGATTCGCCTTTGATTATTAAAGCAGATTCCAATGCTGCTGCCATGATGTATTTGGTTGTGACGTCACCAACAATGAGTGTTGATGATTTAACCACGATTGTAAACGATCAGATTGTTGATGCAATTTCTGCTGTTGATGGTGTTGGTGATGTACAGGTCGATAGTGCTCGCACAAAGATTTTTCAGATTGATATAGATCAAGCAAAACTTGCCAGTTATGGATTAACTGTAGCAGATATTTCACGTGTTCTTGCTGATATGACAACGGATGTGCCAGTAGGATCATTACGCAATTCTAAACAAACTTTAGTTGTGCGTGCTACTGCACGTTTAACAACACCAGAATCTTTTGAACAAGTTGTTTTAAAGCCTCGTGTGCATCTTGGTGATGTTGCGCATGTTACTTTATCGCCGGATATAGAAACGGTTATTCTTCGTATTAATGGAAAGACAGGTATTGGATTAGGGATTGTGCGTAAAGCACAATCCAACACTCTTAATATTTCTAAAGGAGTGAGAACTGTTGTTGATAATCTCAAAAGTGTTGTTCCTTCTTCTGTACATATAGACGTTATTAATGACGATGCAGTTTTTATTAAAAGCGCTCTTCATGAGGTTGAAGTTGCGTTGGTTATTGCTATTTTGAGTGTTATCTTGGTCATTTTTCTTTTTCTCAGAGACATTCGTGCAACACTGATACCTGCTGTATCTCTTCCTGTCGCTTTGATTGGTACCATTGCAGCTATTTATCTTGTAGGATTTTCATTGAATATTCTCACATTTTTAGGACTTGTTTTAGCAACAGGGCTTGTTGTGGATGATGCTATTGTTGTTCTTGAGAATATTGTTCGGTGGCGCAACATGGGTTTAGGGTCTAGGGCTGCGGCGGTGATAGGAACACGTGAAGTGTTTTTTGCTGTTTTAGCAACAACATTGACTTTAGTGGCTGTGTTTGTTCCTATTTCCTTTCTTCCTGGGCAAGTTGGAGGTCTTTTTAGAGAATTTGGTTTTGTTTTGGCAATTTCTATTTTGCTTTCTTCAGTTGTTGCCTTAACGCTTTGTCCCATGTTGGCTTCGCGTTTTCTCAAAGAACATATTGAGGAGAAAGAGGAAGAGTCTCATCATTTTGCTTTTTTATATAAATTAGGTACTTTTTTTCATAAGGCATATACTTACAGTTTGCATAAGTGTTTAGAAAAGCCTTGGGCTGTTGTTTTTGCTTCACTTATTTTTGCGGGTCTTTGTATTGGAGGCTATACGAAGCTACAACAGGAATTAACGCCAGCAGAAGACAGAGCTGTGATCTTTTTGGTTATTAATGGACCACAAGGTATTTCAACACAATATTTGAACGAGCAAATAGAGCAAATTGAAGCAAGTCTACAGCCATTACGTGATGCAGGGGAGATTGCTAACAGTTACTCTATTGCGGGTGCTGGCGGTTCACCCAATACTGCTTTTTTAATTTTATTGCTTTCATCTTGGGATAAACGTTTACGGAGTCAGCAAGAAATCGTGAAAGATATTAATGAAAAAGTTAAACAGTTTCCTGCAGTTTTTGTGTTTGCTGCGCAGGGAAATTCTCTAGGTGTGAGAGGAACTGGGCAAGGATTACAATTTGCAATTCTTGGCAATGATTATGCAACATTACAACCCATTGCTGATAAGCTGGTGAGTACTTTACAAGATGATCCGCGTTTTATTCGCCCACGTCTTACTGTTGATGCAACACAACCGCAATTTTTCATTGAAATCAATCGAAAAAAAGCCTCCGATTTAGGGATTGATATCACCAATTTGGGCGATACATTACAAGCAATGTTGGATGGTAAAAAGATTGGTTCCATTAACGTGGATGATCATTCTTACGATGTTAAATTGATGTCGCGTAAAAATTCTATGAAGAGTCCTAGTGATTTAGAAAACATTTTTTTAAAGACCAAAGACAATCGATATGTTCCTTTATCGGTTATTGCGCGTTTACATGAAAAAGCTATCTCTCCCCAATTAAAACGGGAAAAACGCATGAGTGCTGTTATTTTAAGCGCAAATCTTGCTCCAGGTATTGCTTTAGGGGAAGCCTACCAAACGGTACAGAAAATTGCTTCTCCTTTGTTATCGAAAGGGACCTATGTAGTTCCCTTAGGGGAAGCTGAAACACTTAATGAAACATCCTCTAGTTTTATGATTGTTTTTGGCATTGCCTTTTTGATTATTTTATTGATTTTGGCTGCTCAGTTTGAAAGCTTTATTTCAGGATTTATTATCATGGCCACTGTCCCATTAGGGATTGGTTGTGCTGTAATTGCTATGCTATTGAGTGGTGTGAGTCTGAATATTTACAGCCAAATTGGATTAATTTTGTTAATTGGCGTTATGGCAAAAAATGGTATTCTTATTGTTGAATTTGCAGATCAATTACGTGATCAGGGAAGAAGCGTGCGTGAAGCCGTAGAAGAAGCAGCAAACATTCGCCTTCGTCCGGTTTGTATGACAATGATTTGTGCCATTTTAGGAGGTATTCCTTTGGTTTTAGCCAAAGGTGCTGGCGCAGAGGCGCGTATAGCTTTAGGTTGGGTTATCGTTGGTGGTTTAGGTTTAGCAACTATTTTTACGCTTTATGTTACACCGGTTGTTTATCTTTTTTTAGGGCGTTTTATAAGACCAAAAGCAGAAGAAGCTATATTATTAACAAAAGAACTCAATAAAGTTAAATGATGTATCGAGTGGAAAAGATTTAAAAGTTTATTCTTGTAAAAATATCATCTTCGAATTTTATTTTTTACTTTTATATTCCTTAGTTTTTATGTGAACAGTAAAGATAGCGAGCAATAAAGGAGATGCTTTCTGCTTTGTTATTGTTTGGGCATAGATTTCATTGTCAATAACTGTATAGGATAAGCTTATGGGAGATAGCTTTTCGATTCGAAATGAAAAGGCTTTTGAAGCCGCATTAAATGCTTTAAGGAGCCATGCCGCAAAGGATGGGGTCTATGATATTCGTCGACATTTTTTAGCAGATGAACAGCGTTTTTCCAATTTTTCTCTCAGACTTGATGATCTTCTTTTCGATTTTTCAAAATGTGGGGTAACATTTAAAACATTGCAACTTTTAGATGATTTAGCTGTTGCAGCAGATGTGTTAGGACGGCGTGATGCAATGTTTTCTGGTCAAGCGATTAATACAACTGAAAAACGCTCAGTTCTTCATATTGCATTACGTTTACCTGCTGACGAAATTTTCATGTTGGATGGTCATGATCTTATTCGCGATATTCAAGATGTTCTTGAAGACATGGAAAGATTTTCTGAAAAGGTACGTGATGGAAGCTATCAGGGAAGCAATGGAGAGAGAATAAGTGATATTGTAAACATTGGTATTGGTGGATCTGATCTTGGCCCTGCAATGGTTACATATGCTTTAAAACCTTATCATGATGGTCCACGTTGTCATTTTGTTTCTAACGCTGACAGTGCTCATATTTCTGATACTCTCTCTATTTTGAATCCAGCAACAACGCTGTTTGTCATTGCTTCTAAAACTTTTACAACGGCTGAAACAATGGTAAATGCTCAAGTTGCACGTCAGTGGATTTGTTCACATTTAGGAGAAGAAGCCATTTGCACGCATTTTGTTGCTGTTTCGAGTGCGCTTGATAAAGTGGCAGAATTTGGCATAGATTCGACAAGAGTTTTTAAATTTTGGAATTGGGTTGGAGGGCGTTATTCAATTTGGTCAGCCATTGGGCTTGTTGTGATGTTTGCAATAGGTGGTCGAAATTTTCGCCAATTTCTCAATGGTGCTTTGCAAATGGACCAACATTTTAAAACCATGCCTTTGCATAAAAATATTCCTATTCGTTTTGCTCTTTTAGGGTTTTGGCATCGTGTTATTTGCGGTTATTCATCACGCTCTATTATTCCCTATGCGCAGCGTTTAATACATTTTCCAGCTTATTTACAACAGCTTGATATGGAATCAAATGGTAAGCAAGTCTCGTTGGATGGAAAACCATTAAGTTTTTCAAGTGGTCCGATTGTTTGGGGGGATTCAGGAACAAATAGTCAACATGCTTTTTTTCAGCTTCTGCATCAAGGAACAGATATTATTCCTGTAGAATTTATTTTATTTATAAAAGGGCATGAGAAAAAATTACATTCTATGTATGAGATGTTGTTAGCAAACGGTTTAGCACAATCAAAAGCTTTGATGAAGGGGCGTAGTATTGAAGATGCTCGGCATATCTTGATAAAAAATGGAGTTGATGAGGGTGAAGCAGATCATTTAGCACGTCATAGAAGTTTTAAAGGAAACCGTCCCAGCATTACGCTGGTTCAGGATTTATTAACACCTTTTGCACTCGGTCGTCTCATTGCGCTTTATGAACATCGTATTTTTGTTGAAGGGATTTTAATGAATATTAATTCATTTGATCAATGGGGGGTTGAACTTGGTAAAGAATTAGCAGAGGAGTTATTACCAATTCTTCGTGGAGAAAGTAAAGCGGATAAGCGCGATAGTTCAACGTTAGGGTTGCTAGCACATATTCAAGCAAGACGTACACAATAAATATAATTTTATAAAAGGTTCTGTACTCATTAAGCAAAGGTAGAATGAGAGAGAAATAAGAGATAATTCCTTATTTTACTATGTGCTCCCTCTTATTGTCTGAATTAGATTTTTGTGACAGAAAATCAAAAAAGTGCAAAAATTGTAAAAATGAGAATTTATGAGCAAAACCAACAAACAACTTTGAAAGGTTTTAAAGACCTTTTGTGAATTCTTTTAAAATCTTTTGAAAAATAACTTGGTACAAAAACCTAGTGGCAAAATATACAAAACCCGCTGGCAAGCTACAGTGGCGGAGAGAGAGGGATTTGAACCCCCGATAGAGTTGCCCCTATGCCGCATTTCGAGTGCGGTGCTTTCAACCACTCAGCCATCTCTCCATAATAAAGTGAAACAAAAATCGGCACTATTCGAGTGTATAAGGGGTAGATAACCTTCAATTGTTTTTGGTACAACCTTTTTTTCTTTTTTATGGGACTTTATTGACAGAGAATAGAAATTCCTTCATATATACAAAATATAAGCGTGGGGAAATCTGCGCATATTTGTGTTGAAGAGGGCTTTAACCTTCTTTGAGATCTATTACGACTGATAAAAAGCAGCCTATTTTCCCTTATTTCAAGGCAGAAATTAAATAAGAGCTGGAGTGAACGGAAGGATAAAAAATGTTCGCAGTCATTAAAACTGGTGGTAAGCAATACCGCATTGTTGCTAATCAAGTGATAAAAGTTGAAAAAGTTAGTGGAGATGCGGGTGATGTTGTTGAATTCAATGACATATTAATGGTTGGGCAAGAAGGTAATGCGGTTATTGGTACCCCTGTCGTTGCTGATGCATTGGTGACAGCTGAGATTTTAGAACAGGCACGTGAGCGCAAGGTTATCGCATTTAAGAAGCGCCGTCGTCAAAATTCTAAACGCACGCGTGGCCATCGTCAAGAATTTACGAGGCTTCGTGTTTTAGAAATTTTAATGGGTGGTTCAAAACCTAAAAAAGCAGCTACGAAACCGATAAAAGAAGAAGAAACTACACCAAAAGAAACAAGAGCTGCTGCTTCCGTTGAGAAGACGGCTAAAAAAACGGTTGAAAAAAAGACTGCATCGCAGAAAAAAGCGTCTGTAGTATCAAAGAGTAAGAAAGATTAAAGGAGAGCGTCTATGGCACATAAAAAAGCTGGTGGTTCCTCGCGTAATGGTCGCGATTCAGAATCGAAACGTCTAGGCGTTAAAAAATTTGGTGGTGAAACCGTTATTGCCGGAAATATTATTATTCGCCAGCGTGGTACACGTTGGCATCCTGGCAACAATGTCGGTATTGGAAAAGACCATACGCTTTTTGCATTATCAAATGGAAAGGTTTCTTTTCAACGCAAAGCGGGTAATCGTTCCTATGTTTCAGTCATTCCTATGGTGGAGGCAGCAGAGTAATCTGTAACACTCTCTAGCCATCAACGGGATTTCATTGAATTGTAGTTGTGGTTTTATAAGTATTAAAAGGGAAAGATAGAATCTCATCTTTCCCTTTTTGCGTTGGTACTATAATAAATGTAGAAGATAAAAAGGTAGAATTGGGGAAATGGCTTTTCTCAATGAGGGAAAAAGTTTGTGCGTTGTTATGTTAGTATTTAGTGCTGAACATATTGATATTATGATAGAATTTGTTGATAAATTTCTGTATACTAATAGTGAGGAGAGACTTTCTTTTTATGTATAAAGAAGTGTCTAGTAATTTCTTATAAGAGAAGCAGTTTGTTTTCAGAAAATTATGAGAAATTTAATGAGAGCATTATTTATGTAATCATTTTGATAAAGATGGGTCTTTTTATCGGCATTGTGGTATTGATGAGTTGTCATACTGTTTTAGGTGGTAGTGTGGATAGGTGGGGCTATTCATTTAAAAAGACATAGCGATAAAAAATCCATAAGAAGGCAGTCAAAAATACTTTGAAAGTGACGTGCATTAGGGAATTTTCGGTAAATCGATAGTGAAATTATATTTTTAAGGAGGACGGTGTTTAAAGATATAAAAATAACCAACGTGCAATCAGCGCCCTTCAAGAATATTTTTCTGATTTCACTATTATTGTGTATTGTTGAAAATAAACCAGCATAAGAGCTAGGGTTAAGACAGTAATTTCTTTTCATTTTTGTGCTTTATGTATCTCATTTATCGAAATGTCTAGAAAGTAAAGATTATTTGTAGAGTTTTTCTTGGTTTTAATGGTTGAGGATAGCGCGTTTTGGGGATGGGTGTACTTTGCAAATGCGCAACAGAGAATATGTGTGTTTGCTATATTGATTGAAGCAAAGGAGTAGCTTAAAATATATCAATATTATATATTAAGAGGATCAGTATCGTGGAATGAGCTGCACAGAATTTTAAGGATGGTAAGTTGTAGGGAGAAATTTGTAATAATTTGTAATTATGTAATGAATTTAAAAGAGGGACACTAGATGAGATCAACTTGGGGGAATAAATTAAAGTGTTAGCCGAAGTTACAGGTGATTAAGGAAGATGCTTTCTTGGAGGGGGAAATAATGATAAGTTATATTAAATAACTTAGGATAATAAAAGCGTTTTTAAAACATAGTTTTTCAGGTGATTGTAGCTGTAAAAATCGAGGTTTTGTCTTTGTAAAGTAGAGTAAGAGTCAGATTTGCTTATGATGGTTCTAAGCAACCCGCGGGATGGTAATATCCAATTGTTTTATCGGTGATATTGAGGTATTTAAGCACCTCACTTAGCTATATTCCATAAAATAAAAGAAAATTGTGGTGTTGTTTATAGCTTGTATTTTGGGAAATGCAGCTTTGAAAAGGAATTTATCAGAGATATTCGTGTTCAAATATGAGGCAATTTGAATTCATGATGGGATGTAAGAAAGCAGAAGCAATGAATGTAGATTTTACCGAGAGTGAAATCTTGTCGATAGGATCTGTACAACTTGCGGCTGCTTTTGATCATAAAAATGATGCGATCTATGCTGCTGCTGAGTTGCTTGTGCAGGTTGGTGCTGTTGATAAATGTTATCTGGAAAGCATGCTTGCACGTGAAGAAATAACCAATACTTGGCTGGGGAATGGTATAGCTATTCCTCATGGTATGGTTGAGAATCGTGATTTAATTATCAAGGACGCTGTTGCTGTTATACAAGTTCCTGCTGGTGTTGAGTGGCAAGATGGAAAGAAAGCACATTTGGTTATTGCCATTGCAGCGTGTCCAGAGCTCTATAGAGAAATTTGCAAAAAATTGACGTCTCTTTTATTTGATAAAAAACAGCTTGAAGTACTTGCAACAACTGCGGACAAACAGCAAATTGTTACAACTCTATTTGATCAAGATATGAAGATAGAAAAAAATGTTATTGGTGATCTTTCGGTGTGTCAGGAATGGATGTTAGATTATCCAAGCGGTCTTCATGCACGACCAGCTTCTCTTTGGGTTGATTTTGCGAAAAAGATTCAGAACTCTATCAGAGTTCGCCATGGTCAATATGCCGTTGAAATGAAAAATTTAGTTGGTTTATTGCAATTAGGAGTAAAAAACGGCGATGTTCTTATTTTTTCTACAGATGCTGCAGAAGGAGCACAACTTCTTAAGGATGCGATTTCTATTGTAAAAAAGGTAAGTATTAGTGAAAAATGCGTGATGAAAGAAATGGAATCTCAAACAAAGACTTTTCATGGTTGGCATCCACGCTCCATGCACAAAGGTATTTCTGGTGTTGGAGCAAGCTCAGGGTTAGCGTTTGGTAAGATTTTTGTTTTAAGGCAAAATGATATTTCCATAATAGATCAGCCAATTGATTTTGCAGCTGGTGCAGCATGTCTTGACAATGCTCTTACAAAAACAAAACATAAAATGGCATCAGTGATTTCTGATATTACAGTGCGTATGGGAGCGGATTCTGCTGCGATTTTTTCTGCGCAAATGGTTTTGCTTGAAGATGAAAATTTAATAGCTCAAGCTTATCGTTTTATAGCAGAAGGTCATGGTGTTGCTTGGTCTTGGGATAGAGCGGTTCGTCAATTTTCAGATATGTTTTTTAAGGTAGATAATCCTTTGTTAGCAGCACGTGCTGTTAATTTAGTTGATGTTGGTCGACGTGTTTTAGGTGAAATCAATCCATCCTATAGATCGTTCTTTTTAAATGATATTCCACATGGTGTAATTCTGGTTACAAATGACCTTTCTCCTTCTGATGTAGCACAACTTGATTGTACAAGGGTAAAAGGATTAGCAACAGCATGGGGAGGTCCGTTATCTCATACAGCTATTTTGGCGCGTACTCTTGGTATTCCAATGGTTGTGGCTGCAGGTGATGATATTTTAGCAATTCAGTCTGATATTCAGGCTATTATTGATGGCGATAACGGGTTTATCTACCTTGATCCTACACTTGAAGACGTTGAAGATGCTCAAAGGAAAATTGATATTGTTGCGCAAGAACGTATCAGTGAGATAAATGCGTGTAGATTACCAGCGCAAACGATAGATGGCCAAAGAATTCGTATTATGGCTAATGTCAACTACGCAAATCAGGTTCCTATTGCGTTTGATTTTGGGGCTGAAGGTGTTGGGCTCATGCGCACGGAATTTTTGTTTTTAGAAAATCCGCATATTCCGGATGAAGAGGTACAATTTGATATATATCGGACGATGATTACAGCTGTAGGAGATAAGCCATTAATTATTCGTGCGCTCGATATTGGTGGGGATAAACAGGTTACACATTTACATTTATCTAAAGAAGACAATCCTTTTTTAGGTGTTCGAGGAACGCGGCTTTTGTTACGTCGACGTGATCTTTTGGTTCCTCAATTACGTGCTTTGTATCGAGCAGCAAAAGAGGGTGGAGATCTATGGATTGTGTTTCCAATGGTGATGTCTGTTTCAGAGATTGTTGCTATAAAAAAGATTGCAGAAGAAATCCGAAACGATATTAATGCACCAAAATTAAAACTTGGTATTATGATCGAAGTTCCAGCGGCAGCCATTATGGCAGACGTGTTAAGTGCCCATGTTGACTTTTTCTCAATTGGAACCAACGATTTAACACAGTATACAATGGCCGTTGATCGGCAAAATCCATACCTTGTGTCTGAAGCTGATAGCCTTGATCCAGCAGTTTTGCGTATGATTTACCAGACTATTCAGGGAGCAGCACAACATAAATGTTGGGTTAGTGTATGTGGTGGTATGGCTGGAGATCCTTTTGGGGCGATGATTTTGACTGGATTGGGAATTAATGAGCTTTCTATGATATCTTGCGATATTTCTCCAGTAAAGGCTTGTTTGCGGACACATAGTTTTGAGGATATGAAAATTTTAGCACAAAAAGCATTGCAATGTGAAACTGCACGAGCTGTACGTGCTCTAAGCAAAGATATAAGGTGATAAAAAACATTAAGGGATAGAACGAGTTTATTTTGCAAAGTAATCAGATTTTAGTGTTGTAAAACATTGTTCTTTAGGACGATTATAGGCAACATTATTAATTTAGAATGATAATTTGTCGTTTTTTATAATGGGAATCCCGAATGTTATAAGATTTTCTCATCACAAGCTCTCTCATATTGATTAATTAAAATCATTTTCTTGTGCGCCATAAGTAGGGATGATATGTGGATAAAAAAACTTTAAGAAAGGATAATTGCTTTTTATGAATTCTCTCAAATAGCAAGGGACGTTGCAATATTTTGGGCTGGCAAATAGCATGATGGTACCAGCTGTCTCGATCCTATCCTAAATATTTCATTTCATACTTCTACACTTAGTTGATAGAAAATAAAATTCAGATACAAAAGGCTGTTGTATCTTTAATTTAATATGCATGAATGTATATTATTCTCTGAAATGAGAAAACAGTTTAATTTTGGCAAGACATAAAATCATAAAGATGCAAATCTGTTTTCCTCTTTACCATATACTCTTAAATTCAGCTTTATAGTTTTCAAAATATCTAAAGCAATCTCTTTTAAATAAGAGATATTATGTATTGCTTCACATTTTATGTTTATCACATTCTTTAAGTAGGGTATGCTTCTCATAAAAAACAGAACACTCTAAGAATACTATTATTTTTCTCATCCACATGTTTGTAAAAAATATTTCTCAAAGCTTGTCACATCCGTCTCATAACGGTATCTATGAATAGTATAAAATCTATTGGATAGAACCTTCTTTCCTTAAATAAAAAGCACAAGCCAAGATCATATTATTTACCAATACCCAATCCCTTGCTATTTGAGAGAATTCCTAAGAGACATTTATCCTTTCTTAAAGTTTTTTATCCACATATCATCCTTGTTGATGGCGTACAAGAAAATGGTTTTGAGAGGGTTTGTGATGAGAAAATCTTACGATATTTTGGGTTCTCATTACATAATGATGATAATTTATTATTTATAAATCAATATATTATATATGAAGTGAAACATAAAAATGATTAGCAGGTAGATCTCATCTCAAGAAAGAGCAGTTTGTCATAAAATTTATAGCGGTTAAGAATCTTCATCCTTGGGGACATGAGGAGGTTGAAAATGATTTTTATTGAAATGAAATTTATTATCTGAATAAACAATTTTAATATTAGGGATATAAGAATTTCATATCGTTATTATTCTATTTATTATTAGGGTAATCAATGCTGTGAAGCGAGAGATATTTAATTATTTGATCGTGCAGAACCATGGACTGTATGCCAATTTTAAGAGAAGTATTTTTTCGTGAAGCAGAAAGTGTGTAAGTGAGCATGAATGTTTATGATTGTGACAATCTTTTTATTCCCATTATTGCATTGTAGACAGCTATCCACGGAAAAAGTTTTTTCTTAAAAAGAAAGGATGTGCTTGTTATTCAACAGATATCATCTCTTACTTGAATAAATGAATTTGTGTTTTGAGTTTTGAATGTAGAGTTTAGACTTGCACGTTATTTCTTTCTGGGTATAGTGCAAACTTCTGGAGAGGTGGCCGAGTGGTTGAAGGCGCACGCCTGGAACGCGTGTATATGGGAAACCATATCGAGGGTTCGAATCCCTCTCTCTCCGCCATTAATTTAAAACGAACTTTCATATGCTTGATATGACATAGTTTAAAAAGCTCAGCATTTGCAGGATTTTTTATTGTTTGAATTTGACCAGTTCGCGTCGATCTATGCCTATCATTATGTACACCTAGAAATTGCTGTTGAATTTCCATGAATTTTATACTTTTTAAGCTCCTCTCCTCTCGATCTTTAAATAACCTGATCTAGCATAAACGATCTCTTCAAATATCATTAAAGGATTTTTGCCATTATCACTAACTTCTGGTAGAGCTTTTAGAATTAATGGTGATCATAGTGCTATTTGCAATTTCGTTGATTAATGGGCTAAATGCGTTTTATCCACATGAGAGGTAACAAACACCTCAGCTTTTCTCACGCAATGTGTTTATTTAAAATTAATGTCATGAATATTTGTACAAAATTTTTATCCATACGATAATCAAAAAAAGGCTGACGTAATATAATAATTGAACATCATTCATGCGGCGCTTTCTTTTATCTCTAAACTTTGTATGTAAATAGATAGTCCGTGCAAAATAAATAAAGGGGCGCAAAAGCCTATAAATACACACAGGACGTATAATATAGAAAATGAAAAAAATTTTCCTGCATATAAAAGCACAATAGAGAATAAAGCTGTTATGATGCGTACACTGGCATCGCCTGCCAAAATCACCTCGGCTAAATTTTCACTAGGTGTGATAGCTTGTCCAATTGTTATTCCCGATACCCTAAAATAAAATTGCCCAATACCTAATAAAAATCCCATAATATAAAGGGAATATTGAGTAAAATTTAAATATAAAACAAAAGAGATTGCGATCACGGCAAAAGCCGGTGCCCCCCATACAAAAAAACGAATTAAAGATGGAAATTTCCGTAAATAATAAGATGAGATAAGACCATTGATCACAAAACCCAGTGCTGACAAAGCAAAAATAGAATTTTGAATGGCTGTAAATTTTATATTATCTGATGTTATAGAAGCAAGAACAAGTGGCAATAAAACAATAGGCCCCGTATAGAGAGAATTATTCAAAATACGATTAATCGTTAAAAAACGCAACGCAGAAATCCGCCAAAGGCGCCTGAACCCAACTCCATAAGCTTTTTGAGATGGCTTTTTTAATAGCTCTTTTGCTCTGTTTAGTTGTTGTATAGACTTTATACGAAACCATAAGCAGGCATTCAAAAGATAGATAAATACAATAAAGGCTATGGCTATTTTGTGCCCCAAATGCGCAATTATAAAATATATAAGCAATGGGGATATAATAACAAAAAACTGACAGCAACTAGTATAAAATGCAAAAATTCCAGCTTTTTGTTTGGGAGCTGGAACCAGCAGATTCAAGGCACTATTGTTATTTGGATTATCAGCCCCCATCAAGAGAGCAAGTAAAAAAAATACAAATAAAATAAGTACTGGATTGTTCATAAATAATAAGAAAGACAATAAACAAGCGCAAGTAATTTGACTATAAAACCCAATTATAAAGCCTTGATAGTGCGCCAACACGTTTCCCAAACATAAGCCAGCAATTCCAATTGCGATTAAATTAACGACATTTAAAGTAGCAGATGCTTCTCCCGTTGTATCTTGGAATTGTAACAAAGAAAGGCCAATAGATAATACACCACTAGCACAAAAACTCGTCAAACAACCAATCACAATCATAAGAAAAACAGAATTACGCAATAGCCTCTTTCCTTTTAAACAGAGACTCAAGCCATTTTATGATTTTCTCCATTGTCGAATATGGTTCGGTACTAAATTCCAGTTTTTCATAAAAGTTTAGTTCAAATGCGTTATAGGCACTTATTTTTTGAAAGTCATCTGTCAGCATGAATTCTATACTTGGTAACGTTGTACCTATAGATTGAGATAAATAATAGGAAATTACTTTCCAATACATATAGGTACGCTCTCTTGCCAAATAATTTTCCAAGGCATATTTCAAGTAACAACCATCTAAAATATGTTTCGGACAACAGTGCAATAGATAAAAAATACGAGGTGCATCCACTTCGTGCACGAAACAAAAAGAAATATTTTGACCTATCATGATATTATAAAAATTTTCAGCAAGCGGATCTTCTAAATTAACTCTAATCACAAAAAGATTGGTCTAATGTTTGAGCAACATGAGACAAAGACAATTGCACTGCTAAAGTTTCAATAACCTCTAAGTCAGATTCGGGATACGCTTTTTGAAAAATTCCCGCTCAATCTATCTCTGCTGCACCTAATAATTGACCAACTTCGTCTGAATGAACAAGATGCAATTTTAACCAACATTGGTGCAAAGTTTTCGGCTTTTGCTCTCTTTGTCTCCTCTGTATCCCAATTTTGTATTCCTAACACTCTCACAGGAACTAAAGAATCTTTAGGTATTCGAACTTTTATTAAACTTTGTAACAATGGATTAGAATCTCCTCCTCCACTAACTCCGACAATTATTTTTTCACCATTCAACGAACGAAAAAAGTTATCTATAAATTTGCTAACTTTTAGCGAGACAAATGAATGATATTCTTTCTTACTAATAAAAACATGTTCCCTAACTTTTTCTTTATGGTTATCAAAAATATATTTTGCCACAATTTTATCATCAACTTTAGAATAAATATTATTCTTTTGGTTTAATTAATTGTTATAATCAAAATTTCTATCTGTTCTAAAAATAAGCTCTTCTTCTCCTAGATTTTCTAGTAACTGCTGTACAGTCTTTCCAAGAAAAGACACTACCTCAACACTCCCATCCTGAAAAATTTTATATGCACACACTGCATTATATGGAATGCCATGTATTAAAACTTGTTCAACTATAACTCTTCTGATGGGAAAAATAAATCACGAAACCCATGTGCTGTTACAACCCGAAAAACAATCACACATCTCCCTCTAATGATAGACGATGTCATTAGAAGAAAGCTTCAACGATATAGGTAGAATAAATAAATTAACCAAAGAAAACTGAAGAGCTGATAGAAAAAAATTTATTTCATACCTTGTAACTCTAAATTTTAATCATTTTTGTTAAAGGTTCTTATGCAACTTTTTCTACATTTAGCACTATCTCTCCACTGGTTTGCAACAACGGATTAATAGCTAGATTCGTCTGTGTCATAATAGTCCTCCTTTTGTAAAACAGAGCTTAAATCTCGATGTATAAACATTGTTATTCTTTAATATATTCTCTTCATATGCTTTAGATTAACAACACACCAAAACCCAAAATAAAAATATTTATTTTACTTAAGTTATTGAATATTATTTAAAAAGTATGGAAATAAAGTGATTAAAGAGTTAAAAAATTATTTAAAAGTTCAAATCCATCTACATTTTAGAGCCATCACGCATGGTAATAGCAGTTATCATTAAGGTATACTAAGTATGCTTGATAACTTTTCTGCCTCTTGCCTATAGGGAGTTCTAGATAGAGATAATACTAGAATCCATCCGCGAATGCTCGACAATAAAGCTGTAAACAAAATTATTTCTTTGTTGTTTAATCCGTTAAGCTGGATCCATTTTTCATATTTGTCTATATTTTTAATTATTTGCGCTGCTGAATCCCTGTATTCCTCCCAATTGTTGTATTTTATAAAAAATTGCTACGAATTATCCTTTCCAAAGTCGATAATTCATCATCACTCTCGCCCAAAATTGCTATAATGGCTGGACAGGTATTTAAATCAATGGTCAGGGGGAGGGGTTCATTTTCTTTAAAAAAGAGCATAAAATGGACGACATTTTCCCAAGAATGAAGCTTTTGCTGCCATAGATTAATATCTTGTATGATACGACCATCAATTTTATTGATAAGAAAGATAATACGCCCTTTTTTCTTAAAGCGACTTGGTGTTTGCGAAAACACTCCCGTAATAAGGTTAATGGAGCTTTCAAGTAAATCATTTTCATAGCAATGTGCAAACAAAGTGGGCGCAATCCCCCCGTGGAGGCGGGCTCCTACTTCGATCATCACTGGACCACGAGCTGTGCATGATTTCCATATGCGCAGGCCCATATTCAATCCCCACCGCGCGAATGCACTGTTTTGCATAAGAGATAAGAGCGGCATAAAGGGGATCTTGAGCATCAAGCACATCAAGCGATTCATAAACAAAAGCACTTCCATTATGAATACCTTTTTTATATCGCGATAAAGCACATACCTTTATAGCCTCTCCCTTTACGATGGCGTCGACGATGTATTCCTCTCCCTCCAATCTTTCTTGGAGCAAATAAGCCTCGTTAGGTGCGCCAAAAATATTTTTTTGCGTCCAGTCGATTCTAGAGGACCATGCCGCCACTTCCTCAAGATTAGAGAAAAATAAAACACCATCGCTTCCTGCAGAATCATTTGGCTTTACCACATAGCCGCTGTGGCTTTCAAAACCATCGAAAGTATAATTGTCTTTTGTAAGAATTTTTGATCGGATATAAGATAAACCGTTTTCACAAAGGTGCTTCTGCATTGCTGCCTTTTTCCGTCGCCAATCTGTGGTTGAGGGATTATTCCCAGGGCAATTATAATAAGCCGCCAATTGATCTGCACAATAAATACCCCCTTCGGCCCCCGCTATTACAGCCTCTATCGTTCCGATAGGAAAGCGTGTCTTTATCTCATCTACATTATGAAGTTTCGCTTCTGCCATGCCCTCTCCCTGATAAGAAAGCATATAGTGTGAAAAAGGAGCTTGTTGAGAGATAACACCATAACAAGCATAGCCTAATTTTTGCAAAGCAGGGCCATAGAGGGCACCCGTGGAGAAAGGGTCGACAATAAGAATAGGTTTTCTCATACTTTGTTCCGCTGTAATAAAAGGAAAAGAACATAAATAAAGATTATTAGCCCTATAAGGGGGAGAAGATAAACAGCTGCTTGAGGACCCATAAGGGCAGAGCTTGTAAGAAGACCAAGAATGACATAACCTGTCGATTGGGAGAGAGTATAAAGCATACCGCGCTATAGCTTCCCAGCAGCTCTGCTTGAGCCTCTGTTTTGGTCGCTTCAATCGTATGTTTGCGGGCATTAATTCGCATGGTATTCATTGAAAGTCCAATAAAAAAGCAAAAGACCACAGCCAAATAGGGCGATTGTGTGGTGCTAAAAATAAGATCAGCTACGCTCAACATAAGGGCTGGGAGAATAAATTCAAAGCGCGGGATTTTGATAAAAGCAGCTAGAAAAGCCCCCACACCCGCAACTGCGCTGCACAGCCCATAATATTCAGAGCCAAAATTTTTCACACTCTGAAAAAGAATAGTTGCCAGCGTATTATAAGCGCAAATATGAAAGCCAATAAGTCCTATGAAGACGCATAAAAGTTTAAGCTCACGGGAGAGCCCATCCGCTTGCGGTGTAGGCGCTGGCTTCTTACCAATTTCAAGTGCTGTGGTATCTGTGGCGTTATATTCATCGCAAAAGATAATATATCCGGCTATAATGCTTATAATGATGTCAAACACACAAAGTGTCACAATCAAACCATTATAGCCGATTTCAGCTGCAGCCCCTTGAGGGCTGGTTGCTTCCAAGAGATAACCACTCAATGCTGCTCCCAAAAAGGCGCCAATCTGCACCACTGTTTGCATAATGCGGGAAGCCTTTTGAGCACTAATATAGCCACTAAGCGAGAGTTTAGTATTATAAGTCTCCAGCGTACTTAAAGTGATCAAAGAGAGATAACCAATAGAGATAGAGACAGCGATAAAACCAAAGGGGGAATCAGCGTAATGGAAAAATGCAATCAATAAAAGAAGGCTATAGATAATGATCCGCCTTTTGTATAAATCTACCAACCGCAGTGAGGCTTTAATGCGCACAAGTCCGCTTTTTTTCAAAAGATAGGGCATAAGGGTGCCCAAAGCCATGGTTACGCCTAGGAAAACCGATGAGGAGGTTATGCGATAAGCATTCCAAAGATTACTTAAAAATAAAACCATATCAGAAAGATACAGCAGGACAACAAGCCCATAAAACCGAAACATTAATTCTTTGCGCACATCACCTTCCCCCCATGTTCGTATATCTAAAAATATACATCTATACGTTTTTATAAAAAACTAATATCTGTGTCGTTAGGCATGTCAAGTTCTTTCGATAAGAGCATGATATAAATTTGAACAATAATGTTTATCATTGTGATAGCTAATTTTCGGAGAGACTGAGAGCAGAGACAGTTGGTGTTTTTATTGTGCTTCTTGTAGGATGTTTTGCCAATAAGAAGTTTCTTCGCTAAACGGCTAGCATAGCTATGTTCTTGGGGGGGGATGTGCTCGATCCTATTTGAGTGTGAAAATAAGTTAAGGGGGGAGGCAATAATGGCGCTTATGTTTTCGTTGTTACCTTAAAAAACTTTCTCCTTCTGACTTTAATGTAGCAATAGCACAAGTTTTTTCTTTGCTATGTAACAGCACCATAGGCATTGTTATTTTTTATTCGTATTTGTCACTTTCATTTTTTGGCGCTTCCAATATGACTTTTGTAGTACATTCACTTTGTTTCTCATGGCAATAAATGATGAGGCTTTCTATTTTTCATTGCTTTCCTTAAGAAAGTTTTGTACCAGAAGAGATTGATCAACCATCATTTCTGGTTATTTTTCAAGTACTAAAGAATCTATTTTGATGGAATAATAAAGTTTTCCTTTTTAATATAGCAACTAAAGCTTTTTCTGAACATGTATAATAACGATGCAAATGCTATGCTAGACTTTTTAGGTTTGTCTGAATCTGAGTTACGACTATTGCTCTTTGGTAAGAGCAAAAGAATAAGCTTCAACGATACTATATTGCATTCACGATGTGTAGGTAAACTTCCTGTAAGATAATGATACGTATGAATCTTCAATACCGTAAAATTGTTTTACATTATTTATAAAGGTATAGTTTCTGAATAAATGCACATAAAATATTAATTTTGTTCTATCTTTATATGTAAATATTTTATTTTCATATAAAAAATTGATCATACGACAGAATAGAGATTTTAAAAGCCTAAAAAAGGATTTTGCTTTCTTAAATTTAATGATCTAAAATGAAAATTGTAAGAATGCCTGTTTTTAAACAGGATGTATCATGCATATCGACTGGTATTCATTTTAGAGGATAATTTATGTTCACTTCAAATTTGAAGGAACGCATTGCTTTATTTGAAAATAGAACTTTTCTCTATTTTACTTTGAGCGGCTTATTTGCTACATTTGGAAGTGGACTAAATTATATTACATTGTCATGGCTCGCTTACAATCAGACGGGCTCAATCCGTGGTGTAGCGTTGATGATGCTTTTTCTTTGGACGCCTGGCATTATTTTTGCGCCTATTTTTGGCATATTGGCAGATAAATATAACCGTAAAACGCAGATTATTATTTCAAATCTTGTGAGAGGTTTGGTAATCGTAAGCTGGGTAATGCTTTGGCATTTTGGTATAGAAATTGAATTGATGGTCTTATCTGCTCTTTTGGGTATTTTTATCCCTTTTTATATGCCATCAGCTATTTCTTTAATTCAAAGTATTGTGCTGAAGGAACAGCTCATCAATGCAAATGCGACCATCGATATGGTTTATGAACTTGGCACTATCGTAGGTATGGGCTTAAGTGGATTTATACTGTCCTATGCAGGAACAAAAGGAACTCTTCTAATAGGTGGTATATTCTTTATCATTGCTGGTTTATTTAATTTTGCAATGAAGGTACCTAAAAACCGAAGATCTAAAAATCAAAACCAGCAAAATTGGTGGGAAAATTATACAGCATCCCTTCATTATTTTAAACAGAATCCGGCTCTTTTTGTACCTTATATAAGCCAGATGATTATTATGACTCTTTTGATGACCATTCCTGTTATTCTTGTTCCTTATATACAAGAGGTTTTACATGCGGATAGCACGACCTTTGCAATATTTGAGGTGCTTTATTCTATGGGCGTATTGACAGGTGCGTTTTTTTCACCACTTCTTTGTAAAGTTTTATCCATAAGGAAAACATTAGCCATTTTATTAGCTTTTATGGCTATTGGCCTCGCTATTTTATCTGTTAATACACACAATTTTGTTGTTTTTCCTGTTTACTTTATGATTGGGTTTGGACTTTCGAGTTGGGCTCTTTCGATTTCTTTATCACAACTCTCTTGTGATCCTGAATACCAAGGAAGATTGCAGGCAAGTTTTAATGGTATCTCTGGATGCTTGATCCTCGGAGTCTACCTCACTATGGCAAGCGATAGCAGTAGCATATCACCCCAATCGATATATTTTTTTCAAAGCATTGTTGCGTTTGTTGGAATACTCATAGTGCTGTTTTATAAACATGAAAAACAATAAATTACGTTTAAGTGTGGTCAATATACGCTATTTTATAAATATTTACGCTGCAGCACATTTCATATTTTGCTTTTAAAGGAGAGTTGAGAAAATGTAAAAGTTGGTACTTAATGAATAAAGCATAAATTGATGTATGCTAGAGAATACCCTTTACTTTTTGATAATGACCCAAAAGAATTGATGCGTTTCTTTAATTCACCTCACTGCTGTTAAGAAGACGAAAACGGAACACTTTAAATCTTCTTGAAAGTTTTTTGTCTAAGCGTAGCAGAAAGTAAAGCGATGAGGGAATATCTTATCATACGGGGAGAGTATTGCATTATTTTTGTTTTTCAAAATCCATATGAAAAATTGTATCAATTTCATCTTCATTGGAATGAGTATTTCTACGACGATGCAAGGTTTGCACAATCTCTTTTTTTAAAACAGCATCTGTTTCACTTAAACGGTGAATACTGAGTTCCAATTCAAGAGATAACGCCAAATCCACGCACAATTTAAGCTCTTCTCCAATGTCGAAACCGCGTTGATAGTCGTCATAAAGACCAACCAGTGTATCAGATAATTCTTTATCGCATAAAGAGGTCATGCTTAATTCCTCAACGTTGCGGGTTTCCATGCAGCTTTTTTAAGTATCACTCCACTATCATCACTTAAAATTGCCATGTATACGAACCTCATGGTTTTGTCAATTTTCTGCAAAATACGCGCTTTTAAATCAAAGCCTATTAAAGATTTTATTACTCCAAGATTTTGAAGCGCCCAATTGTAAATATGGATGGCAATGTGTTTACTATAGAATTTATAGCATTTAAAATACATTGCCAAAAGGCTTTTAATATGCGTAGAGGAAGAGTATTCTGACGATAAACCAAACACCCTGAAATCTCTATTGCCAATTACAGCTAAATCAGTGCCATTAATATATAAAATAAGCAAACAGGGTTTGTAAACGTCTAACTTTTTAATAACGAGTGATAATCTCATTTTTTGTAGAATACCAATTATTTTGCCTATTTTATATTGATTTTTAGACATTGATAAACTTTTTACCTTATAAAAACCTATGGGAAATGCGTTTGCATATTTTTGTAATAAGATTTCAGTGGTATATTGCACAGCATGAAATGAAGAGAATCGTATTAGGCTTTTTGCTTTTGAAAGAATATGACTGCGACTTTTGAGAAAGCAGTTGGCAACAATTGGCTTGGCATGCAAACTGATAGAGTTGGCAGTGGTGCGTTTAGTTTTTTCATTGGCCTGTGTCCAAATGTTTTTGACTCTGGAAAATAGCCTCTGATAGGCTTGAGTTTTTCCAAGATTATATTACAGGGGCGCAGCTCAGAAAAATACCACGGCGATTGCATTTTTTGTAATTGTCATAATTTTCGCTCCTGCTTAAATGGATGCTGTAACATCCGTTTTTGTGGGGTTATGTATGTGATAACTGCTCTTCTTAAGGGGCAGTAATGATAGATGTAAATCAATATAATTATTTAGTCAGCAATTATATTGATTTTGGAGTGTTTTTTTTGGCTCGTCCGGAAGCAAAACCTAAAACTGAGTTGGCAAAACGTTTTCGTGAAGTGCGTCACGCTCTTGGTTTTACAGAGCGTAAGCAGTTTGCTGAACATCTTGGTATCACTGCTGGCTCTATAGGAACTTATGAAACTGGTATAAGTGAGCCTACAGCCTCTGCGCTCTCCAAATATCAAGAAATTTGTGGTGTTTCATTAGATTGGCTTGTAACGGGTGATGGTGAGATGTTTTCAGATGTGGCAAAGGCGAAAGCAGCTGGTTTTAAACCGCAGGCGATTCCTACTGGGCTGATGAAAAAGCTGGGACATTTAGTTTATACGACCTATCATGATGCAAAAATAACACTTTCTCCTGAAGATGTTGCGGAATTAGCAGCAGAGCTTTATGGAAGATTGCAAGAGCTTATTCAAAACCTCAATGATATAGAAGAAGTCGAAGCCACTTTGCCACTTTTAAAATTACATTTAAAGCGTAAAATCGAAACTGAAAAGCACATCTAGAAATTTCATAAGTTACGATTGAACAGCCTTTTAAAAAAATAAAACTTTTTTGATCTTCTGCTGTATAACCAAGTTTGGAATGTGAAAATCTCACGATTTTCGAGTCTCTTATTCGATCTGAAAAACGAGAAACTATCATTATAAATCAATACATTGCTCTAATACAGATAAAAAGAATGACGAGTAGTGATACAAACAAAATTTCTACAAAAGGAAGCGAGTATAGCATCATTCCTGAAATATTTGTTGGTTGAAGAAAAGATACGGACAACAGTGAAAATACAGTGGGTTATGTGAGAGGAAAGAGTTTAGAAAACAGCTTCTTTTCGATTTGTAATATTAAAAAAATTCATACAATAGTGAAAATACAAGGACGGTGTTTGATGACTATAGAAGAGGAATAGACATGAAAGAGAGAAGAATGAAAGATTATTTATAGCGCTTTTATCTTTTTTATGAAGACGATGAGATGAGTACGTTAAAACTTTTAATAGGAAGTTTCTCATTATATTGGATATAAAAAAATTCTTTCAAAGATGTACATCATATATTGAAACAGATTACTTCGCAGCAAAGAGTGATGTTATCATGATAATCGTCATTATTACATTATGCTATAAGTTAAAAAATCATAAATTTGTGCTTATAAGAACAGCTATTTTATTGAGAAGTATTTTTACAAATTTATAAAAAATTATTTTTACACTCTTGCCATTCTTTTAATGCGCTTTATTTGAAAAGTAGAATTGCTCTTTAGTGAAACTATTTTTGTTAAGAGATAAATCGCAGTATTTTTGAATGGAGATAACGGTATATTTTCAAAGTTTTGTGTTTTTATTTATTTTTTAGCTTGAATCCCTCTAGCTAAAAGGGTTGGGGACTTTTCTAGATTCGATGTTGTTGCAAAGATTTTAGGGCGATGCCGTAAAAATATCGGCATCGGAAGGGGAGGGTTTTGTCTTGATTTATTGGTTTTTGAAGTGCGCAAACTGAGGGTTTTGCCATGAGTGTTTCCGCGCGTTGTAATGATGTTGAACTCTGTTGGAGGAGGTTCTTATGAAAAAAAAATATTCCACACCAAATTTAATTAAAGTTGTCTCTCTTAGTGCGGTAATGGCGACACTCTTATCGAGTGTTTCTCCTGTTTTTGCGGCGAATCTCTCAATAACAGGAGAGCTGGTTAGAAGCACAAATGGTGGTAATGTCATGTATCCGCATGGTAGTCATGGGAGTGTTGTTTTTGCTGGTGATGATGACTACTGTGGTGCAGACAATGTTATTGGTCGTGGCGGCAAACAACAGCAGGCAATTCCTGATACTGGACGAATAACCGCAGAGCAACAATATAATAGATTTATTACTGATCAAGAGTTTAACGGTCGTCATCCTTATGGTACGACCACTGAACAGGTTATTTGGACGGGTGATGGATATACGGGTAGCACTAATGGTAGAGTTTTGGGTGGTTATATGGGGACATTTTCCACCAGTGGTATCGCTAATGCTATGCCTGAGGCTTATGGCGTTTATTCTTTTGCAACAGGTTGTGGGTCTGCAGCGACGGGTAATTATTCAACCGTTTTGGGTGCAGGTGCAACGGCGAAGGCTGGAGGAGCGCAAGCCTTTGGTGTTTCCGCACTTGCAAGTGGCAAAGCAGCTGTTGCTATAGGTGTAGGCTCAGAAGCATCGGGGAAATCTGCTGTTGCTTTTGGTGGTCTCGCAACCGCCTCTGGTAAAAATAGCATTTCTATAGGTGAGAGTTCCAAAGCTACGCAGGACGATGCTATTGCGGTTGGTTCAAATGCAGAAGGGGGCGGTATAAATAGTGTTGCTATTGGTAAGTTTGCATCTGCGTCTGGTTACAATAGTGTTGCGTTAGGATTAAAGACCAAAGCAAGTAATGATTATACGGTTGCTATAGGTTCGAAGGCTGAAGCGGAAGCTCTTGGTTCTATTGCAATAGGTGGCGGAGAACCTGCAGAAAATGGGCAGGAAAGAAAAGTAATAGCTAAAGGTAAAAATTCGATTGCTATAGGTTCCCATACTTATGCTGAGACGGCTCATTCAGTTGCAATTGGTATAAATGCACAAGTACATGTTATAGATGGCGTTGCTGTGGGTGGGGGATCTGTCTCTCGTGTTGATGGGAAAGTTTTAGGGTATGATCCTGTAACAAATACTACAACAACAAAAAGTGATCTTGCATGGAAAAGCACTGCAGGTGATTTTAGTGTTGGTAATACTAACCAGAATTTAACGCGACAGATTACAAATGTCGCAGCAGGGAGTAAAGACACTGATGCAGTGAATGTTGCACAGTTGAAAGCTATGAGAGATGTCATAGCAGAGGGAGGGGGGTGGAAACTTTCTGCTAACGATACCGATCCGACAGATGTGAATTCAGGCAATACCGTAGATTTTTCAGTGAAAAGTGAAAAAGAAGCGGGAAAAGACAACTTAAAGATTGCAAAAAACACTGCAGATAATAAGCATAAAATTGAATTTACTTTAAATGATCATCTTAAATTGACGCAAGTCACCACAGGCCAAAGCACGATGAGTGATGATGGCTTTTTTGTTAACGGTGAAAGCGGTTCACGCATGACTGTAGACGGCTTTTTTATTAATGGTAATGATGGTCCAAGCATGACTATTGATGGTATTGATGCTGGAAATCAAAAGATCACAAACGTAGCAGATGGGTCTGAACCTAACGATGCAGTGAATTATAAACAGTTGCAAGAGGTGAAAAACGCGAACAAAACGAGTTGGCAGCTTGCTGTTAACGGGGGAAATGCTACGGCTATTGGTCCAAATGGTACAGTAAATTTTCAGTCAGTTGACAATAAAGGTACAAAAAATATCAAGATCGAAAAAGATAATGATCACAATGTCACATTTGATCTAGCTGATGATATTCAGGTAATGACTGTCACAGCAGGAGACAGCATTATGGATGCTGCTGGCTTTAGATTTGACGGTGATGAGGGGCCGAGCATAACTGTTAATGGTATTCATGCTGGTGATAAAACGATTAAAGGAGTAGCGGCAGGGGAAGAAGATACTGATGCTGTAAATTATAAGCAGTTGACAGAGGTAAGAACACTTGCTGAAGCAGGCTGGAAACTTTCTGTTGATGGTAACAATGCTACAGATGTTAAAGCTGGGAGTACAGTAGATCTTGTTGCGGATGCGGGTGAGGACGGAAGCAAAAATATAAAAATTGCAAAAGACAGTAATAAAGTTACATTTGCTTTGAATGATAACCTTAAGCTTACGAGTGTCACGACAGGCAACAGCATTATGAGTGATGAGGGCTTTAAGTTTATTGATGGTAATGGACCAAGCATAACTTTAAATGGTATTCATGCTGGTGATAAAAAAATTACAGGAGTAGCTAAGGGGGAAGAAGAAACCGATGCTGTAAATTATAAGCAGTTGACAGAGGTAAGAACACTTGCAGAAAATGGCTGGAAGCTTTCTGTTGATGGGAATAATGCTACAGATGTTAAAGCTGGGAGTACAGTAGATTTTGTTGCTGGTGCGAGTGATGATGGAAGCAAAAATATCAAAATTGTAAAAGATAATAACAAAGTCACATTTTCTTTGAATGATCAGATTAAGCTCACGAGTGTTACAACAGGCAACAGCATTATGAGCAACGATGGCTTCAAGTTTGTTGATGGAGGACCAAGCATAACTGTTGATGGTATTGATGCTTACAATAAAAAAATCACAAAAGTTGCTAACGGAACTGATGATACCGATGCTGTGAATTTTAAGCAGCTGAAAGATGTTACAGCGGGAATTAAAACGGGTTGGAAGCTTGCTGTTGAAGACGGAGAAGCTACAGATGTTAAAGCTGGGAGTACAGTAAAGTTTGTAGCTGCTGCAGATAAGAATGATCACAAAAATCTCAAAATTGTAAGAGGCAATAATAACGAGGTAACATTTGATTTAAACGAACTTATTAAAGTTAATAAAATAAAAGTAGGGGATGAAGTTACTATAACTGATAATGGCTTGGTGATTAAACGTGGTCCAAGTATAACATATGGCGGTATTGATGCGGGCGATAAAGTAATTAGAAGAGTGGAAGACGGTATTTTGGGTACGGATGCAGTTAATCTTAACCAGTTGAAGACAGTAGAAGAGAAAATAAAAGAAGTGGCGGACGATAGTCTTGTTAAATGGAAAGAAGATCAGAAGCTTATCACTATTGGTGCTGAAAAAGGCGGTACGAAAATTGATATCACAGGTACTGAGGGAGAGCGAACCATTGCAGGTGTGAAAAATGGTGAAATTTCCAAAGACTCCATGGAAGCTGTAAATGGTAGTCAAATTAATACAATAGCTGGAGATGTTGCAAAATTCTTTGGTGGGGATGCAGCGTTTGAAGACGGTGCTTTTAAAGGACCAAAATATAGTTTATCTGTTATTGTTGAAGATGGTACTATAGAAAATGCTAATTATCGTGATGTTGGTTCTGCATTGAAAGGACTTGATGGGAATGTCAAAAGTGTGAATAATCGTTTGACGAATGTTACTAATGAATTCACTCAGAGATTTGATACTCTCTCTCAAGATGCGTTACTTTGGAGTGAAGAAGAACAAGCGTTTGTTGCACGGCATGGTGGAGAGGGTAATAAAACAAAAAGTAAGATTAGCTATCTTATGAATGGGGAAATTCACGAAGAATCAACAGATGCAATTAATGGTAGCCAAATTAATAAAATATCTGGAGATATCGCGAGTTTCTTTGGTGGTGGTACTTCATTTGAAAATGGTGTTTTTGTTGGACCACAGTATAATTTATCTACAGTTTCGACAGATGGTATAGTAGCACAGAAAACTTTTGAAGATGTTGGTTCGGCTTTAGAAGGACTTGATGTAAATGTCAAAAATGTGAATAAACATATACAATATGTAGACAAGAAATTTGATGATAAATTTGATAAATTTTCTCAAGACGCGTTACTTTGGAGTGAAGAGGAACAAGCGTTTGTTGCACTGCGTGGACCAAATGGACAGAAGACAGATAGTAAGATTAAGTTCCTTGCGGATGGCGATATTTCAGGAGATTCAACAGATGCAATAAATGGTTCTCAACTTTATAAGATGGGCGATAAGATTGCGAATTATTTTGGCGGTGGTGCTCGCTATGAGAATGGAGAGTGGATAGATCCTACTTTCAAAGTTTCTCAGCGTAATGAGGATGGCACTATTGTTGAGAAAAAGCATCATAATGTCGCTGATGCTTTTGAAGGTGTCGATAATTCTATTACGGATATCTATAATCAGATTAATAATGTAACAGAAAATAGCCTTGTAAAACAGGAGGGAGAAGATGGTCTTATTACTGTGGGTAAAGCAACCGGTGGTACTGAAATCAGCCTTGTAAATAAAGATAATCAAGAAAGAACACTTTCTGGTGTGAAAGATGGAGAACTTTCTCAAACATCAACGCAAGCGGTAAATGGTTCACAGCTTTTTGCTACGGATAAGAAGGTTACAACTGTTACTGACAATCTTACAACAGTCGCTCAAAATACATCGAAATATTTTGGGGGTAGTACAGATGTACTGAATGGTGTAGAACCAGCTTTCCTTATTCAGGGGGAGACATATCATAATGTTACGGAAGCGTTTACAGGTGTTAATACTTCGATCACAAATATTGATAATAAGATTTCCGAAGTGGTAAAAAATAGTCTTGTTAAGCAAGACGGAGTTTCTGCTCCTATCACTATTGGTAAGGATACAGCTGGTACTGAGATCAATATTGCGGGATATGCTGGTGTAGCGCGTTCTATTTCTGGTGTTAAGGCAGCAGAGAAGGGCGATGAAGCTGTTAACAAAGACCAACTGGATAAAAGCATAAAGGATATTACGAAAGATATTGAGACAGTAACTGCTTCTGCAGTTCTCTACGATAAAGGTGAAAATGGCAATGTTAATTACAGTAGTGTAACTTTAGGTGGCGATAAGAGCAATGGGCCGGTTGCTCTCTTGAATGTTAAGGATGGTGCAATTTCCCAGGATTCTCATGATGCAATCAATGGTAGCCAGATTAATAAAATATCAGGAGATATTGCAAATTACTTTGGTGGTGGTGCCGCATTCGAAAATGGTGCTTTTAAACAACCAAAATATAGCTTATCTACCATTGTTGAAGATGGCCAAGTAGCAAAAGTTAACTATTATAATGTTGGTGATGCTTTGACGGGGCTTGATGCGAATGTCAAAAGTGTGAATCAGCGCTTAACGAATGTATCCAATGAGTTTAATCAGAAAATTGAAGGTATCTCAAAAGATGCTTTATTATGGGATGATGAAGAAGGAGCATTTGTTGCACGTCATGAAAAAGATGGGCAGAAGACAAAGAGCAAATTAAAGTATCTTTTGGATGGTGAGATTGCCGAAGGTTCAACGGATGCCATTACAGGTAACCAACTTTATCTCATGAGCAACAAGCTTGCTAATTATTTCGGTGGTGGTGCTAAATATGAGAATGGTCAATGGACAGACCCTACCTTCAAGATTTCTAAAGTCGATGAGAATGGCAATACTGCTGAGAAAGAGCACCATAATGTCGCTGATGCTTTTGGTGATATTAATACGGGGATGTCAAATATTAATAACCGTATTAATGATGTCATCAACAAGGTTGATTCAGATGTTCTACACTGGAATAAGGAGAAAGGAGCCTATGACGCTAACCATGATGGTCAACCAAGTAAGATTATCAATGTAGCCGATGGTAAAGTTGAAAAAGGTTCGAAAGATGCGGTTAATGGTGGACAACTTTGGGAAACCAATGAACGTATCACTGGTGTTGAAAAAGATGTTAAGCATATTTCAAATAGAGTTGATAACATTTCCAATACCATTGCTGATATTGGTGATACAGTTCTCAATATTAATGGTAAAGTTGATAACATCAATAATAGAGTTGACAACATTGAAGAGGATGCGGTTCGTTATGATAGAGATGAAAACGGCAAAAAAACCAATAAAATCACATTAGCGGGTGGTGATGCCAGTGAACCTGTTCTGATTGATAATGTCGCTGATGGTAAAATTGAAAAAGGTTCGAAAGAGGCTGTAAATGGTGGACAATTGCATGATTACACCCAAGAACAGATGAAGATTATTCTTGATGAATCCAAGCAGTATACGGATCAACGGGTTAATAATATTGTGATTGATGCGATTGATGATGCTGTTGATCGGGCTAAGCAATATACAGATATGAAGTTTGATGTTTTAAACTATAGTATTGAGAGTGTGAAAAAAGAGGCCAGACAAGCAGCGGCTATTGGGCTAGCGGTTTCTAACTTACGCTACAATGATACACCTGGAAAATTAAGCGTTGGATTTGGTACTGGTTTATGGCGTAGTCAATCTGCATTTGCCTTTGGTGCAGGTTACACCTCAGAAAATGGAAAATACCGTTCTAATATATCCGCAACAACTTCTGGAGGTCACTGGGGTATAGGTGCGGGATTCAATATGACATTGAATTGATAATAAACAAAATACATAAAAATTTCTTTTCACCCCTGTCTCATGAGGCAGGGGTGGAATTTTTTTTACGTATGTAAAAAAATATATAAATTGATAAGTGATATAATGATAACTACAGGTAAAAAAACAGCAAAAGCTTGCAAGATTTCAACAAAGCGAACTTCTTTTTCAAAATAAGATAATAAGCTTTTTCATATAATATATGTTCATTATTTGCTGCTTTAAGTTTTAAATCTAAAAGATCTATAGAGCTTTATAGATAGAAAAAATAAATACCCTTTCACTTTCTCCAAAGTTGCAAATTTACTAAAAAACTCTCTGATAAGGTAGAAGTATATCGTTAAATTTATTTCAATTTTATTGGAGGAGGTTATAAAAACAATATACTAAACTAACTCCGCCCTATGCACAAATTAGCTTTTCTATAGGAGCTACATGTCAGAAGATAGAAAGATTTGCTCTAATTTATCGATTACAAGTGCTGGCGAACAATGGGGATATGCACAGGGTTTAGTGTAACGCTGAATTAGCAATAAAAAACTCAAACCCAAAAGGTTTATCCTAAATAAGACGAAGCAAACAGATTTTAACCATCAACGCCGTTAAGTCTTTATTTTTGTTGATTTTAATGAGAGGTTTGTGGTTAAAGTATAAAGGGTGCAGATGATACAAAGGAGAGGTATAGATTGCATCCATAATTGAATATTACAAGATTTTTAGCGACGCGCTAAATTATGATGCTGTACAGTGCCCCTGCATTTCTTACAAGCATTCTGCTTTTATTGCAAAAAGGACACACTAGAATCCATAATGATATACTTTATTGAAAAGACTCATTTTTTTCTTGCTATTTTATTTTAATTGCTTAATCGTAGATGAAGTATCTTAGTAGGACTCGTTTTGATGGAAACCTTTCAAAGGGGGAAAGTAAAAATGCGTATAGAATATATTTCAAACGTACATTTCATTTTGATGTTATAGCTTAAGGCTAAAAGAGCTACGGATTCTGAAATATTTAGGCGTTCACTCATTAATAGCTAATAAATCCTTAATAGAAAGAAATTACAAGTAAGAGAACAATTAAAAAACCCTTACTTTAAAGCAGCTCATTAAAAAAACACCTCAAGTAAAACCCTTTTTAATACATATTTAATATTTATATACACTAATATAATACAGAAAAGCCCTTTTACACTTAATATATAAAACAAAAACCCGTTTTCAATAAGAACCTAAAAATATTTTCCATACTCATGAAAGAGTTTCATTTAGGTCTGGTTATAGAAATCACATGCAACACAAACATAAAAAGATTTAAAATGCTAACAACAAAACATTCAAAATCCAAATCTCACGCGCTTCTTATCATTAAAATATGTCTTTTTTGTGTTCTTAAGTGTGTTTCTAAAGGTTTTTTTGGGGAGTTCATTATGAAGAAATTATATACCACACAAGGGGCGAGTGAATTACAACTTTCTCGTTTTTCTTTTGTTAAAATTCTTTCATTGGCTGTGGTAGCTACATTTGTATCGAATATTACCTCTGTTTTTTCAGCAAATCCTGATTTTAGAAATACATTTGTTGAAGGTTTAAAAAGTGCTGATATATCTTATCCAAAAAGTATCGTCTCTGTTGCTGGTTCGAATACTTCTGATGACTACGCAAATTTTTTAGCCAAAATCTTGTCTAATGTCAGTGATTATAGTCCTGTTGTGAATGTTTTAGCTCCAGATAATAGTACTGCATCGAAAGGTGTATCAAGTATATTCAAAGCTGAAAATGTGAGTGATAAAAAAGTACAACAGTTCACAAAAAGTATTCATACAAATTCTATAGATGGTGTAGATTTTTCAAACTCTCCTGGTTTGTTAAGAGCAGTATCGACCCAAAGAGCTGCAGCAAAAGGCAATGGTCATCCTTTGGAGCAGGGTTATAGTGCGAGTGCAAAAGGTTATGATGCTGTTGCGTTAGGTCCATTGGCGGAAGCAAAACAAGATAGAAGTGTTGCTATAGGTTTATCTTCTTACGCTAATGCTCATAATAGTATTGCGATTGGTTCTGCTCCAGACTATGCTACTGGAGAGCAAAGAACAACTGCTGGAGATGAAAAAGCAATTGCCATAGGTTTTCAAGCTAGAGCTTTCGGCAAGTTTACAATAGCGTTGGGGGATTCTGCTGGCACTACGCAGGAAGATGCGATTGCTATTGGTCATCATGCAAATGCTTTTAGTCAGCATTCAATAGCTATAGGTTCTAAGGCACAGGTGGATGAGGGGGGAGAGCGTGGTATTGCTCTAGGTTATCAAGCACGGGTATCAAGTGAAGTGGATGGCATTGCTATAGGCTACATGGCTCATGCTTTAGGTAAAGACAGTGTTGCGATAGGTTCCGAATATAATGAAACGGTTGGGCCAGACGATCATACCTTTGCGAAGGGTGATTATTCAACGGCTGTGGGTGCTGTTTCTAAGGCTTTGGAGTATGGTACGACTGCTGTTGGTCATCGTGCACAGGCACTTAGTAAGCATGCTATTTCTCTTGGATTTTATTCGAAAGCAGAGGGAGAGGGAGCTATCGCTATCGGTGTTGATTCTGTGGTTTCGGTGAATGATGGCGTTGCTATAGGGAGATATTCTGTATCCGATAGGGCTGCTGGTGTTTTGGGGTATACTTCTTTGCTGCAGGGGCCGGCAAAAAACACTAAAGCGCACTGGAAGAGCACGCAGGGTGCCGTTAGTATTGGTGATCTTAGTAAGGGCATAACGCGGCAGATTATAGGTGTAGCAGCTGGTAGTGAACCTACTGATGCAGTAAATGTTATACAGTTAAAAGACTTAGAAAGTCTCGTAAGAAATGACGGTTGGAAACTATCTGTTGGGGGTAAGAATGGTAAGACCGTTATTATGGACAGCGCGGTAGATTTTTCCGCTGGAAGTACAAATCTTACGATTACAAAAAGTGATAAAGATAATAATGTAAAATTTGATCTAGCTAAGGAAATTGCAGTCAATAAAGTAACTGCAGGAAGCAGTACCCTAGACGCAACAGGCTTAGTGATTTCTGGTGGACCGAAAATAATCATTTCTGGGATAGATGCTGGGGGTAAAAAGATTACAGGAGTGTCTGATGGCACTGGAGCGAACGATGCAGTTAATTTTTCACAGTTAAGCAAAACCAATGAGAGTCTTTCGTCGACAGCGAGAAATCTGGAAACGGCTATGGCGAATACATCAAAATATTTTGGTGGAGGTGCAGGCGTTGCTGGTTCTGCCATGACGGGACCAACTTATAACTTATCCAAGATTGATACAAAGGGTAATATAACAGAGGGCTCTTTTAATGATGTTGGGAGTGCTTTTGCAGGTCTTGATACAAATATCAAGAATGTGAATACACGGATTAAAGAAGTTTCTGAAGGAGTGGCACAGGATTCTTTGTTATGGAATGATGAGGTCAATGCCTTTGTAGCGCGTCATGAAAAGAAAAAAGAAGAAAAAGGCAAAGCTGTAAGAACACAAGAAAACAGTAGAATTACGTTTCTAGAAAAGGCTGAGATCAGCCCCGACTCAACGGATGCTGTCATTGGTAGTCAACTTTATGCAATGGGTAACACGCTTGCAACCTATTTTGGTGGTGGTGCAGGTTATGATGAGCAAGGACAATGGACTGCTCCAAGTTTTAAGGTTAAGACAGTTAAGGATGATGGTAAATCTGAAGAGATAGACTATGGCAATGTGGCGGATGCTTTGGCTGGAGTTGGTAATTCTTTCACAAATATTAGAAATGAGATTAGCAAAGAAATTAATAATGAGATTACCAATGTGAAAGGTGATAGCCTTGTTAAGAAAGATCAAACAACCAATCTTATCACTATTGGTAAAGAAGTAGAAGGCAGTGAAATCAACATAGCCAACAAGACTGGTGCGGATCGGACACTTTCAGGTGTTGGTGAAGCAACAAAGGATAATGAAGCTGTTAACAAAGGTCAGCTAGATAAAGGTTTGAAGGATCTTTCTACCAGTCTTCAGTCAGATGACTCGGCTGTTGTTCATTACGATAAAACAGGTGATGAAACTGATTATACGAGTGTGACTTTAGGCAAAGGTAAGGATAAGGCAGCTGTAGGACTCCATAATGTTGCCGATGGTCAGATTGCCAA